>DJIW01000072.1:442-7352 GCA_002433805.1 Competibacteraceae bacterium UBA6584 | reverse complement strand
GCCTTTGCCGGGCCAAGGACAGTCAGGAAACCGCCGTCCAAATCCTGTCGCACGCCGACCGTGCCTGCGAGCTGGCGCGCCAAAAGGGCGGCAACCGGGTCGAAATTTACACGCCGCCCAGCACCGAAAAGAAAAGCGGCGTCATCAACCCGCAGGACGAGCCCATCATCCGCCTGATCCGCGCCGCCTTGACCAAGGGCCAACTCAGCCTCAACTACCAGCCTATCGTCAGTTTCGCGGCCGCAGAGGACGCCCGCTACAAGGTTTACCTTCTGATCATGGACGAGGAGGGCAAGCCGCAGCCGACCGACAAGGTCGGAGCCGTGGCGGTGCGCTACGGCGCGATGGGGGCGATGGATAAATGGACCCTGATCCGGGCACTGTCGGCGCTGGCGGAAATCCGCCAGGACGCCTTGAAGCCGCCGATCCTGTTCGTGCGAATTTCCAGAAACTCCATCGTCGACAAACAATTTTTCGACTGGCTGACCAAGGCGTTCAAGGATAGCCGGGTGCCGGGCCAGCATCTGGTGCTGGAGATCAAGGAAGACAACGTGGAGGATTGTTTCGAGGAAGTGAAGTATTTGCGCGGCCGCTTGCGCGAGCTAGGGTGCGGGATGGCGCTGTCACACTTCGGCGGTAAAGCCCATTCCGACCGCTTGCTCAAGGAGTTGGTGCCCGATTACATCAAACTGGACGGCAGTTTTATCGAGCGCTTGGCCAAATCCAAGGACGAAAACAGCCGTCGGTCGATGGCGACTTTAACCGAGCAAGCGCAACAGTTGAACGTTCGGGTGGTGGCCGCTGGGGTTGCGACCGCGCCGCAGATGGCGAGCATCTGGCAATTCGGCGTCACCCTAGTGCAAGGCAACATGGTGGCGGAAGCCGGACCCAAGCTCGATTTCGATTTCCGACAATACGCCAGTTAAAGCCAAACTCGGGCGGCGCATCCCGCGCCGCCGCTCGATGTCGAGCGCCGCTCACCGTTGCTGGCGCAAGGCGGCGATCCGATCCTCCAGCGGAGGATGCGTCGTCAACAACCTGCGCAGCCCCTGGCCCAAACCGCCGCTGATGCCGAAAGCCGCCATCTGCGAGGGCAGGCGCGAGGGTTCCTGCAACTGTCGCAACCGTTCCAGCGCCGCGATCATCTTGTTGCGGCCGGCAAGCTCGGCGCCGCCGGCGTCGGCCCTGAACTCGCGGTGGCGGCTAAACCACATCACGATCAGAGTGGCCAGGAATCCAAACACCAGCTCCAACACCATGCTGACGATGTAGTAACCGGGGCCGGCTCCGCGCGAATCCTGGCTGCGCATGGCCTGATCCACCACCGAGCCGACGATGCGCGCCAGCGCGATCACGAAGGTGTTCACCACACCCTGCAACAGGCTCAACGTCACCATATCGCCGTTGGCGACATGGCTGACTTCGTGGCCGAGCACCGCTTCCGCTTCCTCGGCGGACATTTGTTGCAGAAGACCGGTGCTGACCGCCACCAACGCCGCATTGCGGTTGGCCCCGGTGGCGAAGGCATTGGGTTCGGGCGAGTTGTAAACCGCCACTTCCGGCATCCCGATGCCGGCCGCTTGCGCCTGGCGCTGGACGGTATCGACCAACCAGCGCTCGGTCTGGTTGCTAGGATTTTCAATCACTTGCGCCCCGACCGACATCTTGGCGATCGATTTCGACATCAACAGCGAAATCAGCGAACCGCCCATGCCGAAAATAGCGGCGAAGGCCAGCAAGCTGGGAAGATTGAGGCCCGATTGATACAAATACCGATCCACCCCCAGCAAGCGGGCGACGAAACCTAGCAGGACGACGACCGCCAGATTGGTGGCGGCGAACAAGACGATGCGTTTCATGATCAGGCTCCGTGGAACGACGACGTTTCAACTGTATGGATAAGCCGGGGTCAATTTCAAGCGCGCCCGCGCCGGTTCGGACCGAAATCGCGGTGTTTCGTTCACCGCGGAGAACGGTGGGCGATTAACATTGCATCGCCGTAGCTGAAGAAGCGGTAACGCCGCTCCACGGCGTGTCGGTAAGCGTTCATGATCGCCTCGCGGCCGGCGAAGGCCGCCACCAGCATCAGCAGCGTGGATTCGGGCAAATGAAAGTTGGTGACGAGCGCATCGACGCAGCGAAACCGATAGCCCGGATAAATGAAGATCCGGGTCTCGGCGCGTTGGGGCTGGGGTGTTCCCCGCTCGTCGCACACGCTTTCCAGCGCCCTGACCGCCGTGGTGCCCACCGCGATCACCCGGCCGCCGCGCGCGCGCGCCGCGCGGATCTGCTCGCAGGCGTCCTCGCCGACTTCGATCCGTTCGGCGTGCATCCGATGGTCGGTGAGACGCTCCGCCCGAACCGGTTGGAAGGTGCCGGCTCCGACATGGAGAGTGATGAAGGTTTTTGCGACGCCCAAATCCTGGAGCCGGTCGAGCAAGGCTTGATCAAAATGCAAGCCGGCGGTGGGCGCGGCCACCGCGCCGGGATCGCGGGCATAAACCGTTTGATAGCGGTCGCGGTCGGTCGCGGTCGGCGGGCGGGCGATATAAGGCGGCAGCGGGATTTGGCCGTGCTGTTCCAGTAAGGAAAGCAACGGTTGGTCGCTCTCGGTCCGAATTTCGAATAAATCATCGTGCCGGCCGAGCACGGTGACGGAGAAGCCGGCGTCCATCGCCAGCACCCCGCCGGGTTTGGGCGGTTTGCTGGCGCGCAGGTGAACCAAGGCGCGCCGTTGGTCCAGCAGTCGTTCCACCAGCAGTTCGACCCGACCGCCGCTGTTTTTTCGACCGTGCAAGCGGGCCGGGATCACGCGGGTATCGTTGAACACCAGGAGATCGCCGGGATGCAACAGGTTCGGCAACTCATCGAAGCGCCGGTCCTCCAGCGCGCCGCTCGCGCCGTCCAACACCATTAGCCGACTGTCGCCGCGCCGGTCCGGCGGCTGTTGGGCGATCAACTCCGCCGGCAAGTCAAACCGAAAATCTTGCCTACGCAGCTCGTCGGATGACCGCGCCGGTGACGCGCCCTCAATATCGCTACGCGCCGAAGCGTTGTGAAACTCCCGCTTGCGGTTAAACTCTGAATCCATTATTCCCCCGCCCTGTAGGTATTGCAATGCACAAGACCTTGCTGATCGCCGCCGTCCTGTTTTCCGCGAGCGCGCTGGCCGCCGACCCCGCCCCGGCTTCCGAAGCGCCGAAGCAACCCGATCTGAGCAAGCTTCAAGCGGCTCTGGAGGGCGAAAAACCGGATAGCATCGCGCCCTCCGCGATTCCAGGATTGTATGAGGTCGTGATCGGCGGGCAAGTGCTGTACTTGAGCGAAGACGGACGTTTTGCTATCCAGGGAGACATGCTGGACTTGAACGGTCAGGCCAACCTGACCGACAAGCGGCGAGGCGAACTGCGCGGCAAGGCCATCCAAACCATCGGCGAAAATAACATGATCGTTTTCGGACCCGAGGGGCCGGTTAAAAACACGATCACCGTGTTTACCGACATCGACTGCGGCTACTGCCGCAAAATGCACAGCCAGATAGCCGAGTACAACAAGGAAGGCATCAAGATACGTTATCTGTGGTTCCCGCGCGAGGGCCTCGGCTCGGAGTCCTATCAAAAAGCGGTGTCGGTCTGGTGCGCCCAGGACCGGCGAGAGGCCATGACCAAGGCCAAGCGCGGCGAGAGCGTCGAAACCAAGACCTGCGACAATCCGGTGCGGGCGCAATACGAACTGGCTCAGAAATTAGGCGTGCGCGGCACGCCGAGCTTGATTCTAGAATCCGGCGAGATGCTTCCCGGTTACGTTCCGCCCACCCAACTGGCGCAATTGCTGGCGGAGTACACCGACCGGAAGACTCAATCCGCCGCGAAACCTTGAAAAACGGCATTTTTTAAATCTAGACGCGCTGCCTCAAGGATTTACGATGTTTTTCGATCAGAAAATCCATCCCCTCAATTTCGATTATCCGGAACAATTGAGCGTCGATGGACCCGCAGTCGAATTGACCGGCTCCGGCGTGCGGCTGCGGGTCGCCTGCGCCCTCCCGATGGCTGGCTGTCTGCGCCTTCGGTTCGAAAACGCCCGAGAGACTGACCCGACCCAGTATTCGGATGCGGTAATCCCCGATTATCAGGCCGGAGCGGTTGAAACGCCGGTTCTGACTGACGGCGCGGCGCTGTTCGAAACAGCGGAGGGACGGGTCGAACTACGCCCCCGCCACCTGCATGTGGGACTGGCGGGCGTCTCGCTCTCGACCGTCGCCGACGGCATCGGCGGTTGCGGCGAGGCTTTATTGCTCAATTTCGCCTTGATCGGCGCGAAGGGGTGCTACGGCCTGGGCGAGCGCGCCGGGCGCTTCAACAAACTGGGCGAGCGCGCCGATTTTCTGACCGTGGACGTGGTGGCGGTATTCAAGCACACCTACGCCCGCGACGATTACGATCCGACCTATGTCGCCATTCCGCTGGCCGTCCTCCAAATCGGCGAGCGGTTTCTGGGGCTGTTCTTCGACAACCCTCACCGGGCGATCATGGATGTCGGCAAGACCAAACCGGGTGAATTCTGGTATCAATCCTTCGGCGGGGTAACCGACCTTTATCTGTTGGCCGGACCGACGCTGGCCGAGGTCACCCGGCGCTACGCCGCCCTGACCGGCCGCGCGCCCTTGCCGCCGTTGTGGGCGCTCGGCTATCACCAATGCCGTTGGGGTTACCAGCGCGAGCGGGAATTCCGGGAACTGGCCGAGCGTTTCGCCGCCGCCGACGTGCCGGTCAGCGCCTTGTGGTACGACATCGATTACATGGACGACTATCGCCTGTTTACCTGGGATCGAAACGATTTTCCCGATCCCGCCGGCTTGAACCGAGACTTGAAGGAGGCCGGCATCCGCGCCGTGACCATCGTCGATCCCGGCGTCAAGCGCGAGCCGGGTTATGCTGTTTACGACAGCGGCCGCGAACAGCGCGTGTTCTGCCAGACCGCCAGCGGCCGCGATTACGTCGGCAAGGTCTGGCCGGGCGATACCGTGTTTCCCGATTTCAGCTTGGAAAGTACTCGGGCTTGGTGGGCGGATTGGCTGGCGCGATTCCTGCGCGAGAGCGCGGTGGATGGCGTGTGGCTGGACATGAACGATCCCGCCACCGGTTACAGCCGCACCGAGGAGATGCGCTTTCAGCACGGCGCGGCGGCCCACGAGCGCTATCACAATCAATACGCGCATTTCATGGCCGCGGCCAGCCGCGCGGCCTGCGAGCAGCTCGATCCTCAAGGCCGGCCGTTTTTGCTGACCCGCAGCGCCTGTGCCGGCACCCAGCGCCACACGGCGGTTTGGACCGGCGATAACGCCAGCAACTGGCAACATTTGCAGATGGCCTTGCCGTGCTCGCTGAATCTGAGCCTGTCCGGCGTCGCCTTCAACGGCCCGGACGTGGGCGGCTTCATGGACGACACCAACGCCGAATTGCTGGTGCGCTGGCATCAAGCCTGCTGCCTGTTTCCTTTTTTCCGCAATCACTCCATGCGCGATTCTCGATTGCAGGAACCGTGGCAGTTTGGTCCGGCGGCGCTGGCGGCGATCAGAGGGGCCATCCGCCTCCGCTATCGGCTGTTGCCGTATCTGTATCAATGCTTTTTCGCGCATTGGCGGGATGGCGATCCCGTGATCCGGCCCTTGCTATATCACGATCCGCATCCCGATTACGCTCATATCAACGATCAGTATCTGCTCGGCGAGATGTTGCTGGTCGCTCCGATCCTGCACGGAGAGGGCCAAGGTCCGGAAACCATCCGCCATGGGATCAAATATCAGGAACGGATGATCGCGCTGCCGCCGGGTTGGTGGTTCGATCTGAATCATGGCGTCTGGGTGCGCGGCGGGCGGATGCTCAACTACGCCGCCGCCTTGGACGAACTCCCGTTATTCGTCCGCGACGGCGCGGTGTTGCCTTATTACGCCGGGCCGCTGCGCAATAGTTTGATGGATTTAAGCGCCGTCGAGCTGCATGTGTTCTGTCACGACCAGCCCGCCCGTTTGGATTACGCGCTCGATGATCGGGAAACGCGGGGTTATGAAGCCGGCGCATGGGGCGTTGCTTGTATCAGCGCTGAACTGCATCGCGATGGCTTGCAAATGGAGATCGCGGAGAAAGGCAACTACCCGCGTGATACAGTGCGTTTTAGTCCGGTCGTTTACGGCCGACCGGATTTGCGGGACTTGAGGCTTGCGGTCAACGGTCGCTCGGACACGCGGAATCTACAAGCCGACCAGCGTGAATGGCTGTGTCGGACGCTACCGGTACGGGCTTGAATGCGGCCTCTCCATCAGACATCCAAATTGAGCACGTCCAAGGCATTCTGCTCGATAAAGTCCCGGCGCGGCTCGACTTGATCGCCCATTAGCGTGGTAAAAACCTCGTCGGCGGCGACGGCGTCCTCGATGCGGACCTGAAGCAAGCGGCGCGAATCCGGATTCATGGTGGTTTCCCACAACTGCTCCGGATTCATTTCGCCCAAGCCTTTGTAACGCTGGATGTGCTGGCCGCGCTTGGCTTCCTCCAGCAACCAGTCCATGAGCTCGCGAAAATCGCGCACGGCTCGCGCGCGCTCGCCGCGCTGTACTTCCGCGCCGCCCTCGAACAGGCCGCTCGAGCGAGCGCCGAACCGGATCAACGTACCGTACTCGACGGAACTGAAAAACTCGGCGGAAAGCCGGAATTGACGGTCCAGACCGTGGGTGCGGCGGCTGACGAGCAAACTGACGCTTTCGCCCTCGGCGCGCGATTCGACCGTCGCCTTATAGCGGGCGCTCCCGCTCGAACCGGCGTTCAAGCGCGCCAACAAGGTTTCGATCCAGCCGCTCAGATACGCGCCGTCACCGCGCAGCCGGCCCTCATTGTAGAACGACACATGA
>DJIW01000072.1:0-285 GCA_002433805.1 Competibacteraceae bacterium UBA6584 | reverse complement strand
GTCACCGCGCAGCCGGCCCTCATCCAGCGGCGGCAGATCAATCAGATGCTCGAGCAGCAGGCTATCGTAACGGCGGGACAGGCGCTGGATCACCGCCGAGGCGGCCATATAGCCGCGCGCCAGTTCCTCCAAGGCGGCGCCGGTCACCGGAGCGGCGGCTTTCTTTGGAATTAGCGTCGCGCTGTCCAACGCGGCTTGCAGCAGGTTCTCGGACAGTTCCGCATCGTCCTTGACATAGTTTTCCTGCTTGCCTTTTTTGACTTTGTAGAGCGGCGGCTGCGCGAT
>DJIW01000110.1:21065-21357 GCA_002433805.1 Competibacteraceae bacterium UBA6584 | reverse complement strand
GTGCAAGCCCGGCGCGATCGCCGGCGCTCGCGACGCGGGCGTCCTCATCGAACGCGGAACCCGGTAAGCGCATGACCTGGGTCGGCGTCGGCGTCGGCAGCAATATCGATCCAGAACGGCATATCCGACTGGGGCTGGCCGACATGCGCCGACGCTTCGGCCCGCTGGTGGTATCGACCGTTTACGCCAGTCCGGCGGTCGGCTTTGCAGGCGATGATTTTTTGAATTTGGTGGTGAGTTTCGTCAGCGACCGGCCAGTGGCGAGCGTGGCCGCCGCGCTTCGCGCCATCGA
>DJIW01000110.1:1254-20880 GCA_002433805.1 Competibacteraceae bacterium UBA6584 | reverse complement strand
GCCGCCGCGCTTCGCGCCATCGAGGCCGCTCATCGACCGGCCGGGCTGGCTCCAAAGCACCCATCGCGCGCGCTGGATCTGGATTTGCTGCTTTACGGCGATGGGGTGTTGAATGAAAACGGCCTCCGGATCCCCCGAGTCGAAATCACCCGCCACGCCTTCGTGCTGGCTCCGCTGGCGGAGATCGCCGGGGAACGCCGTCATCCGCTGTCAGGGATCACCTTCGCGCAATTGTGGGCGCGCTTCGATCGGTCGCGGGCAAGCTTGCGCCCGGTCGAACTGGCGCTTTAAAGCCCCGATCCGCGGCCGGTTTACAAGCGGCTCCACTGCGCGCGGCGCTGTTCCCGGATGCGCGGCATCAACACCGCCGCCAACAAGCCCGCCGCCAACAATACCGCGCCCAGGAGAAACCGCATGGTCCCGTTATCGTTTTGCAGGGCGCGGTTCTCTTGCTGCACGATTTGCAATTCGCGCTCCAGGGTGACGGCCCGCTCTTGCAACTGCTTGTTGCGGTCGTCGATCGCCACCGTATCGGCCGCCACCTTGCGGTATTGGGCCAATTGCTGGCGCAGGCGCAAAGCCTCTTCAAACAATTGCGGATAACTGAGTTCCTCGCCATCCGGCCGGTTGACCACATCGTCCACATGTTGCGTGAGGTCGGAATGACGCGCTTTCAACTGAGCCAATTCCTGGCGGACATCGCTCAATTGCTCGCGGCTGCCGGGCGTATCGCTCAATTGCTCGCTCGGAATCCAACCGCGCGCGCCGGAGGGAGCGCGAATCTGGGTATAACCCTTGGCCGCCTCCACATTCAAAATCGTGACGGGCGAACCGTTGGCGACCGAACCGATGATCTTATAACGGTTGGAAGCGCCCGCGCGCAGCGGCACATTGACCGCATCGCTGACATAAGCCGTGGTTCGCGGTTGGAGTTGAGCCGGCGACTGGGCCTGAGCTGAGCGGATGGCAACCGACTCCAAAACGGCCAAGACGAATACAATAAATAAGGTTTTCATCAGGACGGAAATGCCATTAATGAGTAACAACCATGATCAATTATAACAAATTTGGATTATTTTACTGGTTTGCACGCGCTGTTTATATGGGCAACCACGCTTAATCGCGGTTAAATTTTATCGAGCATATTTCCCCGTCCGCCGCCCCGCGCGTTTACGACTCCGAACCGAGCGTTCCAGCCTCCTTGACTCTCACCTATGACCCTGCCCAACATCGACCCCCATAACAGCCTGCCCGAACCCGATCCCCTCGCGGCCGAGCATAGCGCCCGCCTGCTGGACAAGATCCATTGCGAAATCAATGAAAACGGCGGAGCGCTTTCCTTCGCCCGCTTCATGAATCTAGCCCTATACGCGCCGGGTTTGGGCTACTACCGCGCCGGAACGCGCAAATTCGGCCCCGGCGGCGACTTTATCACCGCGCCGGAACTGTCTCCGCTATTCTCGCGCTGTCTGGCCCGCCAGTGTCGTGAAATTCTCAATCAGACCGGCGGGGCGATTCTCGAATTGGGCGCCGGCACCGGCATCATGGCCGCCGATATCCTTCAGGAGTTGCGCGCGCTGGACGCGCTGCCGGAGCGCTACTTCATTTTGGAGCTCAGCGCCGAACTGCGCGAACGCCAGCGCCAAACTCTAACGGAGCGGACGCCGGGGTTGGTGGAACGCGCAAGCTGGCTCGACGCGCTGCCGGAGCCGGGCTTTCGAGGGGTGATACTCGGCAATGAAGTCCTGGATGCGTTGCCGGTCGAGCGCTTTCGCATCACCGCTGACGGCCCGCGCCGGCTGGTGGTCGTCTCGGACGCGGGCGACTCCGCCAACCGTTCCGCCGCCCGCTTGGCGTGGGCCGAAGGCGCGGAAGATCCTGCTGTGACCGAGGCCGTCGCCCGCATTGAGACGGACATCGGCCAGCGTTTGCCGGAGGCTTATACCTCCGAATACGCGCCCCAACTGGCGGCCTGGACCCGCGCCGTCGCCGAGCCGCTGGCGGCCGGCGCGGTGCTGCTGATCGATTACGGTTATTCGCGCCGGGAGTATTACCATCCCGAACGCGCCGACGGCACCCTGCTCTGCCACTACCGCCATCGGGTCCACGCCGATCCGCTGCGGCTGCCGGGCTTGCAAGACATCACCGCCAGCGTGGATTTCACCGCCGTGGCCGACGCCGCGCGCGCCGCCGGCTTGCAGGTGATCGGTTACGCCGGCCAAAATTATTTTCTGTTCGGTTGCGGTCTTATGGAGTTGTTGGCCCAGGCTGACGCGGCCGACACCGTCCGCTATCTGGAACAGGTCCGGCAGGTCAAATTGCTGACCTTGCCCGGCGAAATGGGCGAGCGCTTCAAGGTGATCGGCCTGACCCGGAATCTCGACGGTCCGCTGTGCGGCTTCTCGTTTCGCGACGAGCGTTACCGACTATAGTTGATGGCTAGCACCGCGCGTTATTCGATCTCGCGCGACCGTTAAGCTCGCCGGGACGCGGGATCGCCATTTGATCGAGAGGGCTCCAATCATGGGTCAAGGCATATCCCAAGCGGAGTTCAAACCAGCGGATTTCCAGCGGTTTCAGACCCGGCTAGGGGAAGAAACCGGCCGCCTGGCGGAGTGGTTTCATGCGGGCTACTTCGCCCGCGCCAGCGGGGTCGGCGGCTTTGAACTCGAAGGTTGGCTGGTAGATCGGGCCGGACGGCCAGCGCCTCTCAATCAAGCCTTTCTGGCGCGATTGGCCGATCCGTTGGTGGTGCCTGAACTGAGCGTGTTCAACATCGAGCTGAACACCCCGCCGCTGGCCCTGCACGGACCGGCCCTGCGGCGGATGCACGCCGACCTCGAAAGCCTCTGGCAACGCTGCCAGCGCGTCGCCGCCGAATTGAACAGCACGGTGATGCTGATCGGCATTCCGCCGACCCTGCGCGCCGAGGATCTCAGCTTGGAGCACATGTCGAGCCAAGCGCGTTTTCGGGCGATCAACGATCAAATCCTATCGCGGCGGCGCGGTCGTCCGATGGAACTGGCGATTCACGGCGAGGATAGCCTGCATTTGACCCATCCCGATGTGATGCTGGAAGCGGCGACCACCTCGTTTCAAACGCATTTGCAGGTCGCGGCGTCCGAAGGACCGGCGTTTTTCAACGCCGCGCTGGCCGCGTCGGCGCCGGTGGTGGCGGTGGCGGCCAACTCGCCCCTGCTATTCGGCAAACGGTTATGGCAGGAAACCCGCATCCCGCTGTTCGAGCAAGGGGTGGCCTTGGCGGGCGGGGATGCGTCAGACGATCAGAGCCACCGCCGGGTCTGCTTCGGCAGCGGTTATGTCAAAGCGTCGTTGTTGGAGCTGTTCGAGGAAAACTTGGCGCATTATCCCTCGCTGCTGCCGGCGGACTTGAGCGAGCAACCGGCGGAGCGGTTGCCCCATCTGTGCCTGCATAACGGTACGATCTGGCGCTGGAACCGACCGTTGTTGGGCTTTGGCAAGAATGGCGAGCCACACTTGCGCATCGAGCATCGGGTGATGCCAGCCGGTCCCAGCATCCCCGACGCCATCGCCAACGCCGCCTTTTACTACGGACTGGTCCACGGTTTGGCCCATACCCGACCGCCGATCAGCGCCACCCTGGACTTCGCCCGCTGTCGGGCCAATTTCTATGCGGCGGCGCGCGACGGCTTGCAAGCCGAGGTGATGTGGTCGGACGGCCGCTGCCTGCCGTTACGCCAGTTGCTGTTGGAGTCGCTGTTGCCGCTGGCCCGGCGCGGATTGCTCGCGCTGGAGATCGATCACGCGGATATCCGCGACTATTTGCAGCCGATCGCCGCCCGCATCGACAGCGGGCGAACCGGCGCGCGCTGGCAGCGCGATTTTCTCGGCGCTCACGGGTCCGATTTGACCGATCTGACCTTGGCCTATCTGGAGCGGCAACGAAGCGGCCTGCCGGTTCATGAATGGCCGTGCTAGCGCCGCCAGCTCTGGCGCGACACCGATCCGCCGGTGACGCCAGCCCGCCAGGGCTCCTGCATCTCCATGATTTCTTCTTCCTCGGCACCGCTTTGAAAGACATCGTTCCAGGCCACGTACAACAACACGCCCAGATAAACCGGCAGCGGCAACGCCAATATTTGCGCCAAGGTGGCGAACGGCTTGAAAAACGGCAAGGCCAGCAAGGCCAGGCCAATCATGCCGAGCACCAGAAACAACCAGGGATTGAGCTGCATCGCCAAGGCGCTTCGCCGCCAGCAAACCGCCAGGGGTAACTCCCGAAACAACTGCAGCGGCACCGTGAAAACCGCCAGCACCATTTGCAGGATCAACAGCACGCTCCCCAGCACGCTGAGCTGCGTGCCTAGAATCGTCCCGGCGATGCCGAACGCGGCGGGCGGCGAGGAAGCCTCGCCGGCGAGACCCTCGGCCGGCAACAGCTGATCCTGCACCCAATACGCCAGCAGATAGCCCTGCAGCAGGAGCAAAAACAAGAACAGCGCCGCGCGCGATAGCGCCTTGAACGCGGTTCGATTGAACAGCTGGCTGGAAGCCAATTGCCGCTTGCGGTTGACCGCGCGGGCCAACCCGCAAGCCAAACTGACGGTCAAGCTCAACGGCAGGCCATAGCAGAACAGCGTGGCGGTCAAGGTCACCCAACCGCCCGCCACCGGCAGCCACCATTCCCACACGGGCAAGGCCAGCAGCAACGCGCTCCCCGTCGGCGCGAACAGGGCTACCGTCACGAACAACCACGGGCGGCGGCGCAGCAGTTGCCACGCTTGGATCAACCAGTTCCAACCATCGCGCGGAGTGAGCGCCCGAGGTCCAAAGCCACGCATAGTCACCGCCCCCTCGGAAAATCAGCGGCTAGTTTAACGTGGATCGTGCGAATAGTGGCGTCCCCAAGGGGATTCGAACCCCTGTTACCGCCGTGAAAGCATGACTAGACCGTCTATCACCGTCTATCACCGTCTACCTAACTATCTGATCTCACTAAAAACTGCTTAGAGTTGTCTATCACCGTCTCGCACCGTATATTGGGCAAATATTGGGTAAAAACCTGAGAGGCGACCCATGGCGAGAACGGTCAGAGACGCCCGGCTTGACACCCGCGCCGCCCGCGCTCGATTGCCGGTCGGCAACAAGCCCTACTGGCGCGGAATCGACCCCGGAACCCACCTCGGCTACCGGAAGGGCAAGCGAGGCGGCAAGTGGCTGCTCCGCTGGTATGCCGGCAGAGAACGCTATCGGGAAGAGTTGATCGGCACCGCCGACGACGGCACGGACGCGGACGGCGTGACCCTCTTCAGCTACGCCCAAGCGCAAGCGCTGGCGCGCACCCGCGCCGCGTCCTTCGCCCACGCCGCCGCCGGCTTATCGCCCGACCGTGAAACGTACACCGTCGGCGAAGCCATCCAGACCTATCTGACTTGGATGGAGCACAACCGCAAATCCGCCCCGGACGCGCGCAACCGCGCCGAGGCCTTCATCCTGCCGGCGCTGGGATCGATCCCGATCCGCCGCTTGACCACCGCGCGGATCCGCGAGTGGTTGAACGCTCTGGCCAACGCGCCGCCACGGGTGCGGACCCGCGCCGGCAAACCTCAGCAGTACCGCGATACCGCCCGCGATCCCGACGCCGCGCGCAAGCGAAAATCCACCTCCAACCGGGTGTTGACCACGCTCAAGGCCGCCCTCAATCAGGCCTGGCGCGATGGATTGGTCGCCGACGATAGCCCCTGGCGCAAGGTCAAACCGTTCGCCCAGGCCGATTCGGCCCGCGCGCGCTGGCTCACGGTGGAGGAAAGCCAGCGCCTGATGAACGCCAGCCCCCCGCGCTTTCGCTCGCTGGTTCAAGCGGCCCTGGCCACCGGGTGCCGCCACGGCGAACTGGCGCGGCTGGCGGTGGCGGACTTCAACCCGATCACCGGAACCGCCCACGTTCGCGAAAGCAAGAGCGGGCGCGGACGGCACGTCATTTTGACCGAGGAAGGAACCGAACTCTTCAAGGAATTAGCCGCCGGCAAGCCCAGCAATGCCTTGCTGCTGTCGCCCAAAAACGGCAAGCCTTGGACTCATAATCTCAATCAGAGGCCATTAAGGGAGGCCTGCGAACACGCCCGCATCGATCCGCCGATCAGCTTCCATATCCTGCGGCACACTTACGCCAGCCTGTCCGTCATGGCGGGAATGCCCTTACTGGTGTTGGCTCACAATCTGGGACACCGCGACACCCGAATGGTCGAAAGGCATTACGGGCACCTTGCCCCGTCCTACGTCACCGAAACCGTTCGCAGCACCGCGCCCCGGTTCGGGCTGGGCGCTGCGTCCAAGGTGGCGAGCTTGCCCGTCCATCCTTCCCGATAACCGATCATCGCCGCGCCTAGCCTGGCCCGCGAAACGTCCGGGGTCCGCACCTCTCCCGGACCGGCGCGGCGACCTTCTCACCGGAAGGTGCGGAGGTGCAACCGTGGACAATCCATTTTCGTTTCTCGAACGCTTGACCCTCCGTCAAGCCGCCCGCGCCATCGCCGGGGTTTACATCCCGGAAAGCGCCCAGCAAAAAGCCGTGGTCGGCCACTGGGAAACCGTCCTGACCGAGCACATCCACGAGCTGACCGAAGATGTTTTTTACCGCGTCGCGCAGGTCATCGACCAACCCGCCCGCGAGGGTTGGTTCGGGGAACGCTTCGAGGCCACCCACAAAGCGGTATTAACCGGCATCGATCGGGACAACACCACCATCCCCCGCGCTCGGCTACTTGCGTGGTGCGAAAGCCGGAACCTGCGCCCGCCGATGCTGTTTCCCGACCCGCCACACGCCGAGCAACCACCGCGCCCCAGCGAGCGAAATGCCCCCTATCACACGCCCGCCCTCGATGCGCTCAAGGCCGCCATTCACAGGTTTTGGTTGAATAGCGACCCCAACCGTCCGCCGAAAAGTCAGGAAATCGTTGACTGGCTGATGGACGCGCATGGCATGACGAAAACGATGGCGGGCTCCATCGACCGGATCATCCGCCCCGAAGCTTTGCGCAAGGGAGGGAATACCCAGCATTCCCGATCAACCTTCCGACAGTCGGAGAGTTGAGCTACCGACCCTTTGGGGGTTCACGATGGAAAAAATTGCCTTTATGTTCGCTTCGTCCATTTTGATAAAGGCAACCCATGAACACCGACATCGTGATCAACAGGCTGGCTTACAACATCCCCGACGCATGTAAAGTTTTATCAACTTCCCGGCAGACGCTTTACGACCTTATAAACGATGGCCGGTTGAGGTCGTTCAAGGAGGGAAAGCGCCGCTACGTGTCCCGAGCGGCGATAGACGACTACATTGCCGCAAGGGAACAGCAACGGGACAGCAAATGACCGCCGCCCCTTGCAGCGCCCCCCGGCCGGCCTATAATGGATGGCAGGGCTTGAGAAACCCTGTAAGCGGTTACCGCACCCGTCAGATTGCGGTATTTTTGTGCCTGCCATTCGTGGCGTCATTGCGCCTGCCTCCCCGATCAACGGTCGGGAGTGCGAGGAAATACCCAATACCTCGCGCCGTCTTACGCGGTTCTCAAACTCCCGATCACCCCTTGGGTTGTCCCTTCAAACTGAGAAATCGTAAGGAAGTTGCTATGGCCAGCCATCGCGTTTCACCCCCCCGCAATCCGCTGCTATCTACGGCTCCATTCGCAAGCGCCGTAGGCCGACGGGAAGCGCTCCGCAATTGCGCCAATGTCACCTACGCTCTAGCCGACCTCTTTGGCGGTTTTGCAGATCGCTACGGCTACCCGATTCTCGACGCGGACAGCGCCCGCAACGGCGTGTGGCAGTTGTTGCAAGGCATTGCCGACGTCCTTGAATGCGCCGCCGCCAGCAAAACGGACCCCGACGCCTTCGCCGATTTCACCGTCACCTTCAACGTCGGCGAAACCGAGCGTTTGCGAATGCTGGCGGCAGAGCGCGAATGCACCGTCGAGGCGTTGATCGAAGCGCTGGTCACCGAACCCGACCGCGCAACGGCCATTCAGACAGCCTGGAAAAATTAAAGGCCGGTCCCTTCCACTAAGGAGACCGGCCGCACATCATCCCGACAACAACATTCAACTCCCGTAACAGGTCCAATTTTACCACGTCGGGGATGGGTTGCTAGTCTCCATTTCACGGAGACTCAAAATGCTTGTCGAAACCCTGCTCGCCCGGCTGGAGAAGGTCAAACGAACCGGCCCCGGCCGCTGGCTCGCCCGCTGTCCGGCCCACGCCGATCGAAGCCCCTCGCTCTCAGTTCGCGAAACGGATCAGGAACACATCCTGATCCACTGTTTTGGCGGTTGCGAAACCCGAGCCGTCCTCGCCGCCGTCGGCCTCGAATTCAGCGACCTTTTCCCTGAGCGCGCTGCTGACTTCATCGCCAGACCCGAGCGCCGGCCCTTCCCCGCCGCCGATGTTCTGCGCGCCCTGAGCCACGAAATCACCGTCGTCGCCGTTGCCGGTGATTTTATCCTGGAAGGTCGCGCATTCACTGAAGCAGACCACGCGCGGCTGCGCCTGGCGGTGCAGCGGATTCATGCCGGAATCGATCTGGCGGGAGCGGGCCGACATGGGTGACGATGACGACAACGGCAAGAACGTCCTCGACCTGGCCGCCGAACGCTTGAAGGCCCGCAAGACGCCCAAAACCGGGAAAAATCGCCCCGGCGACGCGAAGGGGGGCGACGATGCGGCAACCCGCCTGCCCGTGGGGCGACACGCGACGCTAGAAATCAGGCCCGGCGAATCGCCCGAACTGGCCGACGAAGCCGAGCGCGTCTTGATCGAACGCGACGGCAACATTTATCAGCGTTCCGGCTACCTGGCCCGCCTGGCCGTCTCCAAGCCGGAAACCGTTCACGGAATAAGGCGGCGAGACGGGACCGTCACCATCGTCCCGGTGGACGCGGATTACCTCACCGACCGGCTGAACCGGCTGATCGCGTGGCAGAAATATTCGTTCCGCATGAGCCGGTTGGTCACCTGCAACGCCCCGCGCCAAGTCGCCTCTACCTTGCTTTCTCGCTCCGGCGCTTGGGCCTTCAAACAACTGACCGGCATCATCACCGCGCCGACGCTGCGGCCGGACGGCTCGATTTTCGAGAAACCGGGCTACGACGAAGCCACCGGCTTGCTGTTCCACGCCGAGCAGGCCTTCCCGCCGATCCCGGAATCGCCCGGCCGCGAAGACGGTCGCGCCGCCCTCGATCACCTGATCGAAGGTGTGTTATCGGGATTCGATTTCACCGCCGCCCACGATCGGGCCGCCGCGCTGTCGGGAATCCTGACCGCCGCCGTCCGGCCCTCCCTGCGCACCGCGCCGCTGCACGCCTTTTCCGCGCCCCGGCCGGCATCCGGCAAGAGCCTCCTCGCGGACTGCATCGCCTTGATCGTCACCGGCCGCCCCGCCACCAACATGAGCTTTACCCCCGACCCCGACGAATCCCGCAAGCGGATTCTGACAATCCTGTTAGGCGGCGATCAGGTCATAAACCTTGACAACATCGAGGGCGCTTTGGAGGGGGACGCCCTCTGTTCGGTGCTCACAAATGAAACGTACAGCGATCGGATGCTCGGAACCCAGCGGCAAGGCACGGCCCCGACCTGCGTGACCTGGCTCGCCACGGGCAACAATCTGGCGGTGGCCGGCGACATGACCCGCCGGGTCGTCCTTTGCGCCCTCGACCCGAAGACCGACAGGCCCGAAGAGCGCCTGTTCTCGAAAGACCTCTACCGGTGGATACCCGAAAACCGCCCGGCCTTGGTTGCCGCCGCGCTGACCGCGCTGCGCGCTTACATCGCCGCCGGCCGGCCCCCCGCAAGCGTTGCGGACACTGGGTAGTTTCGAGGGCTGGTCCAGCCTGATCCGCGCCTCGCTGGTCTGGCTCGGCGAGGCCGACCCGCTGCTCGGCCGCTCCAGCATCGAAAACGCCGACCCGGTGCGCCGGAAACTGCGAAGCCTCTTGCTGGGCTGGTACTTCGCATTTAAGACAATCCCAACCACCAGCAAGGAGGCGGTGACCTTCGCCAACCAGATCGAACGCGATGAAGGGGGCAACGAAGTTAGATTGCACTCCGAGTTTTACGAAATTCTAAGCGAACATTTCTCGGATCGCCGAGGCGAGGTCAGACCGCAGTTAATCGGCGAATTTATCAAGCAAAATCAACGGCGTATCGAGTGCGGAATCCGCTTTGAGGAAGGTGGCGAGCGCAATGGTAAAAAGCTGTGGAAAGTCGAAGTCACTGATTTGACTACTCTTAATCATAATATGACAATTTTTCTTAATCTGAGCTAGCAGGGTAGTTAGGGTAGTCAGGGTAGTCAGTCGAGCGATACCCCCTGCATACCCTGCATACCCTGACTACCCGTTTTCCCCAGGCCGAGTAAATTTGTCAGCGAATCGGAAACCCCCTATTTGTTCCGGCTGTATTTGCCGGAAGGTACTCCCGCAAACGGGCGTGATGCGAGTAGTTCGCACCCCGATCTGTTTCTAGATATCAGCGCTGTAAGGGGTCTGGAATATACATTCGAATGACCATTCAACCCGATCCATCACCGTTTTCAGCCGTCCGACGGCCGTCGAACACGCCCTTGTGGACAGAAAATTTGAGCTGATCGAGCGGCTGAGCGTCGCCCGCCAGACCGGACACCTTCCGGCATCACTGGGCGATGCGCTGCACGCGCACCTGTGCAACACGCTGCCGGTGTTCGCCCGCCGCGCGCTGCAAGCGGACTACCTGCGCCAAGCGGCCGAACTCCTGGACGGCACGCCCTGGCAACGGGCCGAAAGGCTCGCCACCCTCATCCGGCAATGGTCGGGACGCCGCGGCGAGAGCCCGCTCAAACAAGCCCTGTATCATGCGGCCCTGTTGGGAAGGCTGCCCGAATCGCCCCGCCACCTGTACCGGATTCTTACCGAAACTGACGCCTAAGCCGTTCACCTGTCAGCGAAAAGCGCGCAAGCTGCGGGCATGAACCTCAAATTTTTTGTTTTCGAGGAAATCACCAACAGCATGGCCCGCGAGCTGTCGGAGCAACTGAGCCGCCAGCCGAGCGCGCCTTTGTCGCTCACAATTAACAGCTATGGTGGCGATGTGAGCGCGGCGCTCGGCATGTGCGCCACGCTCCGCGCCCATCACGGGCCTATCAGCATCGAGGTCCAAGGCGTCGCCGCCTCCAGCGCAACGCTCATTCTTACCTGTGGCCCGGTCGCGATGGCCGTCGACGCTTTGGCGATGATTCACGCGCCGTGGTCCGAAGCGACCGGCGACGCCGCCGTCATGCGCGAGAGCGCCGAAGTGCTCGACCGCTACACCGACGCGATGGTTTTGGCGTACTCGGCCAAGCTCAAACTCGATGTCGAGGCCATCAGAGCCTTGCTGAGTGATGGCAAGGACCACTGGTTTACCGCCCGAGAAGCCCAGGAGATCGGGCTTGTCGATACCGTTCTGCCCGCCCGCCGCATCGCCGCCAACACCGGCCCGCTGAACGTTCCCGCGAGGTTTAAAAAAATGATCAGCTCCACCGAATTGCCGTCCGCCGAGATCGTCCACATCCAAGACGCCGCCGCCCGCGACGCCCTGGCCCGCGAGCAAAACCGCCGCCGCGAGATCAAAAACCTGCTGGTCGGCCCGCTGGCCCGCCGCCCGGAACTGGTGGAGGTCCTGAACGCCTGCCTGGACGACATGACCGTCACCGCCGCCGAAGCCAGCCAGCGGCTTTTGAAACGGCAGGGCGAGGGCGTGGAGTCCATCGGCGGTCCCGGCGCGGTCGGCTCCATCGGCGGTCCCGGCGCGGTATCGGCGAATTTCACCCTGCCGCCCGGCTCCTTGACACGGGAGTTTGCGGCGGCCGAACGCGCCATCGGCCGCCCGGTCGGTTTCGGCGGGTTCGGCCATCGCGACTTTATCAGCGCCGCCAGCGATGCCTTGGCGATCCGCTGGGGCGCGCGGCTCCCGAAGGCGCACCCCGCCGCGCAAGACTTTCAAGGCACCGGCCTGCTCGGCCTAGCCGCTATGATCATGAGCAGCACCGGCCATAATCCGGTGGGCTTGCCGGCCGCCAGTCTCGTTAAGGCAGTGCTGACCACCTCCGACTTCCCAAACTTATTGATTGAGTCGGTCAACAAGGTGCTGAGCACGCGCGTAATGCAAACCGCCCTGGAGCATCGCGCGCTGTGCGAGAAGGGGAGTTTGTCGGATTTCAAACCCACGAAAGTCGCCGACTTGTCGGGACTGCCGGGCCTGGTCCGCAAGTACGAGGCCGGGGAAATTACCTACGGCTCGCTCAGCGATTCCGGGACGGAGTACAAACTTAGCACCTACGCCATCGGTCTGGCGTTCACCCGCGAGATGATGATCAACGACGACCTGGACGCCATCGGCCCCATCCTGCGCAACACCGCCGCCAGCGGCGCGCGGCTGGAACGCGATCTGCTGTTCGGTCTGTTGGCCAGCAATCCCGCGATGAGCGACGGCCAGCCGCTTTTTAGCAGCGCACACGGCAATGTGGATACCAGCGGCAAGGGCGTGAGCATCGAAGGTTTGAACGCCGCGCGGGTACTGATGCGCCGCCAGAAGGATGCGAACGAAAATTATCTGTTGACCGTGCCGCGTTTTATCGTGGTGCCGGTCGGCCACGAGTCCGACGCCGAGGCGCTGATCGCCTCGTTGAGCTACCGGCCCAGCGCGGACACCGAAATGCAAACGCCGGAATGGGTGCGAGGCTTGACCGTCATCAGCGACCCGCGTTTGGACGATCAGGACCCCGAAGATTGGTATTTAATCAGCGATCCCACCGTCGCGCCCGTGATCCGGCTGGGCTATCTGAACGGCCGCGATACGCCCGAGACGCAAGAAGAGGTCGACTTTAATACCGATACTCTTCGGTGCAAAATCCGCTTCGACGTGGCTATCGCCGCCACCGGCTGGGCCGGCGCGGTCAAGATGGCCTGACCATGATCGGCCCGCAGGTGGTTAAAACCACCGTCCGACCTCACGACGGCCGACTCTCGCCCGCCGCCCGCCACAGCGTGCAGGCGCTGTTCGGGCTGATCGCCGCCGGCGAGGATACGGCCGTCCTCACCGCCTGCCAGATGAACACCGTTGAAATCCTGGCGCTGCTGTTGCGCACCGCTGGTGCTTTCCACGAGGGAGAGGCCCGCCTCGAAGAAGTTCTCGGCGCGCTGCTCGGCGGCGCGGCCTGGATCGCCCACCGCGAGGGCACGGTCTTCGAAGCGCCGCAAGACCCCCGCCCGCCGGCTCTCTAGACCCTCGCCTCCCATGCCCGCACTCCCGGACCTGAGCCCGGCCGAAATCCGCCGCCTGTTCGACCGCGCGGAGCAAGATCGCGCGGCCCATCCCCATGCCCGCCGCACCGTGATCCACCATCGCGGCCACCGCTTCACGGTGGACGCGAGCCCGATCGGCCTGCGCCTGTGGTTCCGCAAGACCCTGCTCGCAAGACGCTACGGATTCGGACTGTAACCGGGCTAGCTGGTAATATTGAGCATTCGCTATCGATCCCTTCCTCACCACATAAAGAGGCCCGCCATGCTTGAGATTCACGCGCAATGGGACGATGAGGCCCACGTTTGGGTTGCCACCAGCGAGGATGTACCGGGATTGGCGACCGAAGCGCCCAGTATGTCGGCGCTTGTCGAACGGTTGAAAATTATCATTCCCGAATTGATGGAGATGAATCGCGGCATCACCGGGCAGGCGTTCCCGTTCCATATCACGGGAGAGCGTAGCGCCGTCGCTCAAGCGGCTTGATGGACAGCTACACGCCGCCGGTGAAAAGGCTGTTACGGGACAACGGCTGCTATCCGGTGCGAACGGGAAAAGGCGATCACGAAATATGGCGCAGCCCGATCACCGGGCAAAACTTCCCTGTGGATAACGTCATCAAATCGCGCCACACCGCTAACGGCGTGCTGAAACAAGCCGGATTGCCGAAAGCGTTTTGATCGCCTGTCACAGCGCCGCAACCCACGGAAACCGCTACCTGCGTCCGTCAGAGCCCAGCACCGCATATTGGGCAAATATTGGGCAAAAACCCATCGCCTTAATTATAAGGCGTTGATTTATATGGCGTCCCCAAGGGGATTCGAACCCCTGTTACCGCCGTGAAAGGGCGGTGTCCTCGGCCTCTAGACGATGGGGACAGAGAGGAGAAAAAAATAAACCGTCAAACGGATGACGGTGAAGAATGGTGGAGCCAGACGGGATCGAACCGACGACCTCCTGCATGCCATGCAGGCGCTCTCCCAGCTGAGCTATGGCCCCAAAATCCGAGACAGGTAATTTAAAAGACTCTTATAAACCTGTCAATCACTCGTTCGTTCTTTTGCGCTGCTCGCCTGGCGGATATACGCCAGGGCGCGGTCGATCCGCGCCAGGGTTTTAGCCGAGCCCAGCAGTTCCAAGGTGCTGTCGATAGGCGGCGACACCGCCGAGCCGGACACCGCCACCCGCAGCGGTTGCGCGACCTTGCCCAGCGCCAGGCCGGTCTTTTCGGCGATCTGTTTGACGGCGTCGTGGATCGGTTCGGCCCGCCAGTCGGTCAACGCCGCCAACGCTTCCCGCAACTGGCGCAAAGGCGCTTCGGCGACCGCCGTCAAATTCTTCTCCGCCGCCTTGGGCTCGTAGGCATCGAAATCCTGATAGAGAAATTTTGCCGCCACCGCCAAATCCCGCAAGGTATCCGAGCGTTCGGCGAAAGCCTTGACCACCTCGGCCAGCGGCGGTCCCCGCGAGGGGTCGATGCCGAGTTCGCCGATGTGCCAGCTTAAATGGCGGGCGACCTGCGCCGGATCGAGCGTTTTCAGATAATGCTTGTTCAGCCAAATCAATTTGGAGGGATTGATCGCCGAGGCGGCTTTGTTGCAACCCACAAGGTCGAATAGCTCCACCATCTCGTTTAACGAAAAGATCTCTTGATCGCCGTGCGACCACCCCAATCGCACCAGATAATTCAGCACCGCTTCCGGCAAATAGCCCAAATCCCGACATTCCATGACGCTGGCGGCGCCGTGGCGTTTGGAGAGCTTTTGCCCGTCCGGGCCGAGAATCATCGGCACGTGGCCGTATTGGGGGACCGGCGCGCCCAGGGCTTGCAGGATATTGATCTGACGCGGGGTATTGTTGAGATGGTCGTCGCCGCGAATGACGTGAGTGATGCCCATGTCCATGTCGTCCACCACCACGCAGAAATTGTAGGTGGGGGTGCCGTCGGCGCGGGCGATGATCAGATCGTCGAGTTCGGCGTTTTGAAAGACGATATCGCCGCGAATCAAATCCCGGACGACCACCTCGCCGTCGGCAGGGTTCTTGAAGCGCACCACCGGCTCCACCCCCTGGCGCGGCGGGCCCTTATAATCGCGATGCCGGCCGTCGTAGCGCGGTTTCTCCTTGCGGCCGCGCTGTTCCTCGCGCAGGGCGTCCAATTCTTCGCGGGTGCAATAGCAATAGTACGCCTTGCCTTCGCGCACTAGGTGTTGCAACACCTGGCGGTAACGGTCGAAACGTTGGGTTTGATAAAACGGCCCTTCGTCGTAGTCCAACCCCAGCCAATTCATGCCCTCTAGAATGGCGTTCACCGCCTCCGGCGTGGAGCGCTCCAGATCGGTATCCTCGATGCGCAGCACGAAGGGGCCGCCGTGCCGGCGCGCGTACAGCCAGGAAAACAGCGCCGTGCGCGCGCCGCCGATGTGCAGGTAGCCGGTGGGGCTCGGGGCGAAACGGGTCTTGACCATGAGTATTTATTTAAAAAATCAGTTATTCAAGCAATCAGATTATGCGACTTAGCTTTTGTTCTTGACCGGCCGCTCCCAGTCGGTCACATCCTTGCGCGGCGCTCGGGTCAGCGCTAAAACGCCTTCCGCCACCTCGCCGCTCACCGAGGAACCCGCCCCGACCGTAGCGTTTTTGCCGATGCGCACCGGCGCGACCAGCGAGCTGTTGGAACCGATGAAGGCGTTGTCCTCGATCACGGTCTTGTGCTTGTTGGCTCCGTCATAGTTGCAGGTGATGGTGCCCGCGCCGACGTTGACGCTCGCGCCGATTTCGGCATCGCCGATGTAGGTGAGATGGTTGACCTTGGAACCCAAGCCAATCTCGGCCTTCTTGGTCTCGACGAAATTGCCGATGTGCACCCCAGCCGCCAACCGGGTTTCCGGCCGCAACCGGGCAAAGGGTCCGATATGCGCGCCAGCGCCCACTTCGGCGCTATCGATCCAGCAATGCGAGAGAATCTCGACGTCATCGCCGATGATCGCGTCGCGCACCACGCAAAACGGTCCGATCCGCACCCGATCCCCCAGCTTCACCGCGCCTTCGAACACCACGTTAATATCGATGATTACATCTTTGCCGGTGGTGACCGTACCCCTGACGTCGACCCGCGCCGGATCCAGCAGCGTCGCGCCGTTGGCCAACAGCATCTCAGCTTGCTTGTTCTGGTAAAAACGTTCTAACTCAGCCAGTTGCTGGCGGTCGTTGACGCCTTCCACTTCGGCGGGTTCAGCGACTGTAAAGGCTTCGACCGCCACGCCGTCGCGCACCGCCAAGGCGATGATGTCGGTCAAATAATACTCGCCTTGCGAGTTGTCATTATCCAGTTCGGCGACCCAGGCACTCAATTTATCGGCCGAAACCGCCAGGATTCCGGTATTGATTTCGCGCAGCTTCCGCTCGGAAGGGGTTGCTTCCTTGTGTTCGACGATGCGCAATACTCGCCCGCGCTCGTCGCGGACGATGCGGCCGTAGCCGGAAGGATCGCCCAATTCGACCGTCAGCAGCGCCAGCCGGCCTTGCCGGGCGTCCGCCACCAGCGGCTGCAAGGTTTCGGCCTGAATCATGGGCACATCGCCGTACAGCACCAATACCACGCTGCTGGAATCGATGGCCGGCAGAGCCTGGGCCACCGCATGACCGGTGCCGAGCTGTTGGGCTTGCTCGACCCACAGGACACCGGGCTCGTTCGCAAGCGCTTTCTTGACCGTTTCCCCGCCGTGACCGTAAACCACCACCCGCGCCGCCGCGTCAAGCCGGCTGGCCGTGGCGAGCACGTGGGCCAACAACGGCTTGCCGCCCACTTGGTGTAATACCTTCGGCAAATCCGAAACCATCCGCTTGCCCTTGCCGGCGGCAAGGATGACGACCGAAAGTTGCTGCATGTTCGATAAGCCTCTTGGGGGATCTTTGCCTATTGTAACGAACCTCCCGCGCGGAATCCCGCGCGCCGGCGTCCGCCCGCCCGTTCTAGGGCGGAAAATAAAAAGGCCGCGACGCTGTCGCGGCCTAACAGGGGGTCTAAAGTCTTATTATTATTAGACTGTTTAACCTGCTTTGCGCAATTTGCGCAGCTTTTCGATCGCTTGAAGCTGCGCGATCGCCTCGGCCAGCTCAGCCTTGGCCCGGGCGTAATCGAAATCGCCTTGATGCGCCGCGATCACCTGCTCGGCGCGCTGCTTGGCGGCCTGCGCGGAGGCTTCGTCGAGATCGCGCGCCCGTTCGGCGGTATCGGACAAAATCGTCACCAAGCTCGGCTGCACTTCCAACAGGCCGCCCGATACGTAGAACAGTTGCTCCTCGCCGCCTTGCAGCCGGACTCGAACCTGACCGGGCTTTAGCCGCGTCAACAACTGGCTGTGGCGGGGCAAAATGCCGAGTTCGCCCAATTCACCGGGCGCCGTCACCATCTCGGCGGGTCCGGAGAAAAGCGCTTTCTCCGCGCTGACGATGTCGACATGCATTGTCATGGCCATGCGTGCGTCTCCTGCTCGGTTGGCGCGGAACGCGGTCCCCTGAGCGGGACCGCCATCCCATTACAGCTTGGTGGCCTTTTCGACGGCCTCATCGATCCCGCCGACCATGTAAAAAGCCTGTTCGGGCAGATGGTCGTATTCGCCGGCGACGATACCTTTGAACGCCGCGATCGTGTCCTTGAGCGCGACGTATTTGCCGGGGGAGCCGGTGAACACTTCGGCCACGAAGAACGGCTGCGACAAGAAACGCTGGATCTTGCGGGCGCGCGCCACCACCAGTCTGTCTTCCTCGGACAGCTCGTCCATGCCCAGAATGGCGATGATGTCCTTCAGTTCCTTATAGCGCTGCAGCGTGCTTTGCACGGAGCGGGCGGTGTCGTAATGATCCTGACCCACCACCAGCGGGTCCAACTGCCGGGAGGTGGAATCCAGCGGGTCCACCGCCGGGTAGATGCCCAATTCGGCGATCTGGCGGGACAACACCACGGTGGCGTCCAAGTGGGCGAAGGTGGTGGCCGGCGACGGGTCGGTCAAGTCGTCGGCGGGCACGTACACCGCTTGGATCGAGGTAATGGAGCCGACCTTGGTCGAGGTAATCCGCTCCTGCAACACGCCCATTTCCTCGGCCAGCGTCGGCTGATAGCCCACCGCCGAGGGCATCCGGCCCAGCAGCGCCGAGCATTCGGTGCCGGCCAAGGTATAGCGGTAGATGTTGTCGATGAACAGCAGTACGTCGCGGCCCTCGTCGCGGAAATTTTCGGCGATGGTCAGACCGGTCAGGCCCACCCGCAACCGGTTGCCCGGCGGCTCGTTCATCTGGCCGTAGACCAGCGCCACCTTGTCCAACACGTTCGACTCCTTCATTTCATGATAGAAGTCGTTGCCCTCGCGGGTGCGCTCGCCGACGCCGGCGAACACCGAATAACCGGAGTGCTCGATGGCGATGTTGCGGATCAATTCCATCATGTTGACGGTCTTGCCCACGCCTGCGCCGCCGAACAGGCCGATCTTGCCGCCCTTGGCGAACGGGCAGAGCAGGTCGATGACCTTGATGCCGGTTTCCAGCAGCTCGGTCGCGCCCGACTGATCTTCATAGCTGGGCGCCGGCTGGTGGATGGCCCGATAGGCGTCGGTTTCCACCGGACCTTTATGGTCGATGGGCACGCCCAACACATTCATGATCCGGCCCAGGGTCGGCTTGCCGACCGGCACCGTCACCGGCGCGCCGGTGTTGGATACCGCCATGTTGCGCTTCAATCCTTCGGTCGCGCCCATGGCGATGGTGCGGACCACGCCATCGCCCAACTGCTGCTGGACTTCCAGGATCAGCCCGTTCTCATCGAGCTTGAGCGCGTCGTAGATTTTAGGCACCGCTCCGCGCGGGAACTCGACGTCCACTACGGCGCCGATGATTTGCACGATATTGCCAGAACTCATTGGTTGGGTTCCCCTTAAGCTTGTTTCACCGCGCGCCCGCCCTCACAGCGGCGAGCGCTCGCCGCGTTCCCTACACCGCGGCGGCGCCACCCACGATCTCGGCCAGTTCCTGGGTGATCGACGCCTGCCGGGCCTTGTTATAGATCAGTTGCAACTCATCGATGAGCGCGCCCGCGTTGTCGGAGGCGCTCTTCATCGCCACCATCCGCGCGGCCATCTCGCTGGCGACGTTCTCCACCAGCGCCTGATACACCACCGATTCGCCGTAGCGCCGCAACAGCAACTCGATCAAATCCCTGGGATCGGGTTCGTAGATGTAGTCCCAACGGTGGGTCGGGGCGGCGTCATGCACGTCGGAGGTGATGGGCATCAGCCGCTCGATCTTGGGCTTCTGGCTCATCGTGTTGACGAA
>DJIW01000110.1:0-1079 GCA_002433805.1 Competibacteraceae bacterium UBA6584 | reverse complement strand
TTCTGGCTCATCGTGTTGACGAACTCGTTGTACGACAGGTAAATCGCGTCGATCCGTCCCTCGGCGAAGGCGTCGGCCATGACCTTGACCGGTCCCAACACGTCCTCGAACCGGGGCGAATCGCCCAGGTGCGAAACATGGGCGACGATGTTGCCCTTCAACCGCCGGAAGAATTGAAACGCCTTGGTGCCGACGGTGCACAGATCGATCTCGACGCCGCGGCCGCGCCAATCCTGCATGGCGATGATGGTCGCCTTGAACAGGTTGGTGTTCAAACCGCCGCACAGACCGCGATCGGTCGAGACCACGATCAATCCGACCCGCTTGAGCTCGCGCTCGCTCAAGCCCGGACTGCGATATTCAGTATGGGCGTGAGCCAAGTGCGAGATGACGTTGCGGATCTTGGTCGCGTAGGGCCGGGCCGCCTTCATGCGTTCCTGGGCCTTACGCATCTTGCTCGCCGCCACCATTTCCATGGCTTTGGTGATTTTTTGAGTACTTTGAATACTCTTGATCTTGGTGCGTATTTCTTTGGCGCCGGCCATGCTCGATCCCGCCTATCCGACGAATGTGGGCTTGAAATCTTCCGCGATCTTCTTCAGGCCGCCTTCGATTTCATCGTTGAAATCGCCCGAACCGTTGATCTGATCGATCAACGCCGCATGATTGGCCCGCGCGTAGGCCAGCAAGCCGGACTCGAAATCGCCGATCTTGTTCAAGGGCACATCGTCCAGATAGCCCCGGTCCACCGCAAACAGCGAAACCGCCATATCGGCCACCGACATCGGCGAGTACTGCTTCTGCTTCATCAGCTCCGTCACCCGCTGGCCGCGTTCGAGCTGCTTGCGGGTCGCCTCGTCCAAATCGGAGGCGAACTGGGCGAAGGCCGCAAGCTCGCGGTACTGCGCCAGCGCCAAGCGGATGCCGCCGCCGAGTTTCTTGATGATCTTGGTCTGAGCGGCGCCGCCGACGCGCGACACCGACAAACCCGGATTGATGGCGGGCCGGATGCCGGCGTTGAACAAATCGGTTTCCAGGTAGATCTGGCCGTCGGTGATCGAAATCACGTTGGTCGGAAC
>DJIW01000049.1:795-5497 GCA_002433805.1 Competibacteraceae bacterium UBA6584 | reverse complement strand
ATAAAAAAGTAGTGTAATCGTCGGGAATTCTCTATAAGATAGCCAATAGAAATAACGGATTCCCGTAAAAAATCCGATCACCGGGAGAGATAAGCCGCAGGGCTCAACACGTTGAGCGACCTGGGTAATTCGAGGAGAAACAATTTTTTTAGCGCTACTTTCCCCTTAAGATCAGGAGCTATTACGATGCCTCAACGCACTCTTCGCAGCATTATCGCACATCAAAAAGTCCTCGCCACCGCGCAAGCGAAAACCACCGTGCGCGAAGCCGCCCGCCTGATGCAGCAAACCCGCGTCGGCGCGCTGCTGGTGGTGGAGCATAGCCACTTGGTGGGCATCTTCACCGAGCGAGACGCGCTGTTTCGGGTCATTGCCGAAGGGCTCGATCCGGACAACACGCCGCTGTCCACCGTCATGACGCTCGATCCGGTGACCGTCCACCCCGACCAGACGTTCTTGTATGCCCTGCACCTCATGTATGAACATGGCTTCCGCCACGTTCCGGTAGCCGAAAACGGCAAGCCGCTCGGCGTCGTCTCGGCGCGCGATGCCTTGGCCCTTGAGGAACAGGAATTCGAAGCGACCTTGAAGCAGCGGGAACACCTGCGGGCGATCATGGCGTGATGGCGATTTTCGCTTAACCAACGCCTAGTTTCGCTTAATATTCTGTAAAATCCCGGCCCCGCCCGAACCTTGCGTTCCGGCGGGGCTATTACGTTAAGTGTCGGGAAATTTGAAACGCCATGGCCGATCCTGTTTTCGACGACAACCCGGAAGAAGAACTCGAAGGCATTCGCCCGCCTAGCAAGAGCCAACGCAAGCGCGAGGCGACGGCGCTACAGGCTTTGGGCGAGTGCCTGGTCAAACTCACCCCAACCCAGTTGAAGCGCGTGCCGCTTCCGGATGATGTGCTGAACGCAGTCAACGCGGCGCGGGCCATCCCCCAGCGCGGCGCTCGCAAGCGCCAGCTGCAATTCATCGGCAAATTGATGCGGCGGTTGGATGAAGCGGAAACGGCGGCCATACAAACCGCCTTAGCCACGGTCGCCACCTTGCGTCGCTGAGCCCGAGCGGTCAGTCTAAATTTTCCAAGCGATAGCCGACTCCGCGAAGGGTGCGGATGAGTTGGGGGTTCAGCTTGCGCCGCAAGTTGTGCACGTGCACTTCGATGGCGTTGCTTTCCACCTCCTCGCCCCAACCGTACAAGCGTTCCTCCAATTGTTCCCGCGAGAGCACCGCGCCCGGCGCTTCCGCCAGCGCGCGCAGCAGCGTGAATTCCCGCCCCGACAGCGCCACCGGTCGACCTCGATAGTCGACCGCGCGCGAGAGCAAGTCGAGCCGCAGCGCGCCCCATTCGATACGATCGTGCGCCCGCCCCGCCCGCCGCCGCGCCAGCGCCCGCATCCGCGCCAGCAACTCGCTCAAATCGAACGGTTTCACCAGATAATCGTCGGCCCCGCTATCCAAGCCCTCGACTCGCTCGGGCACCGCGTCGCGGGCGGTGAGGACTAACACCGGCACCGTCACCTCCCGCTGTCGCCAGCCGCGCAACACGCTCAAACCGTCTTTTTTCGGCAGTCCCAAATCCAGCAACACCAGCGCGTAGTCGGTCGTTTCCAGCGCCAGTTCGGCGGCGCGGCCATCCTCGACCCAATCGACGGTGAAGCCTTCCAACCGCAACCCCTTGCGCAGGCTATCGCCGATCATCGGATCATCCTCCACCAACAACACTCGCATCTCCGCCGCTCCGCCAAAGTCGTTTATGCTTGCATTCACCCATCGAATCGCTTGGACCTTTTTGAGGCGCGATTGCTCATGACTCTTTTTAAAGCCTTACTCGCCTTGGCGCTGCTGGCGCTGGCCGCCTGCGAACCGCCATCGTCCGCTTTGCGGATCGGCTCCAGCGCGCCCGCCTTCACCTTGGACCGGCTGGACAGCGCGCCGGTCCGTTTTCCCGATCAATACCTCAATCAAGTGGTCGCCATCCGCTTCTGGGCTGATTGGTGCCCCTCTTGCCGCAGCGAGATGACCGCGCTGGAGCCGGTTTATCGCCAATACCGCGACCGGGGCTTGGCGATTCTGGCGGTCAACGTGCTGCAGCCGCCGGAGCTGGTGCGGCCGTTCGTCAAGCAGCTCGGCATTTCCTACGAGGTGTTGCTCGACTTGCAAGGCGAGGTGACGCGCCAGTATCAAGTGATGGCGCTACCGGTCACCTACCTGATCGACCGGCGCGGCGTGATTCGCGGGCGGATCATCGGCGAAGCCACGGCCGAGGTATTCAGTCGAGAAATCTTAGGTTTGCTATAAGGTTTTTAACCCGCGCGCTATACTGATAACCTTTTATAAGGTTGGGGGATTAACCATAATGGCTGACAAAGCCGATCTCGAACGCCGCCAGATGCTCCGCCTGCTCGCCGCGACCGGCGTCGCCGCCGGCGCTGTCGCCCTGAATTCGACCGCGCGGGCGGCAAGCTGCGAACACGACGGCACCCCGCTGCAATTCGTTCCCAAAACCGCGCCCGACCCCAACCCGCAAGACGGCGATCTGGTCAAATATCCCAAGTGCCCTTACTGTGGAATGGATCGTCAGCACTATCACCACAGCCGTCATCTGGTGCATTATCAGGACGATCTGGCGGACGCCACCTGTTCGCTGCGCTGCGCCGCGCTGAGCCTAGCGCTGAATCTGGATCGGGGACCGAAAGCGATTTACGCCGCCGATTTCGGCGCGGCCGCGACTCCTAAGCCGCTCGTTAACGCGGAGGCCGCCACGTATTTGATCGGCTCCAAGCTGCCGGGCGTCATGACCGCCCAGAGCAAGGTCGCGTTTGCCGCCAAAGCGGCCGCCGAAGCCGCCAGCGTGAAGGAAGGCGGCTAATTGGGCGATTTCGATGTGGCTCTCAAGGCCGCTTACCAAAGCATGGCTGGCGATACCCTGATGATCCGTAAAAAGCGGGCCGAGAAGAAGCAGCCCGCCGGACCCGCCAAGGGCGCGGCGAATTGAGCGTCAGCCCGCGCCCGACGCGATGGGCCGGCCAGATCCGCCGACGCGATGTCCTCGCCCTGTTGGCGGCGCTGCCGTGGGCGGCGGGTCCTGCGGCTTGGAGCGAAACGCCGCAATTGCCCGCCCCCGGCCCCAAGGACACTTGTCCGGTCTGCGGCATGTTCGTCAGCCTTTATCCGGACTGGGTCGCCACCGTGCTTGATCAGGATGGACACGCCCATCATTTCGACGGCGCGAAGGATCTGTTCAAATATCTGCTCAATCGCGCTAAATACGCGCCTGGCTACCGCCAAGCCGCCATCGCGGCCATCGGGGTTACGGCTTATTACAGCGTGGTCCGGATCGACGCCCGCGCCGCGTGGTATGTGATCGGCTCCGACGTGCTGGGACCGATGGGTCACGAACTAGTGCCGCTGGCGACCGAGGCCGAGTCCGTGGACTTCCAGCGGGATCATAAAGGCCAGCGGATTCTCCGCTTTGATGACGTTACTCCAGCAGTGCTGGATCAGCTCGACCACGGATTACTGGAATGACCGTCTACTTTATCGGCGCCGGACCCGGCGACCCCGAACTGATCACCGTCAAGGGCCAACGCCTGATCCGCCAATGCCCGCTGGTCTTATACGCCGGCTCGCTGGTGCCGAAAGAGGTGGTGCTGGCGGCCAACCCGGACGCCGAGACGGTCAATACCGCCGATCTCAGCCTGGAGGCGATTATCGACCGCATCCGCGCCGCCCACGGGCGCGGCTGGGACGTGGCGCGCGTGCATACCGGCGACCCCGCGCTCTACGGCGCGATCGGCGAACAGATGCGGGAGCTGGAAAAGTGGAAGATTCCCTACGAGGTGATTCCAGGCGTGACCGCCGCCTTCGCCGGAGCCGCGCTGCTGCGGCGGGAGCTGACCCTGCCGGGGATCAGCCAAACCATCATCCTGACCCGCCACGCCGGCAAAACGCCGATGCCCGAGGGGGAAAGCTTGCCGGAACTGGCGCGGCACAAAGCGACGCTGGCGATTTATCTTAGCGTGGATAAGCTGCGGGACATCGTGGCGGAATTGATCCCCCATTACGGAGCTGACTGTCCGGTCGCGGTGCTGCACCGGGTCTCGTGGCCGGACCAGGACGGCGTGGTCGGCACGCTGGCCGACATCGCCGAACAGGTCGCCACCAAGGGCTTTACCCGCACCGCGCTGATTTTGGTGGGGCGCGTGATCCAGCCGGAGGGCTTTCCACCGTCCTACCTCTACAGCGCCGAACACGCCGAATGGTATCGGGCGAACGTGAGTCCGCAATAGCGGGGCGGCCAGCGCCGATAACGCCGAACTGACCGCCCGCGACTTAGGCCTTCGCCTTATTTTGGAGTTCGGTCACCAGCTCCGGCGGCAACTTCAATGCTCTGGCCAGTTCGTCCATGTAGGCTCTTTCCCGATCATTATTGAGATCGATCGCCAGCAATGAGGTTAAATAAATTTCCGCGGCGGCCGCCGGCGAATCCGCCCCGGCGGCCACATCCTCGGCGCTCAGCGGTTTGCCGATCTCCGCTTTGAGCATCGTCAGCGTCGGTGAATCAAGTTCGAGCTTTTGCAAATAGCCATCAATGGCGGCTTGCTCCTTTATGTCGATATGACCGTCCGCCTTGGCGGCGGCTGTAGAACGACACATGACTTACTAATCAAAAGTCAAATGGATTGATGTGCAG
>DJIW01000049.1:0-627 GCA_002433805.1 Competibacteraceae bacterium UBA6584 | reverse complement strand
TGACCGTCCGCCTTGGCGGCGGCAATCATCGCCTTCAGCAGCGTCAAGCCGCGTTTTTCGAGCTGCGGTCCGCTGAGGGCATCCACCGTCTGGGCCGGATCGAACGACAGCCCGCCCGTCTTATCCTTCGCCTGCCAGTCCTGATAAGTCTTGTAGGCCAGCCCGCCGATGGCCCCGAGGCTGCCGAGTTTGAGCGCCAGCCCGGACACCCCTCGGCCCACTCTTGTTCCTAGCAACAGTAGCGCCAAGCCGCCCAGCGCCGCGCCTTTACCCATCCCTGACAACGCCGCATCACGCTGCGCTCCGTCGCGGGGGAGTTCGAGCTTCTCCTCCGCCAGATTTTGGCCCTGGCCGACCAAATCCCGGCCTGATTTCAACAGCTGGTCAAACAACGCCTGGATATCCATCAACGATCTCCTCATCGCGGTTGATGATCAAGAGCTTATAGCGTATGGCAGCCATGAGACCAGAAAATTAAAAAATTGTTCTAACCGAGGTTTTTGCAAGTGGCCAAGCGGGTACCGCGCGTTGGTAAAGCCGGAGTTTTTGTTCGAGTCCGCTGCCGCTGAGGAACGCCATGCCTGATTTGTCCAACCCGCCCATTCGGACCCGCAAACGGGCCGGGAT
>DJIW01000027.1:1300-12713 GCA_002433805.1 Competibacteraceae bacterium UBA6584 | reverse complement strand
ATATCGGCGTTTTAAAACGGCTCACCATCCGCTGCATTTCCGAAACCGGTTGGTTTGACACGGATACCGTGTTTGGCGACATTCGAGACGCCGGCGGCGCCGAGACCGATCAATACGCGATTCCGTGGCCGCCGTTCGGCGCGCTGCACTCGGACAACGCGGCCGGTTTTTCGGCCTTGTTGGAGGCGGAGACCATCGACGGGACCGTGCGCCGGGTGTTGTTCGACACCGGCTGGAATCCGGCCTGGATGGACCGGCGCTTCGCCGAGGAGGGCATCGACCGTCTGTTGCGAGACGGCGAGATCGAAGCCCTGGTGATCAGTCACGAACATTTTGACCACTTCTGGGGGATCGGCTCGACCCTCAAGCATTGCCCCGGAATCACCGTTTACGTTCCTGAAGGTTTCCATGCGGCCGGCTTCGACCTGATCCGCCAACAAGGCCACACCGGGGAAGTGATCACTGTCGCCGCCGACCGGCCGCACGTCTTGTTTCGGGGCTTGGCGCTGGTGAATTTTCCGATGAACACGCTGCTGAAGGTGGGGGGCGAAAACGTGTTGTACGCCCATCTTCAGGATCGAGGTATCGCCATGGTGACCGGCTGCGGCCACGGCGGCGTGCTCAACTTGCTGGAGTACGCCCGCCAGGCGTTCGTCGGCGGCGAGCGCATCCACGCCCTGTACGGCGGATTGCACATCGCGCCTCTGGACGATTGGGACGAAGCGCGAGACCGAATTATCGACGGTTTGAGGGTTTACGAGGTCGACAAACTGGCGTGCAATCACTGCACCGGCCGCGCGGCGGTGGAAAAGATGCTGGAACTCGGATTGCCGGTGCAGCGCGGCAGTGCCCGCAACGGCTCCAAGACGGATTTGTTCCTGGGCAACGGCGATGTGTTGGAGTTGGGTTAAACGCTTGACGGTCGTTTCGAGTGGGCCTGCCGCTTCTTAACCCACGCTCCACGACAGCGCCGATCCGGCTCGCAGGGGAACCAGTTGGTCGTCGCCGAACGCCAGGTATTCGGGGACCGGCGTCATTTGGCGGCGCAGGGTGATTGTGCCGGCGTTGCGCGGCAGGCCGTAAAAATCGGGCCCGTGAACGCTGGCGAAGGCTTCCAGCCGGTCCAGCGCCCCGGCCGATTCGAAGGCTTCGGCATAGAGTTCCAGCGCGGCGTAAGCGGTGTAGCATCCCGCGCAGCCGCACGCCGCTTCCTTGCCTTGACGCGGGTGCGGCGCGCTGTCGGTGCCGAGAAAATATTTAGGATTGCCGCCGGTCGCCGCTTGCAGCAGCGCTTGTCGGTGGCGTTCGCGCTTGAGAACCGGCAGACAGTAATAATGCGGCCGGATGCCCCCCTGAAAAATCGCGTTGCGGTTGTAGAGCAGGTGATGGGCGGTAATGGTGGCGGCGACCGTGACCGGCGCTTCCCGCACATAATCGGCGGCGTCCTGGGTCGTAATGTGTTCCAGCACGATTTTCAAGGCGGGAAAGTCACGGACGAGTGGGATCAACACCCGTTCGATGAAAACGGCCTCGCGGTCGAAAATATCGACCGCCGGGTCGGTCACTTCGCCGTGAACCAATAACCGCAAGCCTTGCGCTTGCATCGCCTCCAAGACCGGATAAATCTTGCGAACGTCAGTGACGCCGGAAGCGGAGTGGGTGGTCGCGCCAGCCGGATAAAGCTTGCCGGCGACGACGTGACCCGAGGCTTTGGCGCGGACGATTTCGGCGGGCGCGGTCGTGTCCGTCAGATACAGCGTCATCAGGGGCTGAAAATCCGATTCCGGCGGTACGGCGTCCAGAATCCGACCGCGATAAGCCAACGCCTGCTCGGTGGTGGTCACCGGCGGGTTGAGATTGGGCATGATGATGGCGCGGGCGAACTGGCGGGCCGTGTGCGGTGCCACCGCGCGCAGGGCGTCGCCGTCGCGGACGTGAAGGTGCCAGTCGTCGGGGCGGGTGAGGGTCAGCGCGGCGTTTGGAAGCTCGGGTTGCGGGGCCATGGGCTTTTCGAGGTTGGAGGGATCGGGCTTTCCAGATTAGCCGATCAGCTCGTAACGTTGAATATCCGGTTGGCCGGCCAGCAATCCCGCCGCTTGGGCGAACGCCCTCTGAAGGTGCGCGGATCGCAGGTGTTGGTCGATGGCGGCATCGTCGGCCCACTCCTCGACGAACGTGAAATCGGTCGGGTCTTGCTGGTTTTGCAACAGCAGGTAACGGTGGCAACCGGCTTCCTGGCGGGTCGGCGTCAGCAGCGCCTCCAGAACGGCCCGCAGTTGCGTGACGGCGTCTGGCTTGGCGGTGATGCGGGCGACGATATGAACGGTCGATGGGGTCATGGGTTCGTTCCTTTACGGTCGGTGGAGGGGGTGTTTGGGTTGCCTGGCTGGATCATAGGCCATGCAAAACTCGCTTGCTCCAGCTCAAAAGAGAGCCGTGAGACGTGGCCAGCGCCGCCATGGTCAGCCAGCGGGGCTGCGCTTCCAGCCGCGCCAGCCAGGCGCGGACTCCCGGAAAGCGTCCCAGATCGAAGCCCGCGTCGGGGGCGGTGTGGGTATAGGGGTAGAGGGCAATATCCGCAATCGTCAGCCTCTCACCCGCCAGATAATCATGCGTCGCCAGCCGCTGTTCCATCACCGCCAGCGCCCGATAACCGCGCTTGATGCGTCCCACGATGTTCGGGTCGTCCGGCGCGTAGCCCAGATAATGGGTCAGGAAATGCGCCCCCGCCAGATTCGGTTCGTGGCTGTTCTGCTCGAAGAACAGCCATTGCAGCACCCGCGCTTGATTTAAGCGCTCGCGCGGCAACCAGTTAAGGCTCCACTGCGCAAGATAGCAGAGGATGGCGTTCGATTCATGCAGGCTCTCGCCGGAGCTCAACCGCAATACCGGCACCATGCCTTGCGGGTTCATGGCTAAAAATTCCGCGGTTTGCGTTTCCCGGTTGAGAATATCGACCGACACCCATTGAAAGGGCAGATCGAGCAAGCCCAGCATCAGCCAGACCTTGAAGCAATTGCCCGAACGTGGGTCGGCGTACAACGTAAAAGCAGGTGCGATCTGGGGCATGACAGGGTCTCCGTCGTTCGACTTTTCGCAAGGGTTGATCACGCGGTGCTGCCCGAGCGATTGAACGGCGGATCGGCCGGTGCGCTCAATCGCAATGTTTTCATGCTCGCATGCGTCCGGCGCATGTGAAAACGGCGGTTTATTCGCTTGAGAACCGGCAGCGGCTGGTTTTAAATCAAGCTGCCGTGAAGGCGACGCGTTATGCCTTAATCGAACGGGAGGAATGCCGATGAAGCGGGTCATCAATTTCGACGAACTGGAGCGGGAGTTACATCCGCAGCGCCACGGCGAGCGGTTCGCGGCGGAAATGGCGCAGGTCGGGCCACGCGCCGGCGCGCGCAAGCTCGGTTGCCGCCTGACCGTGGTGCCGCCCGGCAAGAGCGCGTGGCCGTTTCACGCCCATGCCGTCAATGAAGAAATGATCATCATGATCGAGGGTGAAGGCATCTTGCGGCTTGCGGACGGTGAACAGCCGCTGCGGGCGGGTGATGTGGTGGCCCTGCCGCCGGGTGGGATGGAAGCCGCGCACGAAATCATCAACCGTTCCGCGCGGGCGCTTAAATACTGGTGCGTCTCGACCATGGAGGAGCCGGATATCGGCCTTTATCCCGATTCCGGCAAGTTTTTCGTCATGGCGGGAGCCGCGCCGGGCGGGGATAAAACCCTGCGGACGTTTTCTCACATCGGCCGTTGCGCGGACGCGGTCGATTATTGGGAGGGCGAGGCTTGATGGCCGGCTTGCCGCCTTCAGCCGCGCGCGGCGAACGGCCCGACTGGAGCGGGTGAGATGCCGTTGCCGCTGGCGCGTCTGCCCTCGCTGGATCTGATTCGCGGTTTCGTCGCGGTCGGGCGGCGTATGAGCATCACGCAGGCCGCCGAGGATCTCTGCCTGACCCAATCGGCGGTCAGCCGCCAGATTCGGGCGCTGGAAGATGCGCTCGGCGTCAAATTGCTGGTGCGCGGCCATCGTTCCATCGCCTTCACGCCCGCCGGGGAGTGTCTTTACCGTTGCGCCGATGGCGTTGTCCAGCAGTTGCAGGAGGTGCTGGGCGCACTAAGCGTCGGGCGCGGCCAGCGCTATCGGGTGACGATTACCGCTAGCGTCGGCGTGGCTGGCTTGTGGCTGCTACCGCGCCTGACCGGGTTTCAGCAAACGCATCCCGGCATCGAGATCCGTCTCGCCGCCGACAATCGCTTGCTCGATCTCAACGCCGAAGGTATCGATCTGGCCATTCGCTACTGTTCGCGCGCCGCCGCGCCGGAGGGAGCGATTTGGCTGTTTGGAGAAACCGTGGTTCCCGTGGCGCACCCCACGCTCGGAAAGCCGCACCTGCGTTCGGCCGCCGATCTGACGGATGAATATTTGTTGGAATACGACGAACCGCGTTTGCCCGGCTTGCAATGGAGCGAATGGCTGCGGGCGATGGGTTGGGAAAATCCCAAGCCGCGCGGTATGCAGCGCTTCAACCAATACGATCAATTGATGCAAGCGGCGGCCAGCGGCCAGGGGATCGCCATCGGTCGCCTGGAATTGATACAGCCCCTGCTGGCGGAGGGGCGCTTGCGGGTGCTCGCCGCGCCGCGCCGGCTGACGGACACCGGGTTCGCTTACTGGTTGCTTTACGCCGACGCCGAACCGCGCGCTGAAGTGCGCAAAGTCGGCGAGTGGATTTTGAGTGAAGCCCGTGCCACCGTTATGGATGTTTGAGGATTGTTCGCCGCTACACTTTAGCCGCATCGTCCGGCTGTCTGGGCGTCCGGCAGTCCGGGACTTCCCTCCACGCACGGAATCGCCCGCAAATATTCATAAATCGCTCGGAGGTCCGTGTCGGTCATCTTTTGATAGACCGGCCAAGGCATCACCTGCAAGAGCGGGCCAAGTTGCGGGTGGGCTTGATGGGGATCGACGCCGGTGCGCATGATTTCCACAAACTCCTCCAGGGACGCGCCGCCCGGCAGGCCGTTCTTATCGGGGGTCAAGTTCCGAGACACGACGGGTCCAAAAGATGCGCCGCCGCCCATATAGCCGGCCGTGTTGATCTGTTCCGGTTGCCCCTGAAAGGGATCGCCTCCGGAAGCGTAAGCCGGCGAGGTGTGGCAATCCGCACACCCGGCGTGGGCGTTGACGATATAGCTGCCCAAGCCCACTAGGGCGCGGTTCTTGCCCTGCAAATCCAACGTCACCGGCGCGATGGCGAAACCTTGGCGAACAGTCGAGCCTGCGCCGCTCTTCATGCGTTCCGCGCTATCTGCGGCGGCGGGCGAAGAGACTAGGGCCGCGCAGATGGCCACGACCGACGCCCGAACTCCGATTGCAAAAGTTTTCTGGCCAATCGCCTGCATGAGGGTTCTCCTCGATAGTGATGCATTTTCCGGGTCGGCGCGGCCTACAAGGGCACTTGCCGGAAGACCGCGCCACAACAGTCTGAGCGCAGGGTAGTTGCCGTTTGTTTCTGCGCTATGTCTCCAGAACGAGGATTTGTTTCAATTGTTAGCGAGCGGCCGGAATGCTTCTGTCACTCGTTGACATTCGCCAGGCGCATGTCAAGTCAGTAAATTTGTCATCTTTTGGCGTTTGGAAAATCGTTATGCTGACCTTCGGTTGGTTGCCCCTTCTCCATTCACAGCCCACCTGGAGCCCACGATGTCTGCTGATGACGCTGTTTTGTACCAAGAGACCGCCGGAATCGCCCGGATTACCCTCAACCGCCCGGACGCGCTGAATGCCTTGAGTCTGGCGCTGTTGCAACGTTTGGCGACGCTGCTTGACCAGATTCGACAGGATGAGGCGGTTAAAGCCGTCATCATCACCGGCGGCGGCGGTAAAGCCTTTTGCGCTGGGGCCGACATCGCCTATCTGCGGCAGGCTTCGCCGCTTGGCGTGCGGGAGTTCGCCAAGCAGGGGATAGCGGTCAACGAGCGGATTGAAACGCTGGGCAAGCCGGTGATCGCCGCCATCAACGGCTATGCGCTCGGCGGCGGCTTGGAGCTGGCGGAGGCGTGTTGGTTGCGGGTGGCGGTCAAGACCGCCCGGCTCGGCCATCCCGAAGTCAAAATCGGCGCGGTCGCCGGGTTTGGGGGCACGACGCGCTTGCCGCGACTGGTCGGACGCGGGCGAGCCGCCGAATTGCTGGTGCGGGGCCGGATGATCGATGCCGATGAGGCGCTGCGAATCGGCCTGGTGCATGACGTGGTGGAACCGAATGAGGTGCTGGTCGCCGCTGAAACGCTGGCGCGCGATCTGCTGGCGCAATCGCCCACGGCGGTTCGGCTGACCTGGGACATGCTGCATCGCGGCTTGAATCTGTCGCTTGAAGAATCGGCGCTGTTAGGCGCGGATTACTTTGGGCTGGTCGCCGCCAGCGAGGATTTTCGGATCGGGACACGCGCTTTTCTCGATAAACAGCCGCCGGTCTACGTCGGCCGCTAACAAGTAGCCTCAATGTTCATCGGCGTATAGCGCGACGCTATCGGCCCCAAAGGCAAATCTGACCATTGCCTTGCAGCGTTCCAAATCTTCGGCATTTTCCGCCGCGACCGTCAGCCGAACGAAACCGCATTTCTCGCAGGCGGCAATGCCGAAGAAACCCCCTGGATGAATTTCTTCCTTCATCCACTTGATCCGTACTGAGGTATTGCAACTCTCGCAACCGGTTACTTCAGGAAGAAAAGTCATGTGCGCCAGCTCCTGTTGCTTCAACCCATCGATAGGGTTGGATTCACAAACCCAAATCCTGTCACTTGGATTCTGTCTTGTATGGCAGCGCTAAATTTCCACCGTAAAATCGGCTCTGAATTGCGGATTAGCTTCCATCGGGTAGCCTCTGGGATTACAAAGGATTCGAGTATTACCGATAGTGTAATCCTGCGAATGATGCGTGTGTCCATGAATCCATAGCGCGATGTCGGCGCTTTCAATAAAGCCTTCTAGGTTTGAGGCGTAAGCAGCGCTAAGCCGATCCGCCTGATAAGATTCGGGAAGGGAGCGCAAACTAGGCGCGTGATGGGTAATGACGATTTTCTGGTAACCGTCTTTTTTTTCGAGCGCCTGTTGAAGCCAATGGCGGGATCGCGCGTGTAGAGCAGCCGTATCAAACGAGCGCAATTTCCTAAAATCTGGGCTGACTCTGATCTTTCGATAATCGGTCATCTTGGTCGTGGCTTCATAACCGGCGAGTCCCGGATCGCCGAAGAGCCCGAAATCTGTCCATAAGGTGCAACCCAAAAATCTCACGCCGTCCATCTCGAAAGGGTCGTTTTCCAAAATATGAACAGAGCCGTCTTGCGCTTGCTCCTTCAGGTCATGCAAATGTTTGGGATAGGCTCGGCCATAATATTCATGATTGCCCAGCACGTAGAGGACCGGCGTGTTGGGAAAAGCCGCTCTGGCCCAGGTAAGTCCTTTATCCTTAATGTGAATATCACCGGCCAGAATCACTAGATCGGCATCCGTCGCTGGCAAGTGGAAGGCGGCAAATTCAAGATGCAGATCGCTCAGAATGTGTAGCTTCATCAGTCGACTCGTAAACGGTAGCCAGCGGGGATGGCTGATTTGCCAGACGTCACCGCGCCCCCGCGCCTTGACGCCTTAAGGCAAAGCCTTAAGCTAGCGGCTTGCGCGGCCGGGGCTGACTGAAGCAGCCGGGTCGCTTTTGATGCCTGAACCGCTTTTCGTCTTATGAGGAATGTTATGTCTGATGTCAAAAAAGTCGTGCTGGCCTATTCGGGCGGCCTGGATACCTCGGTCATCCTGAAGTGGCTGCAGGACGTGTATCACTGCGAGATCGTGACCTTTACCGCCGATCTCGGCCAGGGCGAGGAACTGGAGCCGGCGCGGGGTAAGGCGCTGAAGTTTGGGATCAAGCCGGAAAACATCTACATCGAGGATCTGCGCGAGGAATTCGTGCGCGATTTCGTGTTCCCCATGTTTCGGGCCAACGCGATCTACGAGGGCGAATACCTGCTGGGAACGTCCATCGCCCGGCCGTTGATCGCCAAGCGCCAGATCGAGATCGCGGTACAGACTGGAGCGGACGCCGTATCGCACGGCGCGACCGGCAAGGGCAACGATCAGGTGCGGTTCGAATTGGGCGCTTACGCCCTCAAACCCGACATCAAGATCATCGCGCCGTGGCGGGAATGGGATTTGCTCTCGCGCGAGAAATTGCTGGCTTACGCCGAGCAGCACGGCATCCCGGTCGAGATGAAGCGCGGTGCGAAATCGCCGTATTCGATGGATGCGAATCTCTTGCACATTTCCTACGAGGGCGGCGTGCTGGAAGACCCATGGAGCGAGCCGGATGAGACGATGTGGCGTTGGTCGGTGTCGCCGGAACAAGCCCCCGACCAGCCGCTTTATCTCGAACTGGGCTACCGTAACGGCGACATCGTGTCGATCGACGGCGAGACGCTGACGCCCGCCGCCGTACTGACCCGCTTGAACCAATTGGGCGGCGCGTACGGCATCGGTCGGTCGGACATCGTGGAAAACCGCTATGTCGGGATGAAATCGCGCGGTTGCTATGAAACCCCCGGCGGCACCATCATGCTCAAGGCGCATCGGGCGATGGAATCGCTGACGCTGGATCGGGAAGCCGCCCATCTCAAGGACGAACTGATGCCGCGTTACGCCAGTCTGGTCTATAACGGCTACTGGTGGAGCCCCGAACGCCAGTTGCTGCAAACCCTCATCGACGCCTCGCAAGCGCCGGTCAACGGCACGGTCAAGGTGAAGCTGTACAAGGGTAACGTCATCATTGCGGGCCGCAAGTCCGACGACAGCCTGTTCGACATGAACATCGCCACCTTCGAGGACGACGCGGGCGCTTACGATCAAAAGGATGCGGGCGGTTTCATCAAGCTCAACGCCTTGCGGATGCGGATCGCCGCGTCCAAGGGTCGGCGGTAACACGACGACCGGCGCGACGGGATCTGATCGCGCCGGTTTCCAGTAGCGGACACAGGAGCGAGGCCATGCGTATTCTGCATACCATGTTAAGAACGGGCGATCTCGACCGCGCGATCCAGTTTTATACCGAAATCCTGGGGATGAAATTACTGCGGCGGCGGGATTATCCCGAGGGTAAATTCACTCTGGCTTTCTTGGGTTACGGCGCGGAGTCGGATCAAAGCGTGATCGAGCTGACCTACAATTGGGGTGTGGATCGCTACGAAATGGGCACCGCGTACGGCCATATCGCCCTGGAAGTCGATGATGTCTATCGCGCGACCGACGAGGTCAAACGCCGGGGCGGTAAAATCCTGCGTGAAGCCGGGCCGATGAACGCGGGAACCACAATCATCTCCTTTATTGAAGATCCCGATGGGTATCCGATTGAATTGATCGGCGCGAAGTAGGAGGCTGCGCGCTGCGGAGTTGCAAGAGATGATCGGCCAACAGTTTGCCAAGCTCAAAACCCTCACCAAAAACGCCGTGGTCTTCATGGAGCACGGCGGTTCCGGCCCGCCGCTGCTGTTTTTGCACGGCTATCCGCAAAGCCACACGATGTGGCATCAGGTCGCGCCCCACTTTGTCGGTGAGTATCGGGTGATCTGCCCCGATTTGCGCGGTTACGGCGACAGTTCCAAACCTAAAAGCAGCTCCGACCACGAGACCTACTCCAAGCGGGCGATGGCCCAGGATATGGTCGAGGTCATGGAATATTTCGGTTATCGGGAATTTAGCGTGGTCGGTCACGACCGAGGGGCCAGGGTCGCCCATCGCCTGGCGCTGGATTATCCGGAGCGGGTCAAACAAGTCTGTCTGATGGATATTGTACCGACCTATCACATGTTCAAGCATGCCGATCAGGTGTTCGCCACCGGCTATTACCACTGGTTTTTTCTGATCCAGCCCGATGGCTTGCCGGAAAAGCTGATCGGAGCCGATCCGGCCTATTACCTCACCGAAAAGCTCAAGCGTTGGAGCGCCCCAGACGCCCGGTTCGCGCCGGAAGCAGTGGCCGACTACATCCGTTGTTTCAGCAATCCCGACACCATTCGCGCCAGCTGCGATGATTATCGGGCGGCGGCCAGCATTGATTTAGCGCATGATGGAGCCAGCCTCGGTCAGAAAATCCGTTGTCCGCTGCTGGTGCTGTGGGGCGCGCAAGGCTTTATCCAACGTACCTATGACGTGCTGGAAGTTTGGCGGGGCTATGCGGAGCGGGTGGAAGGGCAGGCGTTGGATTGCGGCCATTTTCTGCCCGAAGAAAAACCAGGAGAGGTTACGGCGGCGCTCCGCGCATTTTTTGCGAAGGAGTAAGTGAAATAAAAGAAGCAGAGAATCTTGCCCGAAAGATGACCATCAAAAAAGCCGGCTCGCGCCGGCTTTTTGGGTTTGGAACTGAAACGCGACCTAAAGGGATCGCGTTTCAGCCGTGGCTCAAGCGGCAACCACCTTCCAGACTTCCGGCGCTTTCTCGACGCGCTTGCCGAATTCCTGGCGTTGCGCTTCGAGTTCGGGCGGCAGTTTCTGGCCGAATTTTTCGAAGAAACCCTTGATCTCTTCGACTTCGCTGGCCGCTTCGGAGCGGTTGATGTTGGTGATCGTCTCGAACTGCTCCTTGGAGAAATCCAAGCCTTGGAAATCCATATCTTCATAGCGCGGCATGTAACCGAACGGACTTTCCACCGCGCCGACCTGGTCGTTAACCCGCTTCACGATCCATTCCAGCACCCGCATGTTCTGGCCGTAGCCCGGCCAGACAAATTTGCCGTTGGCATCCTTGCGGAACCAGTTGGTGCGGAAGATTTTGGGCAGCTTCAGGCCGGACTTCTTGCCCATGTTGACCCAGTGATTCCAGTAGGACGCCATGTTGTAGCCGCAAAACGGCAGCATGGCGAACGGATCGCGACGGATGCCGGTGACGCCGATGGCGGCGGCGGTGGCTTCCGAACCCATGGTGGCGGCCATGAACACACCGTGGTTCCAGTCGTAGGCTTGATAAACCAGCGGGAAGGTCTTGGACAGGCGGCCGCCGAAAATGAAGGCCGAGATCGGCACGCCGGCGGGATCTTCCCAGGCCGGATCGATGGTCGGGCACTGTCCGGCGGGCGCGGTGAAGCGCGAGTTGGCGTGCGCGCCCGGTTTGCCGGAATCCGGCGTCCAGTCATTGCCCTGCCAGTCGATGCCGTGTTTCGGCGGCTCGACGCCCATGCCTTCCCACCACACGTCGCCGTCGTCGGTCAGCACGACGTTGGTGAAAATGCAATTCTCCTTGATCGATTCCATCGCCATCGGGTTGGAGTCGTAGGAGGTGCCGGGCGCGACGCCGAAGAAGCCGGCTTCGGGGTTGATCGCGCGCAAAGTGCCATCGGGACGCGGCTTGATCCAGGCGATGTC
>DJIW01000027.1:905-1160 GCA_002433805.1 Competibacteraceae bacterium UBA6584 | reverse complement strand
GATCCAGGCGATGTCGTCGCCGACGGTCAGCGCCTTCCACTTACCGAAGCCCTTGGGCGGCACGATCATGGCCAAATTCGTCTTGCCGCAGGCGCTGGGGAACGCCGCCGCGACGTAGGTCTTCTCGCCCTCGGGCGATTCCAGACCCAAGATCAGCATGTGTTCGGCCAGCCAGCCTTCGTCGCGGGCCATCGCCGAGGCGATGCGCAGCGCCAGGCACTTTTTGCCGAGCAGGGCGTTGCCGCCGTAGCCGGA
>DJIW01000027.1:0-743 GCA_002433805.1 Competibacteraceae bacterium UBA6584 | reverse complement strand
AGGGCGTTGCCGCCGTAGCCGGAGCCGTAAGACCAAATCTCGCGGGTTTCGGGATAGTGGACGATCGCCTTGCGGCCGATGTCCGGCTCGCACGGCCACGGCACGTCTTTCTGACCGGGTTCGAGCGGCGCGCCGACCGAATGGACGCAGGGGATGAAAAAGCCGTCGCTGCCCAGCGCGTCGAGCACTTTCTGGCCCATGCGGGTCATGATCCGCATGTTGATGACCACATAAGCCGAATCGCTGATCTCGATGCCGATCTGGGCGATGGGGCTGCCGATCGGCCCCATGCTGAAGGGGATCACGTACATAGTGCGGCCGCGCATGCAACCCTTGAACTGCTCCTTGAGCTGGACGCGCATTTCAGCCGGAGGCGCCCAATTATTGGTCGGGCCGGCGTCTTCCTTGTTTTCCGAGCAGATAAAGGTGCGGTCTTCGACTCGCGCCACGTCGGACGGATGGGAGCGGGCCAGATAGGAATTGGGGCGCTTGGCTTGATTGAGCTTGATGAAGGTGCCGCCCTTGACCAATTCTCCGCACAGCCGGTCGTTTTCTTCTTGCGAGCCATCGACCCAGTGGATGCGGTCCGGTGTGGTGAGGGCGGCGATTTCCTCTACCCATTTCAACAACTTGGCATTGTTGGTCCGGTTGTTACCGTCGTGAGCAATTGCCATCGATTAAATCTCCTCTGGTGTTGGAATGCGTTGGGGTGGAGAAGTTGTTCAAACGAGCCGGTTCAACAT
>DJIW01000098.1 GCA_002433805.1 Competibacteraceae bacterium UBA6584 | reverse complement strand
AATTTTTTGTAGAGCGCTTGCGCGCCGACCATGGAGTTAACTGTGTCTAAGCGGATGGTTTTATAGCCTATTTTTTGCGCTCTGCGCACGGTTTCCTCGGCCAGTGCTTTGCCGATGCCCAACCCGCGAAACTGTGGGCGGACGTAAAGTCGTTTCATCTCGCCTATTTCACTCTCAAGACGGCGCAAGGCTACACATCCGGTGGCGGTGCCGCCCTGAACGGCTAACAATAAGCAACCTGACGGCGGAGCGTAATCGCCGGGAAGCTTGGCAAGCTCGGCCGAGAAGTTTTGGAAGCATAAGTTAAAATCGAGCGAAGCGGCGTATTCTTCGAAAAGATTGCGGATATCCTCAATATGTGAAGGTGTCGTGGCATCCAGTAATAATTCCATAGTTTTAGGAGTTACGCAGTTGAGGGTGGGGAGTTAAAGTGAAGGCATGAACCCAGCCAAAGTACGAGACGAAGATTACATTCAATTTCTGATTGCGACACCAAAGGTATGCAGTGCTACGGAAGCGGCGCGGGTACAGCCTGACACGGTTTATCGGCTTGGCGTTGCGTGCTTTCCTGCGTCTGGAATGGCATTGCTACCAAACCGGCCTCTGTTGGTTTGAGGCCAAACTCGCTATCGTCCGTCCGGCTATCCATGCCTATTTGGCTAATCCACTTTACATCCTATCGTCAACTGCGTAACTCTTATGCAATTTTCAAAATTATTTCCTTAATTGCTGTAAAGGCAACTTTCAGAGCAATGTCTTAAGCCTCTTTGATCGTGCCATTTGCCCAAGCATGGGAAATCTCCAACAGCAATTTGGCCCATTGGAGTTCTTGTTGATTGCGAGGCGCAAAGATGAAGACCGCTGCGCGGGGACCGATACCGCGCACAGCAAAGGGGTGTCGGAGTACCCAACCCTTCTTGAGCGCTAGGCTGCGGTAAGGCTCTGGCAAGGTTGCATGCATGCTGCCAATCGGGGGATTGTGAATGTGGGCGAATTCCCGCTCTATGAGAAAGGCCTCTGAATTGGCCGACACAGATTCAGTCAAATGCAGTGCGCGGGAGCCATCGGGTGCGATCTGGGTTGGCTTTTCCACGACATTGGCCAACGAAAATGCGTAGGTGGCCAATTCAACGATCAACTGCCAGTCTTCAGGAAACTGTTCTAGTTGCTCTTGCGGATTTGCCGGTGTCATACGCGGTGCTGTTCCTTCCCGTTCGGGCAGGACATGCATCTTTGCGAAGTAGTCTTGGCTGGTCATTGCCGCCTCTCGTTGGTCTGAGTTGCTCTGTTACGTCTAACGCTCGCCATAACCGGCGTGCAGAAACATAGCGAAGCGCCATTTCCGCATGTCCGTGTTGATGGCGTTGTTGGGGAGAACCTTGATCTACGCCGGATATCTCTCGTATTCAGGAAGCTCATGGACATGGTTCATCCAGTTGAGCCGTTCAGCGACCTGCATCTGCAATGTCGGCGGCAATGCCTCGGGATCGTCAAGCGTTGACGTCTGAACGTCGACAAGTCTTGGGAGCACTACTGCATTACGGTAGAACAGACCGCTCCCGCAATCAGCGCAGAAACTGCGCATAGCTGTACCTGACGAGTTACTTGTCTTCGGCTGCCCTTTCGTAACAGTCAGCGCAGATTCAGGGAACATTGCCCAAGACACCATAGGGGCGCCCGCACTTCGTCGACAGTCGCCGCAATGGCACAAAGCAACAACCTTCGGTTCACCCGAGAGTTGATAGCAAATCGCACCGCACAAGCATCGCCCATAGTAATTCATAACGAAACCTCTTTAGTCCTATCCACTTCTATTGAACCACTTCACCTTGATTTGAGAATTGCTATCCATTGGTGAGTTCAATTCGGAAGTGGCGCATAACGTTTGAGTTCAGCCTCCGCCTGCAAGCGCCGCTTGCAGGCGGTCAGCTGGAATGATGGGATGGACTCCCCCTCTTTGTTGTCGCACTGTGTGCGTAGGTGAGACTCATTGGACGTGGGGATCAGCACCGCTCAACTCCGAAGGGGAATCCGAAATGAATGCTACTACCGTCGCTGTCGATCTTGCCAAGAACGTTTTCCAGCTGGCCGTGGCCGATAGTAGCGGCCACCGGCGGATCGGTGGGCCACTTCAAGGATGCGCGCCACTTCGCCAGCTGGTTCGGGCTGACGCCGCGCGAGTTCAGTTCCGGCAACAGCCGCGTGCTTGGCCGAATCTCGAAGCAGGGGGATCGCTACCTGCGCATGTTGCTGACCCACGGCGCCCGAGCCGTGCTGCGGGCGGCCAGTCTGGCCCGCCACGCCGGCAAGACGCTCGACGGCTTGCGTTCCTGGGGTTTGGCGGTGCAGGAGCGCGCCAATCACAACAAGGCGGCCTGCGCGCTGGCGAACAAGCTGGCGCGCATCTGCTATGCCACACTCCGGGATGGCGAGCCGTATGGCACGCCCAGCCGCCTGGCACACAAGATCAACCGTTCCGACTTCGCCATTGCCGTCTAGGTCTGCAAGGAGAAAAGCTTTGATGTGTTCCACGTCCTCGCGCTTGCTTTGCGAGTGATCGCCCATCATGGCTAAACGGGTCGCACCCTCACGCAACGATGCCGATAACCCTGCCGGCAACTTCATGTCTGCCGCTGGTAACGATTGGCACTGCGTGCGCAGATTCCATGTCGGCACGGACCATTCACAGTCCACCGGCGGATCAGCGGACGGCGGGCCTGAGTTCCAAGCGATGGCGGGTCGGCCCCGGCGTTAAGGGCGACGGCTCGCCGTTCGCCCATGCCTCGAAGCCCGCTTGATAAAAAGGCGACAGCGGATGGCCGCTTTGCCCGCCCGGCAGATGCAAGATGCCGCTTGTCTCCCGACCCGGCGACACCGCCAGCCGTTCGGACGCGCCGCTGCCCGAAGCCTGAATCCTCGGCATGTAGGCATCGCCGGGTAACGATAAAACCGGCCGATCCAACCACGCGCTCAACCAGGGCAACGCGCGGCCGAAAAGATGCTGGATGCGGGTCCGGTTGTAATCGCCCCACGTGTGCGCCGCCAGCGGCCGACCATCGGCGGTCAGGCGTTCCCGAACGGCGTCCGCCGCCGCCAGCAGCAACGCCGGCCAATCGGGATAGGCCGGGTCGAGCAAATGGCGCGGGCGCTGGGAAACCAGCTGCCACAGCGGACCCTCATACTGGCGCAGCGATAGATAGTCGAAACGGGGATCGGCTTGCCGGCAGGCGGCGAGCAACGGCCCGAACACCCGATCCCGCACGTCCCCGCGAAATTCACGCACCAGACGGTAGCCGGCCGAATCGACCGCCGCCCGTCCGCCCCAATGCTCGACCAGCCGTCGCATTTCATCCCGACGTGGGTCGGCGCGCGCCGCCGGCGCGAGCGTTTCCAGCAGCAATTGCCGCCAGCGTTCCAGGAACAAGGCGCGATCATCAAGCTGCAACGCCAAAAAATCGCGTTCGTCGAAGCGCTCGCGCTCCAATAACCGATCTCGAATTTGTCGGGCGCGGGCTCCGAGATCGTAATCGCCATCGCCGAGACTAACCAGCCAATCGCCATCCACCACTCGATTGTTGGCAGTCCACAACCGGCCGCTCGGCGGGTCGACGATGCGCGGATAGTCGGCCGGTTCCAGCCAACCCGACCAGCCGCGCCGGCCATCGGCCCAAACCGAGGGCAGACGGCCGTCGTGGCCGAAACGGCGCGGAATCGGGCCGGAAATCGTCCAAGCGATGCGGCCGTCAGCGCCAGCCAGCAAGACATTCTGCGCCGGCGCGCCAGCGCGATGGACGATGTCGAGAGCCGCGTCTAGCGTCTCGGCCCACTCCAGGTCAAGCAAGCCCAGATTGACCGCCCGAAGATCGTGCGCCACCCAGCGCAACGCGCGCGGCCGGCCTTGATCGTCTCGGTCGATCACCGGCCCCCAAACCGTTTCCAGAATCTCCAAAGCTTCAGCGGAACCACCCTTAACGGCCAGCGGCTCTCGAATCCGCTCGAACGGCTTTGGCCCGTCGGGCGTTTGGTAGGCCGCGCCGTCCGCCGTCGGCTGTAAAATCGCCAGATCGGCCCAATCGCCCTGACTGTTGGTATAGCCCCAGGCGATATGTCCGTTGCTGCCGGCGACGATGGCCGGCGCGCCGGGCAGCATCACGCCCTGGACCTGGCGCATTGCGCCTTGCTCGTCAGGGAACGCCAGCGCGGCGCGGTACCAGATGGTGGGGACGCGCAGCGCCAGATGCATGTCGTTGGCCAGCATTGCCCCGCCGTGCGCGGTCAATCGGCCGGCGACCGCCCAGTTGTTGCTGCCAGCGGTGGTTTCAGATGGGTCCGACGGTTCGGCCGTAGTCGGCCACAGCGCCAACAACGGCGCTGGAACCGCGTCCGGCGTCGCCAAAATTGTCGCGACCGGCTGTTGTTTTCGCAGATCGAAAACCTCGGGACCCGGCGGCGGGGGCGCGGGCAACGGGCCGCCCTGAAGCGGCGCGTCCCACTCGGTGCCAGGCGGGTCGAGAAACGCGGCAAGCGGGGGCGGCAAGCGCTCGTGCAGGATGCCTCGGGTGGATTCGCGCGACCATTGCCGCCCTTGTAAATCCAGATACATGGCGTACACCGCCAAGAAGGTATCTTCGGCTTGCCAGGGTTCGGGCGCGGTCCGCAGCAGCCAATATTCGAACGGTGAGGCGACGAGCGCCTCAACGCCGGCGTTGAC
>DJIW01000099.1 GCA_002433805.1 Competibacteraceae bacterium UBA6584 | reverse complement strand
CATTTGTCTATTAACAGTGGCGATCAGCGACGTGATCGGCCTGGACCCGGTGGGTCTGGTCGGTTCCGACGCGGTGGTGATGACGGCGGGCGCGATGCGGCGCGTGGGGGAGTGGCTGGCATGAACGATGTGGCTGGCGTGAACAATCAGGCGCGGTTGCTGCAAATCCTGTTGGCTCCGCACGTATCCGAGAAGGCCAACCGGCTGGCGGAACGGCACAATCAGGTGGTGTTCAAGGTCTTGCGCGACGCGACCAAGCCAGAAATCAAGGACGCGGTCGAAAGCTTGTTCAAGGTCAAGGTCAAGGGCGTCACGGTGCTCAACATCAAGGGCAAGCGCAAGCGCTTCGGGGCGATGCAAGGCCGGCGTTCGGACTGGAAAAAAGCTTACGTTTCCCTGGAAGCCGGTCACGAGATCGATTTCATGGTGGCGGAGTGAGCGGGCGTCCGTCGCCCCGATACGTGAGAAAAAGGTAACCAACCATGCCTATCGTCAAGACCAAACCGACTTCGCCCGGACGGCGCTTCGTGGTCAAGGTCGTCACGCCGGGACTGCACAAGGGCCGGCCGCACGCGCCGCTGCTCGAAAAGCAAAACCGCACCGGCGGACGGAACAACATGGGCCGCATTACCACCCGACATCAGGGCGGCGGCCACAAGCAACACTATCGCTTGGTCGATTTCAAACGCGATAAGGACAATATTCCGGCGCGGGTCGAGCGGCTGGAATACGATCCCAACCGCAGCGCCCACATCGCGCTGCTGCTTTACGCCGACGGCGAGCGCCGCTATATCATCGCCCCGCGCGGGGTGGCGGTCGGCGCGGCGCTGATGTCCGGTCCGGCCGCGCCGATCAAGCCGGGCAACACCTTGCCGCTGCGCAGCGTTCCGGTCGGCAGTCAAGTGCATTGCGTGGAGTTTCGGCCCGGCAAGGGCGCGCAAATCGCCCGCAGCGCCGGCGCCTCCGTGCAACTGGTGGCGCGCGAAGGCAGCTACGCCAGCTTGCGCCTGCGCTCCGGGGAAATCCGCAAAGTGCATGTGGACTGTAAAGCGACCATCGGCGAGGTCGGCAACGAAGAACATAACCTGCGCTCGTTCGGCAAGGCCGGCGCCAAGCGCTGGCAGGGGATTCGGCCCACCGTGCGCGGCGTGGCGATGAATCCGGTCGATCACCCGCACGGCGGCGGCGAAGGCCGCACCTCGGGCGGCCGTCACCCGGTTTCGCCCTGGGGCTTGCCGACCAAGGGCCACAAAACCCGCTCGAACAAGCGCACCGACAAATTCATCGTGCGCCGGCGTAAAGCGAAATGATGCACAGGACCGCCCGAGTTGAGAACGGCGGCCATCCCCGCCGCATTGCGGGCGGGTAACCGAGAGGATAAGCAAGGTGCCACGTTCGATTAAGAAAGGACCGTTTGTCGATCTCCACCTGATCAAGAAGGTGGAGCAGGCGGTCGCGACCAATACCAAGCGGCCGATCAAGACTTGGTCGCGGCGCTCGATGATTTTGCCCGATATGGTGGGATTGACCATCGCCGTGCACAACGGACGCCAGCACGTGCCGATTTTGGTTACGGAAAACATGGTGGGCCACAAGCTGGGCGAGTTTGCCGCGACCCGCACCTACCGCGGCCACGCCGCGGATAAGAAATCCAAATAGGAGCGTCCGATGCAAGCTGTCGCCGTTATGAAGCAAGCCCGTATCTCGCCCCAAAAGGCCCGGCTGGTGGCCGATCAGGTCCGCGACTTGCGGGTGGATCGCGCCTTGGAAATCCTGCGTTTCAGCAATAAGAAAGCGGCGCAGATCATCAAGGGCGTTCTGGAATCGGCCATCGCCAACGCCGAGCACAACGAAGGCGCCGATATCGACGAATTGAAAGTGGCCACCATCTGCGTGGACGGCGGTCCGGTGCTGAAGCGGATGCACGCTCGCGCCAAGGGGCGCGGCAACCGCATCGTCAAGCGCACCAGCCACATCACCGTGACCGTATCCGAGTAAGGAGCCAGCAGACATGGGTCAAAAAGTTCACCCGACGGGCATCCGCTTGGGTATCGCCTCGGATTGGAGCTCCAAGTGGTACGCCAACAGCAAGAACTATCCTGATCGCTTGGAAACCGATCTCCAGGTGCGCCAGCATCTGAAGAAAAAATTGGCGAACGCTTCGGTCAGCCGGATTCAGATCGAGCGGCCCGCCCAGCTGGCGCGCATCACCATCCACACGGCCCGGCCCGGCGTGGTGATCGGCAAGAAGGGCGAGGATATCGAAGCGCTGCGTCGCGACGTGTCGCGGATGATGAGCTTGGATATCAAGGATTTGCAAATCAATATCGAGGAAATCCGCAAGCCGGAGCTCGACGCGCAGCTGGTCGCCGAAAGCATCGCCCAGCAGCTGGAGCGGCGGATCATGTTCCGGCGGGCGATGAAGCGCGCGGTCGCCAACGCGATGCGCCTCGGGGCGCTGGGCATCAAGATTCAGGTTTCCGGCCGTTTGAACGGCGCTGAAATCGCCCGCAGCGAATGGACTCGCGAGGGACGGGTGCCGCTGCACACCTTGCGCGCCAACATCGATTACGGCCTTGCCGAAGCCCAGACCACCTACGGGGTGATCGGGATCAAAGTTTGGATTTTCCGGGGCGAGGTGTTCGGTTTCGAGCGGCCGGGCGAGTCCAAGGCCGACAAAGCCGCCGCCGGTTGAAGCGGAGCCTCGCCCTAGTCCGCGGGGTTCCTTCGTAAAGAGACGAGACAGATTATGTTACAGCCGAAAAGAACGAAATTTCGCAAGCAGCGCAAGGGGCGCAACACCGGCGTCGCCACCAGCGGCACCGGGGTGAGTTTCGGCGAGTACGGGTTGAAGTGCACCACGCGCGGCATGCTGACCGCCCGCCAGATCGAAGCGGCGCGGCGCGCCATCAACCGCTATATCAAGCGCGGCGGCAAGGTGTGGATCCGCATTTTTCCGGATAAGCCGGTGACGAAAAAACCGCTGGAAGTGCGCATGGGCAGCGGTAAGGGCAACGTCGAATTTTGGGTGGCCAAGGTCAAGCCCGGTCGCGTCCTGTACGAAGTGGAAGGCGTCACCGAAGGCATCGCTCGCGAGGCGTTCCGCCTGGCGGCGGCCAAATTGCCGGTGCAAACGATTTTTGTGAACCGGACGGTGATGTGATGAACGCGAGCGAGCTGCGGCAAAAGAATCGGGACGAGTTGAATCAGGAGCTGCTGGCGCTGTTGCGCGAGCAGTTCAACCTGCGGATGCAGCGGGCCACGGGCCAGGCGAGCAAGGCCCATCTGTTCCGGCAGGCGCGGCGCAACATCGCGCGGGTCAAAATGGTGTTGAGCGAGAAGGCGGACAAGGCATGACGAAGGAACTCCAGACCGAACGCACCCTGAGCGGGCGGGTAACGAGCAACAAGATGGATAAGACCATCACCGTGGCCGTCGAGCGGCTGGTCAAGCATCCCGTGTATGGCAAATACGTCCGGCGGACCACCAAGCTGCACGCCCACGACGAACAAAACGAGTGCCGGGAAGGCGATTTGGTGACGATCAAGCAATGCCGGCCGTTGGCCAAGACCAAGGCGTGGACCCTGGTCGGGGTCGTGGAGCGCGCGCAATGAGCGTCGCCACCTTGGCCTCGGTCTCCGGGCCGATGTTTTCAACACTCCGCGGACGGAATGTAGAGCCATGATTCAGATGCAAAGCATGTTGGACGTCGCCGACAACAGCGGCGCTCGTCGGCTGATGTGCATCAAGGTGCTGGGCGGTTCGCACCGTCGGTACGCGCACATCGGCGATATCATCAAAGTCAGCGTCAAAGACGCGATCCCGCGCGGCAAGGTCAACAAGGGCGAGGTTTACAACGCCGTGGTGGTGCGGACCCGCAAGGGCGTGCGCCGGCCGGACGGCTCGCTGATCCGCTTCGACGGCAACGCGGCGGTGCTGCTCAACAACAAGTTGGAGCCGATCGGCACTCGCATCTTCGGACCCGTCACCCGCGAGCTGCGCGGCGAACGGTTCATGAAAATTATTTCCCTGGCGCCGGAAGTGCTCTAGGCGAGGGCGGCGGGAGGAAGCTAACAATGCGCAGAATCAGAAGGGACGATGAGGTCATCGTCATCGCCGGCAAGGACAAGGGCCGACGCGGCAAGGTGGTGCGGGTGGTGGACGAGGAGCGGCTGATCGTCGCCGGCGTCAACATGATCAAGCGTCACACCCGGCCGAACCCGGCGCGTAACGTGGCCGGCGGCATCGTCGAGCGCGAGGCGGCGGTGCACGTCTCCAACGTGATGCTGTTCAACCCGGTCACCCAGAAAGGGGATCGGATCGGCTTCCGAGTGTTGGAGGACGGCCGCAAGGTCCGTTACTTCAAGTCCAACAACGAAGTCGTGGATGTTTGAGGAGGCGGCCATGGCCCGATTGCAACAATTTTATCGCGAGACGGTGGCCCCGAAGCTGCGCGAGCAGTTCAACTACGGCAACGTCATGGAAGTGCCGCGCATCACCAAGATCACCCTGAACATGGGTGTCGGCGAGGCGGTCGCCGACAAGAAGATCATGGAGCACGCGGTCGGCAACCTGACTCAGATCGCCGGACAAAAGCCGATCGTGACGCTCTCGCGCAAGTCCATCGCCGGCTTCAAGATCCGCGCCGGTTGGCCGATCGGCTGCAAGGTGACGCTGCGCCGCGACCGGATGTACGAATTCCTGGATCGGCTGGTGAATGTCGCCATCCCGCGGATTCGCGACTTTCGCGGTTTCAGCGCGCGCGCCTTCGACGGGCGCGGCAACTACAGCCTCGGGGTGCGGGAACAAATCATCTTTCCGGAAATCGATTACGACAAGATCGACGCCATCCGCGGCCTCGACATCACCATCACCACGACCGCGCGCAACGATGAAGAGGGCCGCGCGCTGTTGGCGGCCTTCAATTTTCCCTTCAGGAATTAATGAGAGAGTTTGTTTCAGCATGGCCAAACAGAGCATGATCAACCGCGAAATCAAGCGGGCGCGCGTGGTCGAGCGTTACGCCGCCAAGCGGGCCGCCTTGAAGGAAATCCTTCGCGATCCCGCCACCGACGAGCAACAGCGGCGGGAAGCGCGGCGGCAATTTCACGCGCTGCCCCGCGACGCCAGCCCCGCGCGGCTCCACAACCGCTGCCGGCTGACCGGCCGGCCCCACGGTTTTTATCGCAAGTTCGGTCTGTCTCGCAACAAGCTGCGTGAAGCGGCCATGCGCGGCGACGTGCCCGGACTGCATAAGGCGAGCTGGTAATCACCTTTCATCTCGCCCCGCGAGACCCCGTTTAAGTTCAGGGTTTGCTCCGCCGCCGGCGGTAGCCCCGTGACTGACTATCGGAGTAGTGGCAATCATGAGCATGACCGATCCCATCGCGGATATGCTGACGCGCATCCGCAACGCCCAGACCGCCGCCAAAACCCAGGCGAGCATGCCGGCTTCCAAACTGAAGGTGGCCATCGCGCGCGTGCTGCGCGATGAAGGCTACATCACCGATTTTTCGGTGGCCGATAACGAGGCCGGGCACCCTGAGTTGACCGTCGCCCTGAAGTATTTCGAGGGCCGACCGGTCATCGACAAAATCGAGCGGGTCAGCCGTCCCAGCCGTCGGGTGTTTCGCGGCAAGGACGATCTGCCCAAGGTGATGAACGGCTTGGGCGTGGCGATCGTTTCCACGCCGCGGGGGCTGATGAGCGACCGCGCGGCGCGGGCGGCCGGCCACGGCGGCGAAGTGCTGTGCATCGTGGCCTAAGGGAGCGGCGTCATGGCAACCGTACTGAAAGAAACCAAAATTCGCACCTCGCGCGTCGGTAAGAAACCGATTCCGGTGTCGGCCGGCGTCACCGTGACGGTCGACGGCCAGCAGGTCTCGATCAAGGGTAAGAACGGCTCGGCCCAACTGGCGGTGCATCCCTGGGTCGAAGTGCGCCATGAAGGCGGCGAGTTGAAGCTCGCTCCCCGAGTGTTGACCAACGAGGCCAAGTATCGGGCGATGACCGGCACCATGCGCGCGTTGCTCAACAATATGGTGATCGGCGTCAGCCAGGGCTTCCAGCGCAAGCTGCAATTGATCGGCGTCGGCTACAAGGCGCAAGCGCAAGGCAAGGTGCTCAATCTGACGCTCGGTTTTTCACATCCGGTCGAATTTGCGATACCGGAGGGCATCACCATCCAGACGCCGACCCAGACCGAAATCGTGGTGCAAGGGGTGGACAAACAGCAGGTCGGCGAAGTGGCCGCCAAGATCCGCGCCTACCGGCCGCCCGAACCTTACAAGGGCAAGGGCGTGCGTTATTCCGACGAGACCATCCTCTTGAAAGAAGCTAAGAAGAAGTAAGGACTGGCCATGGATAAAAAATCAGCCGATAAAAAAACCGCGCGCTTGCGCCGCGGGTTGCGGGCCCGCCATAAAATCCGTGAGCTGGGCGTGCACCGGCTCTGCGTGCATCGCACCCCGAGCCATATCTATGCCCAGATCATCGTTCCGGAACGGGGCGGCGACCGCACGCTGGCGGCGGCGTCGACCTTGGAGCCGGGGTTGCGCAAGGAGCTTAAAAGCACCGGCGATATCGCGGCGGCCAAGTTGGTGGGTAAGGCCATCGCTGAAAAGGCCAAGGCGATCGGCGTCGCCCGCGTGGCGTTCGACCGCTCCGGCTTTTTGTATCACGGTCGGGTCAAGGCGCTGGCCGATGCCGCCCGCGAAAACGGTTTGGAGTTTTAAGGAACCCACAGCATGGCGATGAATAATGTAGAAAGCTCCCAGAATACCGACGGCTTGCAAGAAAAGCTGATCGCCGTCAACCGCGTGGCCAAGGTCGTCAAGGGCGGCCGTCAGTTCGGCTTTACGGCGCTGACCGTGGTGGGCGACGGCAACGGTCGGGTAGGCTTGGGATACGGCAAGGCCCGCGAGGTGCCGATGGCCATCCAGAAAGCCATGGACAAGGCCCGCAAGAATATGCGCACGGTGCCGTTGAACGGCACGACGCTTCAGTATCCGGTCAACGCCGAACACGGCGCGGCGCACGTTTTCATGCAACCGGCCTCGGAAGGCACCGGAATCATCGCCGGCGGCGCGATGCGCGCCGTGTTCGAGGTGGTCGGCGTCAAGGATGTACTGGCCAAGTGCATCGGCTCGCGCAATCCGATTAATGTGGTTCGGGCGACCATCCACGGTTTGAGCGTGATGAAATCGCCCGACTATCAAGCCGCCAAGCGCGGCAAAACCCTGGACGAAATCCGGAGTTGAAGACCATGGCCGGAAAATTGAAAGTGACCCTGGTCAAGAGCGCGCACGGCCGCTTGGCCGCGCATCAAGCCTGCGTGCGGGGGCTTGGCTTGCGCAAGACGCAAAGCACCGCCACGGTGATCGATACGCCGGAAAACCGGGGGATGATCCGCAAGGTGTCGTATCTATTGAAAGTCGAGGAGGCTTGAACCCATGCGTCTTAATACCCTGAAACCCGCTCCCGGCAGCCGGCCGGTCGAGCAGCGGGTCGGGCGCGGCATCGGGTCCGGGCTCGGCAAGACCGGCGGGCGCGGCCACAAAGGCCAGCACGCGCGCGCCGGCGGCTACCACAAAGTCGGTTTTGAAGGCGGCCAGATGCCCTTGCAGCGGCGGCTGCCCAAGCGGGGTTTCCGCTCCATGACCGCCAAGGACACCGCCGAGATCCGCCTGAGCGCCTTGGCCAAGCTTGAAGCGGACATCATCGACTTGGCGGCGCTTAAAGCAGCCAATCTGGCGCCGATTTTCGCCAAGCAAGCCAAGGTCATCCTGTCTGGCAAGCTAGAACGGGCCGTGAAACTGCGCGGTCTGGCGCTGACCAAGGGCGCGCGCGAGGCGCTGCTGGCGGCTGGCGGGACGATCCTCGAGTAAACCATCATGGCGACCGCCCTGCCGGATCTCGGCAAAATGACCGAACTGCGCCAGCGCTTGTTGTTTTTGCTGGGCGCGTTGGTGGTGTTTCGCATCGGCACTCACATTCCGGTGCCGGGCATCGACCCGCACGCCATGGCGCAATTGTTCGACCAGCAGCGCGGCACCATCCTCGATATGTTCAATATGTTTTCCGGCGGCGCACTGAGCCGGTTGAGCATTTTCGCGCTGGGGGTGATGCCGTACATCTCGGCGTCGATCATCCTGCAATTGATGTCGATGGTGGTGCCGTCCCTGGAGCAGTTGCGCAAGGAGGGCGGGGCGGCCGGCCGCCACAAGCTGACCCGTTACACCCGTTACCTGACGGTGGTGCTGGCGATGTTTCAGGCTATCGGGGTCAGCATCGCCTTACAAAATCAAATGGCGGGCGGCGCGTCGGTGGTGATCGCGCCCGGCGTCGGGTTTATCGTGACCTCGACGATCAGTTTGGTGACCGGTACTTTGTTTTTGATGTGGTTGGGCGAGCAGGTGACCGAACGCGGCATCGGCAACGGCATTTCGATGCTGATCTTCGCCGGCATCGTCGCCGGCTTGCCCCAAGCGGTGGGCGGCACCCTGGAATTGGCGCGCACCGGCGAGCTGCACGTGATGCTGGTGCTGTTCTTGTTGGCGCTGACCGTGCTGGTGACCGGTTTCGTGGTCTTCGTCGAGCGCGGACAGCGGCGGATCACGGTCAACTACGCCAAGCGGCAGCAAGGCCGGCGGATGTACGCGGCCCAGACCACGCATTTGCCGTTGAAACTGAATATGTCCGGGGTCATTCCGCCGATTTTTGCCTCCAGCCTGATTTTGTTTCCGGCGACCTTGGGCAGTTGGTTTGGCAATGCGCCGAATATGGAATGGTTGCGCAACATCAGTTCGGCGCTCTCGCCCGGTCAGCCCTTGTACGTGTTGCTGTACGCCGGCTTGATTATTTTCTTCTGTTTCTTCTACACCGCGCTGGTGTTCAATTCTAAGGAGACCGCGGACAATTTGAAGAAGTCCGGCGCGTTCATCCCCGGAATCCGGCCCGGCGCTCAAACCGCGGGTTATATCGATAAGGTATTGACCCGCTTGACCTTGATTGGCGCGTTCTACATCACCGCCGTCTGTCTGTTGCCTGAATTTCTGATCCTCTATTGGCGGGTGCCGTTCTATTTCGGCGGCACCTCACTGCTGATTATCGTGGTGGTCGTCATGGATTTTATGGCGCAGGTTCAGGCGCACTTGATGTCGCACCAATACGAAAGCCTGTTGAAGAAGAGCAGTTTCAAGGGTTCGGGCCTGTTGCGGTGAGCGCGGGGCCATGATTGCGTCCGCGTCGCCCTATCCGGCGCGCGGTGACTGTGGAATTTGGAGTAAAGCGATGAAAGTGCGTGCTTCGGTGAAGAAAATCTGTCGCAACTGCAAGATTATCCGCCGCGACCGCGTGGTCCGGGTGATTTGCAAGGACGCCCGGCACAAGCAGCGTCAAGGCTGAGAGCAGAATTAAGAGTTGATTCTTTATTGATTTATTGAGCTGGGTGCGTTAAATTTCCACTCTTTGCGCGTCAGGCACCCAGCACCATGGGAGAGGGGTTCTAAGGCATGGCCCGTATTGCAGGAATTAACATTCCGGTCAACAAACATACGGTGATTGCGCTGCAATCGATTTACGGGATCGGCAACACGCGAGCCCGGCAAATTTGCGAGGCAGCGCGGGTCGCCCCGGAAACCAAGGTCCGCGATTTAACCGAAGCCCAGGTGGACGCATTGCGCGCCGAAGTGGGTCAATACATTGTCGAAGGCGATTTGCGTCGTGAAGTGTCCATGAGCATCAAACGCTTGATGGATCTGGGTTGCTACCGCGGCCTGCGTCACCGGCGCGGTTTGCCCGTGCGCGGCCAGCGGACTCGAACCAATGCGCGCACGCGCAAGGGACCGCGCCGCGCGGTACGCAAGTAAATCGCCTGAAACGTTTCGAATGCCGCTGGCATAGGTTGGAGAATGGCAAAACCAGTGACCAAGACGCGCAAGCGCGTCAAGAAAAATGTGGTGGATGGGATCGCCCATATCCACGCCTCGTTCAACAATACGATCATCACGATTACCGACCGTCAAGGCAATGCGCTGGGCTGGGCGACTTCCGGGGGTTCCGGTTTTCGCGGCTCCCGCAAGAGCACGCCGTTTGCGGCGCAGGTGGCGGCCGAGCGCGTGGGTAATGCCGTCAAGGAGTTCGGCGTCAAGAATCTGGAGGTCAACGTCAAGGGGCCTGGGCCCGGTCGGGAATCCGCCGTGCGCGCCTTGAACGCCGCTGGATTCAAGATCATGAGCATCATGGACGTGACGCCGATCCCGCATAACGGTTGCCGTCCCCCCAAACGCCGGCGCGTATAGCTCAGGAGTCCTACCGTGGCGAGATATCTCGGTCCCAAGTGCAAGCTGAGCCGTCGGGAAGGCGTGGATTTATTTCTGAAGTCCGCCGCCCGGCCCATCGAATCCAAGTGCAAGCTCGAGCGGCAGCCCGGCCAGCACGGCGCGCGCCGTCCCCGCTTGTCCGATTATGGATTGCAGTTGCGCGAGAAGCAGAAACTGCGCCGGATTTACGGCGTGTTGGAACGGCAGTTCCTCAATTATTATAAGGAAGCTGCGCGCCGCAAGGGTTCGACCGGCGAGAATCTGTTGAGACTGTTGGAGTGCCGTTTGGATAACGTGGTCTATCGGATGGGATTTGGCAGCACCCGCGCCGAGGCCCGACAACTGGTTTCGCACCGGGCGGTCACCGTGAACGGCCAGCGGGTCAATATTGCTTCCTATCAGGTCAAACCGGAAGATGTGGTGGCGATTCATGAAAAGAGTCGGCCCCAGACCCGCATTCAGTACTCCTTGCAGCTCGCGCAGGGCCACGGTTTCGCCGATTGGGTGGACGTGGATGTGAACAAGATGAGCGGCGTGTTCAAGCGGATTCCCGATCGCGGCGATTTGCCCGCCGACATCAACGAATCATTGGTTGTGGAGCTTTACTCCAAGTGATCGACTCCGAGGGAAAGCGGATGGTGGGTGCATTTGATTTGCTAAAACCGACCCGTGTCGAAGTGGAAAAGCTTGCCCCTCGGTTGGCTCAGGTAACCGTGGAACCGTTGGAGCGCGGCTTTGGCTACACGCTCGGCAACGCCTTGCGCCGGATTTTGTTGTCCTCGATTCCCGGCGCCGCCATCGTCGAGTGCGAGATTGAAGAAGTCTTGCATGAATATTCGACCATCGAGGGCGTGCAGGAAGATGTGATCGACATCCTGCTCAATCTCAAGGGCGTGGCGGTCACCTTGCAGGAAGGGGTCGAGGAAGCGCACCTGAGCCTGACCAAGAAAGGTCCGGGACCGGTAGTGGCGGGCGATATCGAAGGCAGTCACAGCGTCGAGATCATCAACCCCGATCACATCATCGCCCATCTGACCAAGAGCGGCGAACTGAGCATGCGGCTTAGAGTGGAGCGGGGCTGCGGCTATGCGCCGGCGACGCAGCGCGAAAGCGCCGAGAGCGAAACCCGGTCGATCGGCCGGTTGCGCTTGGATGCGTCCTTCAGCCCGATCGAGCGGATCAGCTACCGGGTGGAAAGCGCCCGCGTCGAGCAACGCACCAATTTAGACAAGCTGGTTCTGACCCTGGAAACCAACGGCACCATCGATCCCGAGGAGGCGATTCGCACCGCCGCCCGAATTTTATTGGATCAATTGTCGGTTTTCGTCGATCTCAAGGGCAAGCGCGACGAGCCGAGCTTGCCGCCGCCGGTCGACATCGACCCGGTGTTAATCCAGCCGGTCGACGATTTGGAACTGACGGTGCGCTCCGCCAACTGCTTGAAAGCCGAAAGTATTTACTACATCGGCGATCTGGTGCAGCGGACTGAGTCGGAATTGCTGAAAACGCCGAATCTCGGTAAGAAGTCCTTGACGGAGATCAAGGACGTGCTGGCCAAATACAAGCTGGCTTTGGGCATGAAGATCGACAATTGGCCGCCCCCCAATTTGAATCTGGAGCAAGCCGCCGAGCAACGCAACGCGGCGCGCCGTGCGAGCGGCGCGTTGGCCGGCATGCTGGTCGAGGTCGACAAGTCGTCTAAATCGGACGCTCAGGGCGATGGCGAGGCCGACGAGGCCGACGAGTAAAACTTGCGTTTGATTGTCCCGTTATCGTTTTTTATTGCTAATCCGTGATCAGGTTTTTAAGGAATTTGTGTCATGCGCCATCGCAAAGCCGGTCGTAAACTGAACCGCACGAGCAGCCACCGCAAGGCCATGCTGCGCAATATGGCCGCTTCGCTGTTCACTCACGAAGTGATTCGGACGACCTTGCCGAAAGCCAAGGAATTGCGTCGGGTCGCCGAACCGTTGATCACGCTGTCCAAACAGGATAGTTTGGCCCACCGGCGCTTGGCGTTCGACCGCTTGCGCGACCGTCAGGTGGTGACCAAGTTATTCGGCGAATTGGGGCCTCGGTTTCAAGCGCGTCCGGGCGGCTACTTGCGCATTTTGAAATGCGGGTTTCGCGCCGGCGACAATGCGCCCCTGGCCTATGTCGAGCTGATGGATCGGCCCGGCGCGGCGGCCAGCGAATAAGCATTTTGATGGACTAAAAAAGCCGGCGATGCCGGCTTTTTTATTGGAATACGCGACCGTCACGCTGCGTGGCCGCATCACACTTTCGCCTATCTCTTATCTTCAGGGTAGCGGACAACTCGGGAATCGATGGACCGAGGTGTGCGACGATCAAGTGCACATCTATCTTGAGATTGCTTGGCGCAGTTGAAGGCTTAAGCCCTGAATGACCAAAAGATTGTAGCGCGCTTCGAGCCGATCTCGATAAGGTCCGAAGCACTCGCCGAGGATCTTGAACCACCAGCCATCGCGCTCGAACCAAACCAGCGGTTGCTTGAGCTTGTAATTTCCACGCATGTTTTCAACCTCTTCACCTGTAAGAAAGCGGCTTGCAGGCGAATATGCTTGGCAAAATCCATCATTCCTTGCCTGCCTGGCGGTTGAAATTCGACCGCTCATAAACCATCCGCAGCGCAAGAATAAGAGTAGTTGATGACTGCACGCTTAACAGGTCGTTCCGTCAGACGGGAAACGGCGAATCAACTGCCTTTAATAACAGCACACTCGAGGGATTGTTGCAATGCAAAACAAAATAAATTCTCGGATGAGCGCAAGGCCCTTCAGAGATTTTTTGCAAGCCGATTGAAGCGGCGAGGGCCTGAGCGGGTAGGGGAGCGCGATGGCTTAGCGAACCTGGAGCAACAATTTTCCGATATGGCGGTTGGATTCCATGAGTGCGTGAGCGGCGGCGGCTTCAGCCAGGGGAAAGATTTGCTGGATGATCGGTCGGATCTTTCCGCTGGCGAGCAGGGGCCAAACGGTTCGTTGCAGGTGTTGGGCGATGGGCGCTTTATCCGCGACCGGACGGGCGCGCAGGGTCGAACCGGTGACCGTCAGCCGTTTCATCATGACCGGCGCTAAATTCAACTCCATCTTAGCGCCGCGTAGAAACGCGATGAAGACCAGCCGGCCTTCCACCGCCAGCGCGCTCAGGTTGCGCTGCGTGTAATCGCCGCCGACCATATCCAGGATCACGTCAACGCCCCGATTTTGGGTAAGCTCCTTGACTGCCTGGACAAAATCTTCCTCATGGTAGTTGATGGCGCGTTCTGCCCCGAGGTCCAGGCAGGGCTGAATTTTTTCGATGCCGCCGACGGTGACGAACACCCGCGAGCCTAGAGCCTTGGCGAGTTGGATCGCGGTGGTGCCGATGCCGCTCGTGCCGCCGTGGATCAGTAGCGTTTCGCCGGGTTGCAGCCGCGCCCGGTCGAAAATATTGCTCCAGACCGTAAAAAAAGTTTCCGGGAGGGCGGCGGCCTGTTGTAAGGTCAAACCGGCCGGAATCGGCAGGCATTGCGGGGCGGGCGCGGTGCAATATTCGGCGTAGCCGCCGCCGGTCAATAAGGCGCAGACTCGATCGCCGATTTTCCAGCTCTCCACGCCCTCGCCCAAGGCGACGACCGTGCCGGCCACTTCCAGTCCGGGAATGTCGGATGCGCCCGGCGGCGGCGGATAACCGCCTTGGCGCTGCAGGCAGTCGGGTCGATTGACGCCGGCGGCGGCGACTTCAAGCAGGACTTCTCCAACAGCCGGTTTCGGTATCGCGCGGCGGCTCGGAACCAACTGCTGCGGGCCGCCCGGCGCGGTGATTTCGATGGCGGTCATCTGATCGGGCAATTCTGGGCGCATGGCTCGTCTCAGGCTCGAATGAGGCGGTAAGTTGCGAATTTTCGTTTAGGAACACTTAGAGTCGCCGCAATTGAGGCAGGTCAGACAGCCGTCCATGACGATAACGGCCTTGGTCTGGCATTTTCCGCACAGCGTGGCCTCCGGGGGAAAGCTGTCTTCGCCCGCGTCCTCGACGGCCTTCATGCCGACTTCGTATTTGTTGCGTTGCTCGGCGATCATCTTGCGCTGGTGGGCGTCGAGTTCGTTTTCCTCGATCAAGCCGATGGAGCGCATGTGCGATTCGATGACGTCGCCGATTTCCGCGACCAGCGAAGGCATGTATTTGCCGCCCTTTTTGAAGTAACCGCCCTTGGGGTCGAACACCGAGCGCATTTCCTCGACCAAAAACGTGCAATCGCCGCCTTTGCGAAATACGGCGGAGATGATGCGGGTCAGCGCGACAATCCATTGAAAATGATCCATCGCCTTGGAGTTGATGAAAATTTCAAACGGCCGGCGCGTCTCGTGTTCGGTGTCGCGATTGAGAATGATGTCGTTGATGGTGATGTAGAGCGCGTGATCCGACAGCGGGGTTTTGACCTTATAGGTCGTGCCCGAGAGCATTTCGGGCCGGGCCAAGCTTTCGTGCATCTGCTGCACGGCCGCCGGCTCGCTGATCAGAGCGGGCAGTTTGTCGTCGTTTTTGACAACGTTGTAGGCAACGATTTTTTTGTCGATCTTGATGGTCATGGTCGTCCCTCCAAAATCGGACGGCGGCGTGCGGATTTACCATTTCCCATAATAACCTTCCTTGAGGGCGTCATATAGGTTGGCCGCGGTGTGCGTTTCACCGTCGTACTCGATTTCCTCGTGGCCTTTGAGTTCGATTTCCGAACCGTCTTCCAGCGTAAATCGGTAGAGGGTATTGGCTAAATCCTGTTCCTTGACCAGCACGCCCTGGAAAGCGGAAGGGTTGAAGCGGAACGTGGTGCAGCCCTTCAAGCCCTGTTCGTAGGCGTACAGATAGATATCCTTGAACTCCTCGTAAGGGAAATCGGTGGGCACGTTCGCCGTTTTGGAAATGCTGGAATCGATCCATTTCTGAGCGGCGGCCTGAATGTTCACATGCTGTTTCGGGCTGACCTCGTCAGCGGCGATGAAATAGCTCGGCAGGCGTTGTTCGCCCGATTCAACGTCCGGAATGGCCTTCGGATTGATCAAATGCCGGTAGGCCAGCAATTCAAACGAAAACACATCGACCTTCTCCTTGGATTTCTTGCCCGGCCGGATCACGTTGCGGAAGTAGTGATGGGCGAAGCTGGGTTCGATGCCGTTGCTGGCGTTGTTGGCCAGCGACAGGGCGATGGTGCCGGTGGGCGCAATGGAACTGTGATGGGTGAACCGGGCGCCGGCGCGCGCCAATTCATCCACCAGCTCGGGCTCGACTTGCGCCACTTGTTGCAGGTAGCGGCTGTAGCGAGCGTGCAGCACCTTGCCCTTGACCGTGTCGCCTTCCTTCAAGCCGTCTTTGCGCATTTCCGGACGCTTGCGCAGCATCTCGGCGGTGACGGTGAAATCCTGTTCGAGCACCGGCGCGGGACCTTTTTCGCGGGCTAGTTCCAAGGCGACCCGCCAGCCGGTCAGCGCCAGCTCGCGGGTGACGCTCTCGGTGAAAGCCAGCGATTCCGAAGAGCCATATTGGATGCGCAGCATGGTCAAGGTCGAGCCCAATCCGAGAAAACCCATGCCGTGCCGGCGCTTGCCGAGAATTTCCTGGCGCTGCTGCTCCAAGGGTAAGCCGTTGATCTCGACCACGTTATCGAGCATCCGGGTGAAGATGGCGACGACGTCGCGGTAGGTTTCCCAGTCGAAACAGGCTTTTTCCGTGAACGGATTTTGGACGAATTGGGTGAGATTGACCGACCCTAACAGACACGAGCCATAAGGCGGGAGTGTTTGCTCGCCGCAGGGATTGGTCGCGCGAATGTTTTCGCAAAACCAGTTATTGTTCATCTCGTTAGCGCGGTCGATCAAGATGAAGCCCGGTTCGGCGTAATCATAGGTGGACGCCATGATCACGTCCCACAGCCGCCGGGCGCGGATTTTGCGATAAATCTTGCAGGCGACTTGGCCGGCCTCGTTGACGGTCAAGCCCTCGGTCGTCGGCCAGTCGCGCCACACGATTTGGTCGGCGTCTCGCAAATCCACCCCGTCTTGTTCGACTTCCTTGGCCAGCAGTGGAAACGCCAGCAGCCATTCGGAATCGGTCTTGACCGCCTCCATGAACTCTTGGGTGATCAGCAACGACAGATTGAATTGGCGCAGGCGGCCAGCTTCGCGCTTGGCCCGGACGAATTCCAGGACATCGGGATGGCCGATATCGAAGGTGCCCATTTGCGCGCCGCGCCGCCCGCCCGCCGAGGACACGGTAAAACACATTTTGTCGTAAATATCCATGAACGACAGCGGACCCGAGGTGTACGCGCCCGCGCCCGAGACATAAGCACCGCGCGGCCGCAGCGTGGAAAACTCATAGCCGATGCCCGCGCCCGATTTGAGCGTCAAGCCTGCCTCGTGCACCTTACGCAAAATGTCGTCCATCGAATCGCGGATGGTGCCGGAAACCGTACAGTTGATCGTGGAGGTGGCGGGCTTGTGCTCCCAGGCGCCCGCGTTGGAGATGATGCGTCCGGCCGGGATCGCGCCGTGGCGCAGCGCCCATAAAAATTTTTCATGCCAAAGCGCCCGCAGGTCCGGTGTGGCTTCCACCTCCGAAAGGGCCTTGGCGACGCGCTGATAAGTGGCGTCGATCATGGCGTCAATCGAACGGCCATCCTTGTCCTTGAGGCGATATTTTTGGTCCCAGATGTCCCAGGATGCGGCCTGCATCGGTACATCGGCGGCGGCGGTCGGGCGATCAACAGGCTCTAGATGCGCGGTTTTCATGGGCCGACGGTCTCCCTGGAAGGCATGAGGTGAAACTGATGAGTGTTGTCATCGGCGCGAAGGCGATGGCGTCGGCCGAGTTCCGTCTTGCAGCGGATTGACCGGATTCTAGAAGAAGCTGGAAAAAATTACTATATGCTGTGGTGTTGTTTGTTTGACACTACAATATAGTGTGGTCATAAGCCTTAATAAGCTATTGTTTCGACTGATAATCGGCTTGAATGGGGAAAGTGTCCCGAGACGGAAGCAGGGGCGCGTCGAAACCTTGTTGTCTAAGGGGTGGCACCAGTGGTATAACCGGCTAAAATTTTGCTGATCACCGCCGATTTACGGATACAAAAAA
>DJIW01000097.1 GCA_002433805.1 Competibacteraceae bacterium UBA6584 | reverse complement strand
AACAACCCCACGAAGTTGCGAGAGGGTCGCTCGGGATTCCCCCGCCGTAAAGTACGGATTTAGGAGATTTTCAGCCCTTCAAACCGCCGGGCGGCCAGATCGATGGCCCAATTACAAACCTCGGCGACACTTAATGCCGTGGTATCGAGCGCTTCAGCGTCCGCCGCGGGCTTCAGCGGCGCCACCGCCCTGCCGGCATCCCGGCCGTCGCGCGCGTTGATTTCTTCAACGAGACTCATAAGGTTAGCATCCAAACCTTTTTCTCTCAACTGCTTATAGCGGCGTTTGGCGCGTTCTTCCGCGCTGGCGGTCAAAAACAGCTTCAGCCGGGCATCGGGAAACACCACCGTCCCCATATCCCGGCCGTCGGCGATCAGGCCGGGCAACTGCCGGAAATCCCGTTGCCGTTGCAGCAGCGCGGCTCGCACCGCCGGCAACGCCGCCACCCGCGACGCGGCGGCGGCGCAGCTTTCGCCCCGCAGTTCGACGCCGACTTCCACCCCATCCAACAAGATGAGCGGGCCCTGATCCGCGCCCGGCGCAAACTCGACCGCCAAGCCGGCGGCGACCGCTTCCAGCTGCGCTTCATCGTCCAAGGACAGCTGTCGGCGCAAGGCCGCCAGCGCCGTCAGCCGGTACAATGCGCCGCTGTCGAGCAGGCGCCAGCCCAAGCGGGCGGCCAGCCACTGACAGACCGTGCCTTTGCCGACGCCGCTCGGACCATCCACGGCGATCACCGGCGCGAGTGTTTGAGTCACCGCAAGCTCCTAGTCGATCAATTCTCGGATCGCCAACCCCGCCTCGCGGGCCGACGCGACGAATCCTGGAAATGAGGTGTTGACGTTGGCGCAATCCTGAATTCGGATCGCGCCGCCGGCGCGCAGCGCGGCGATGGCGAAGCTCATGGCGATGCGGTGATCGCCTCGGCTGTCGACGGCTCCGCCCGCCAGCGCGCCGCCGCGAACCGTCATGCCGTCGGCGGCGGGCGCGGCGCTGACGCCCAAAGCTGCCAAGCCGTCGGCCATCACCTGGATGCGGTCGCTTTCCTTGACCCGCAGCTCCTCGGCTCCGGTCAACACGGTTTCGCCCTCGGCGCAGGCGGCGGCGATGAACAAGGCGGGAAATTCGTCGATCGCCAGCGGAACTAGCGGTTCGGGAATTCGAACGCCGCGCAGCGGCGCGTGACGCACCCTTAAATCCGCCACCGGTTCGCCGCCGGCCAACCGAGAATCGAGCAGTTCGATGTCAGCCCCCATCAGGCGCAAAATCGCGATTGCGCCGTCGCGGGTCGGATTGACGCCGACGTGCTCCAACAGCAGATCCGATCCTGGCGCGATGCTGGCCCCGACCAGGAAAAAAGCAGATGATGATATATCGGCTGGGATGTCGATCTGCGTTCCGCGCAAGCGACTGGCCCCCGCCACCGCGAAGGTCCGGTCGCTCTCGCGCCGCAACGGATAGCCGAAACCCTCCAGCATCCGTTCCGTGTGATCGCGGGTCGGCGCGGGTTCGGTGACGCGCGTCACGCCGTCGGCGTAGAGGCCGGCCAACAGCAAGCAGGATTTAACCTGCGCGCTGGCGACCGGCAAAGTGTAGTCGATGCCGGTCAAGCGCTGGCCGCCGTAAATGCGCAGCGGGGCCATGCCCCGTTCCGCCGTCTCGATCCGAGCGCCCATCCGCGCCAGCGGCTCGGTCACCCGCCGCATCGGCCGGCGCGTCAGCGAGGCATCGCCGGTCAACACGGTATCAAACGCCTGACCGGCCAACAGGCCCGCCAACAACCGCATCGAGGTGCCGGAGTTGCCCATGTCGAGCGGCTCGGCCGGCGCTCGCAAGCCATGCAGGCCCACGCCGTGCACGACGACCCGGCCTCGGTCCGGACCGTCGATGCGCACGCCCATGGCGCGAAACGCCCGCAGCGTGGCCAGGCAATCCTCGCCTTCCAAAAATCCGTTGATGGTGGTGACGCCTTCGGCCAACGCGCCGAACATGATGGCGCGATGCGAAATGGATTTGTCGCCGGGCACGCGCAGCCGACCGCGCAAGCAACCGCCCGGATCGACGGTGAAGGTTGAAGGACTCATGCGGGGAATCAGTCGAGATAGAGGTTGTCGCGGGCGCGCTTGGCCCGCTCGAAGGTGTTGAGAATCGCGGCGCGGTCGTCGTTGCGGATCGCCGCCGCCAACCGCTCCAAATCAGCGCCGAACAAGGCGATCATCTCTAATAACTGTTCGCGATTGGCGACACAGATATCGTGCCACATTTTCGGATCGCTGGAAGCGATGCGGCTGAAATCCCGAAAGCCGCCCGCCGCGTAGCGGAAGATTTCCGCCCGGTCGTCCAGTCGCGCCAGGGTATCCACCAGAGTATACGCCAGCATGTGCGGCAAATGGCTGGTCGCGGCCAGCACCGCGTCGTGGTGGCGCACCCCCATGTCGATGACCTCGGCCCCGGTCAATTCCCACATCCGCTTGACCCGCTGATGGGCGCTGGCGGCGGTTTCCGCCAGCGGCGTCAGAATCACCCGACGCTTTTGGAACAGAGTCGCAAACGAGGCTTCGACACCGCTTTTTTCAGTACCGGCAATGGGATGGCCCGGCACGAAATTGGCTGGAATCCGGCCGTAAATCCGCTCGATGTCGGCCACCACGCTGCCCTTGGCGCTGCCGACATCGGTGATCACGGCCTCAGCCGCCAGATGCGAGACGATGGCGCGCACCACCGGTTCGATCGCGCCCAACGGCACGGCCACCACCACCATATCCGCGTCCGCCACCGCGCGCGCGGGATCGGTGTCGTAACGATCCACCACGCCCAATTCAACGGCGGCGCGCAAATTGTCCTGGTTGCGGCCGCAGCCGACGACCTCCGCGACTTCGCCCTTTTCGCGCAAGGCGCGGGCCAGCGAACCGCCGATCAAACCGACACCGATTACGCACAGCCGCCGGATCAAGGGTTGCGCGGTCATCTCAGCCATCTAGCACGTCGCCCAAGGCGTCCAGCAGCCGCGCATTCTCCGCTTCCGTGCCGATGCTGATCCGCAGGAAGCGGGGCAAGCCGTAATTGTCCACCGGCCGGGTGATGACGCCGCGTTTCAGCAGCTCCAGAAACACTTCCCGACCGGGTCGGCCAACCTCGACGCACAGAAAATTGCCGGCCGAGGGCAACCACGCCAAGCCGCGCTGGCGACAGAACACCGTCAATCGCGCCAGGCCGTCCCGATTGACGGCCTTACCGCGCGCCAGATGCGCCTCATCCTCCAAGGCGGCCGTCGCCGCGACCAGGGCCAGGCTGTTGACGTTGAACGGTTCCCGCACTCGATTCAGCAGATCGGCCACCGGCGGACTGGAGACGGCGTAACCGACCCGCAACCCGGCCAGACCATAGGCTTTGGAAAAGGTCCGGGTCACCACCAGATTCGGAAACCGATCCAGCCACCGCAAGGCGTTGGGACAGTCCATCGCCGGCTCGACGTATTCGAAATAGGCCTCGTCCAGCACCACGATGACGGATTCGGGGACGGCTTTCAAAAACCCTTCCAACGCCGCCGTCTTCAACCACGTTCCGGTCGGGTTGTTGGGATTGGCGATAAAGATCACCCGCGTCCGCTCGTTCACCCGCGCGCGCATCGCGTCGAGATCGTGACCGTAGGGCATTTCGTGATCGGGCGGATTGGCCTTGGCGATCCGCGCCGTCGCGCCAATGGCTTGGGTGACGATGGGATAAACCGCGAAGGCATGTTCGGAGAACACCGCCTCGTGTTCCGAGGTGAGAAACGCCCGCGCCACCAGTTCCAATACGTCATTGGAACCGTTGCCCAGCGTCAGCGCCGCCATCGGCGCGCCGAGCCGCGCCGACAGCGCCGCCTTCAGCTCAAAACCGTTGCCGTCGGGGTAACGGGCAAGCTGACCCAGCGCGTCCTCAACGGCCGCCAGCGCCTTGGGACTGGGGCCGAGCGGGTTTTCGTTGGACGCCAGTTTGACGATGTCGCTCAGTCCGTACTCGCGGCGCAACTCGCTTTCCGGCTTGCCCGGTTGATAGGGTTGCAGGATGCGCACGCCGGGCGCGGCCAGAGCAAAATAATCACAACTCATAGGCGGAATCTCAAGAGAGGGGCTATTACAACACGCCCTTGGGATAGGAACCCAGCACCCGGAACAAACTGGCCTGTTCCTTCAGCTCGGCCAACGCGCCGGAGACCGGCTGGTCTTGCGCGTGACCGTCGAGGTCGATGAAAAACACGTAATCCCACATCCCGCGCCGGGAGGGTCGGGATTCGATGCGGTTCATGCTGACGTTGTGCCGGGCCAGCGGCTCCAGCAAATTAAACAACGCGCCGGGCCGGTTGAGCGAGGCCACCAACAGCGCGGTCTTATCGTCGCCGGACGGCTGGATCGGCTGGTTGCCGACGATCAAAAACCGGGTGGTGTTGTTGGGTTCGTCCTCGATGTTGCGCACCAAGGTCGGCAATTGATAAATATCCGCCGCGCACTGGCCGGCGATGGCCGCCGCGTCCGCCTCCTCGCGCACCCGCCGCGCCGCTTCGCCGTTGCTGCTGACTTCGATCTGCTCGACGCGCGGCAGGTTGGCGTCGAGCCATTCGCGACATTGCGCCAGCGACTGGCGGTGAGAATAAATGCGGCGGACAGCGCGCAATTCAGCGGCGCGGGTGATGAGGTGGTGGTTGATCCGCATCTGTACCTCGCCGCAAATCCGCAGCGGCGACTGCAAAAACATGTCGAGCGTGTGGTTGACCACCCCCTCGGTGGAATTTTCCACCGGCACCACCCCGTAATCGGCGGCTCCGGCCTCGACTTCGCGGAATACCTCATCGATGGCCCGCAGCGGGATGCCGCGGATGGATTGACCGAAATGCTTGAGCGCGGCGGCTTGGGTAAAAGTGCCTTCCGGCCCTAGAAACGCGATCCGCAACGGATCTTCCAAGGCCAGACAGGCCGACATGATCTCGCGAAACAAGCGGGCCATCTCCTCGTTGCTGAGCGGCCCCTGGTTAGTTTCGATCACCCGCCGCAACACCTGAGCTTCCCGTTCCGGCCGGTAGAGATTGCCGGAAGCGCCCGCCGCTTGCTTGAGCGCGCCGATTGCCTGCGCGCAACGCGCCCGTTCGGCGATCAGCGCTTGAATTTGCCGGTCCAGGGCGTCGATCCGCTCGCGCAGCGCCGACAGGCTGTCCGCCTCGCTCATTCAGCCTCCTCGCCAGCTTCGCCTTCATCCGCCGCAACGCCGTTGTCTTCCCCCTCCCCGGCCGCGTCGCCGTTGCTTTCCAGATCGCCGATGCTCTCGATCTTTTCGACTCCAACCAGTTTTTCCTCGCCGTGCAGGCTGATCAGCTTCACGCCCTGGGCGTTGCGCCCTACCACGGAGATTTCCCCGACTCGGGTTCGAACCAGGGTGCCGCCGTCGGTGATCAGCATCAGTTCGTGATCGCTTTCCACCTGCACCGCGCCCACGACCCGGCCGTTGCGCTCGGAGGTTTGAATGGCGATGACGCCCTGCCCGCCCCGGCTGTGACGCGGGTAATCATCGGCCGGCGTGCGCTTGCCAAAACCGTTTTCGGTGACCGTCAGCACCGTCCCCTCGCCCACCACGATCAGCGCGATGACCTTCTGGCCTTCGCCCAGCCGGATGCCGCGCACGCCGCACGCCGAGCGGCCGGTGTCGCGCACGTCGGTTTCGGCGAAGCGCACCGCCTTGCCCGCGTCGGAAAACAGCATCACATCGCGGTGGCCGTCGGTCAGTTCCACGTTCACCAGCTGATCGCCATCGCGCAAGTCGATGGCGATAATGCCGCTGGGGCGCGGGCGGGAATATTCGGACAGCGGGGTTTTTTTGACCGTGCCGTGGGTGGTGGCGAAAAACACGTAGTGATCGTCGCTGAACTCGCGCACCGCCAAGACCGCGTTGATCCGCTCGCCTTCCTCCAGCGGCAGCAGATTGATGATCGGCCGTCCCCGCGCAACCCGCCCGGCCTGCGGCAGCTCGTAGACTTTCTTCCAATACACCCGGCCGCGATTGGAAAAGCACAGCACGGTGTCGTGGGTGCTGGCGATGAACAGCTTGTCGACGAAATCTTCTTCCTTGACCGTGGTCGCCGCCCGGCCGCGACCGCCGCGCCGCTGCGCCCGGTACAGCGACAGCGGTTGCGATTTGACATAACCGGCGTGCGACAGGGTGACCACCATCGCTTCTTCGGTGATCAAATCCTCTAGATTGAGGTTGCTTTCGTCCAGTTGGATGACGGTGCGGCGGGCGTCGGCGTACTGGGCGCGCAGCTCCTGCAATTCGGCGCGGATCACCGCCGTCAGCCGCTCCGGCTGGGTCAGAATCGCCAGCAGCTCCTGAATGCGACCCAACAGTTCTTGATATTCATCCAGCAGCTTGCGCTGCTCCAGCCCGGTCAGGCGGTGCAGGCGCAGATCGAGAATGGCCTGGGCCTGAGCCGGGGACAGCCGGTAACCGGCCTCGGACAAGCCAAATTGCGCCGCCAAATCGTCCGGCCTGGAAGCCGCCGCGCCGGATTGACCCAACAGTTCGGTCACCAAGCCCGGCAGCCAGCTCCGCTCCAACAGCGCGGCCTTGGCGGCGGCGGGATCGGCGGCGGCGCGGATCAAGGCGATCAACGGATCCAGATTGGCCAGCGCCACCGCCAAGCCTTCGACGATGTGAGCGCGCTCGCGGGCCTTGCGCAATTCGAACAGGGTCCGGCGCACCACCACCTCGCGTCGGTGCGACAGAAACGCCTCCAGCACCTGCTTGAGGTTGAGCAGGCGCGGCTGGCCGTCCACCAGCGCCACCATGTTGACCCCGAACACGCATTGCAAAGGCGTGTGCAGATACAGGTTGTTGAGCACGACATCCGCGTTTTCGTTGCGGCGCAGCTCGATGTAGATCCGCATCCCGTCCTTGTCGGATTCGTCGCGCAGTTCGGTGATGCCCTCGATTTTTTTGTCCTTGACCAGTTCGGCGATTTTTTCGATCAGCCGGGCCTTGTTCACCTGATAGGGCAATTCGGTGACGATGATGGCTTGGCGGCCGCGCGCCTCGTCGGTTTCGATCTCGGTGCGGGCGCGCATCTGCACCCGTCCCCGCCCGGTCTCGTAGGCATCGCGGATGCCGCGCGCGCCATTGATCAAGCCGGCGGTGGGAAAATCCGGCCCCGGCACATAGCGCATCAGTTGGCCGACGCTCAAGGCCGGATCGTCGATCAGCGCGGTGCAGGCGTCCACCACCTCGCCCAGATTGTGCGGCGGAATATTGGTCGCCATGCCGACGGCGATGCCGGAGGAGCCGTTGACCAGCAGATTCGGCAAGCGGGTGGGAAAAACGGCCGGCTCGCGCTCCGACTCGTCGTAGTTGGGGACAAAATCGACCGTTTCCTTGTCGATGTCGGCCAGCAGTTCGTGGGCGATCCGCGACATCCGAACCTCGGTGTAACGCATCGCCGCCGGGGCGTCGCCATCGATGCTGCCGAAGTTGCCCTGGCCGTCCACCAGCATGTAGCGCAGCGAAAACGGCTGAGCCATGCGGACGATGGTGTCGTACACGGCGGTGTCGCCGTGCGGGTGATATTTACCGATCACATCGCCGACCACGCGGGCGGATTTTTTGTAGGGCTTGTTCCAGTCGTTGCCGAGTTCGCTCATGGCGAACAGCACCCGCCGGTGCACCGGTTTGAGGCCGTCGCGCACGTCCGGCAAGGCCCGGCCCACGATCACGCTCATGGCGTAATCGAGGTAGGACTGCCGCATCTCGTCTTCGAGGTTGACCGGGAGGATTTCTTTGGCGATATCTGTCATGCGCGACCTTTGTCTCGAACCCGCCACCGGCGTGGCTGTAAGGTCGCTCATTGTAGCACAGATGGACCGTCAAACCGTGGCGCGGTCGCTTGGCTCGCCGGTGCGGGGAGCGCGCTTCCTTGCGGCTTTCAACCTTCAAAATCTTTGTGGAATCAGCGCAGTACCTTATCCGGCAATTCGGCCAACCAGCGGCCGGCGCTGGTCAGTTGCTGGCGGAGCAATACCCAGTTCTCCCGCTGTTGCCGATCCTTCAAACAGCGTAGAAACCGGACGCGATTGGCCTCGTTCTGGCGGGCCAGAATCGCCGCCCACAGCACATCGTCCACGTTGTAGAGCCGGCCTTCGGCCAGACAGACCGGAATGACGGCCTCGACCGGCACGGCGAGATCCGCCGCCGCCGCTTCCACCGCCGCGCGGATGTTGGCGGCCTTGGGGGTGGCCGGATTCCGCAAGTCGTAAGGCGGCTGCCACTCGCGCGTGGGCCGCAGTTGGTCGATATGGGTGACCACCACCAGCAAGGGCGGTTGCCGGTGATCGGAACGGCTGGCGTAGCCATCGCGCACGCGATCCAGCAGGGTCCGATCCGCTTGGCGGTCGGGCCGGTTGGCGGGGCACACCCACAGAATCAAATCCGCCGCCAGCGCCGCCCGTTTCAACGCCTTTTCCTCGAACAGCGGCGTGTCGGAGCCGGGGGTGTCGAAGATCAGGGCGGCCTCCAAACCCTCGCGGGTCAGGCGGTAGGGCGCGAGCGCCGCCGTGGTGTCCGGCAGCACGTCGGTGGCGGCGATCAGCCGGCCGAACAGCGCGTTGATCAGGCTCGACTTGCCGGCGCTCGCCCGGCCGGCCACCAGGATTCGCAACGGCTCATCGAGCGGCGCGGCGATCCGTTCGGCTTCTTGCAAATCAGCGCGCGAGGCGCGAGTCGGTTCGAGGTTCGAACCGCCCTCGGTCAAGACCAACCGCCCGCTGTACAGTTCGACGGCGTAGTAGCCGACCTTGCGCACGTATTCGCGCAGCAGCCACTGTTGCAGTTCGGCCCACGCCACCCCGTAGCCGCGATCGCGCAAATGGCCCCATAACTCGCTCAGTAACGCGCCGGCGGGATTGATCACCAGCCGTCCGGCGCGGTAGACGTTGAGCCAGCGTTCGGCCAACTCCACCCAGCGTTGCACCTTCAAAAGATCGCCGATGGTGAGTTGGTGGCTGAGAGGGATATTGCGGATCAGCGACGCGCGCAGGTCGCGGCTGGCGCGCTCGATGATCAACAGCATGTGCGGCACGGTCAGTTCCAGCAGCGGCCGCTCGGCTTGCGGGTGATAGCAGCGGGCGACCGTATCCAGCACCTGCCGGCCGAGCAGCCAGAGACGGTCGCCGTCGTCCAGCGGATGGTCTTTCGGGTTGACCGCGTCCGCGAACTGTTCCACCGCCGCCCACGCGGTTTCGGCTCGCGGCGACCAATTGGGATCGGGCGCGGTCGAGGCGGCGGCGAGCAGCCGCCGCTCCCGTCGGCGCAAGGCGTATTGAAAGCCGTAGCCGAGGGCGCTGAAAACCACCATGGCCAGCAGCCACCACAAAAAGGCGTTCTCCTGCCATAACCAAAGCATCCCGAGCGGGATCAGCGCCGTGATCGGCAGTGTCCAAATCAGCAAAGACGCCAGGCGCAGGCGGTCGAACCGGCCGATCAACCGCTTCACGACGGTCGATCCTTGTCCTTGGAGGTTGATTTCAGCAAACTCAAGCCGGTTTTCAAACCGTCCACGTAGATGCTCCGCAACCGCTTCGGATCCACGACGCCGCCTTCGCGGCGCGCCCCGAAATAGTAAGCGGCCGCCTTGCCGAGTGCGTAAGTACCCGCGCTGTTCGCCGTCGCCCCCCACATCGCGCCGACCGTCTGCCCCCAAATCGGCACCAGTTTGGTCACTTGCCGGCCCAGCATCCGCGCCAGATAACCGACGCCGACCCCCACCCCCAGCAAGCCGAGAAATTCGGTGACCGAGCGCTTGTCCCAACTTTGCCCGTACAGTTTGGCGAGCACGTGCAAGAGCTTGGCTTGCACCGCCGGCACCCCGATCAGTTCGACCAGCGGCAGCGCGCCGAGCCCGCCCGCCGTGACGGCGTGGCCGACAATATGCGGGTGCGCGGCGCGGGCGAGCGCGTCCAACACTTCTTCATCGCCGCGCAGCAATTCTTGCAAGCGCAGCGAGCTAATCTGCTCAATCGTCGCCCACAGCGCCTCCAAGCCGTAATTCGCCGGCTCCCAGCCGTCCTCCGGCGGCGTCAGATCGACCGGCGTCCAACGCACCGGCCCGGAGCCCGGCAATTGGCCCAAACGCTGGCGCTGTTCGGCCAGCGCGCGGGCGAGATCGTTGGGCACCTGCGGCGGCAGCGGTTTTTGCTGGTAAGGATACGGCAACAGATGCTCGCCGCCCGGCGGATAGAGTTCGTGCAAGCCGGTTTGGGCGATCAACACCGGCCACTCGGGATGCCGTCGGCGCACCGCGCGCAACACCTCGAAGATGTCGTCCTGCCGGATGTCGGCCGCCTTGATCACCCCCAGGATCAAATGGGCTTGCGATTCGCAATAGCGCATGTCCTCGGCAGGATCGTAGGCCACCTCGCCCAAGCCGCGCGTGTCGAGGAAACGCACCACCGGCGCCTCGGTCGGAAAATCGTAAAAGCGGGAGGTCCGGGTGCAAGGTTGGAAGCCGTTGCCGATCTCGGCGGCTTCGCTGCCGGTCAGCGCGCGGATGATCGAGGTCTTGCCGGCTTGGGTCTTGCCGATCAGCCAGATCACCGGCAGCGGTTGCCGCTCGCGCGCCTCTCGCAGCGCCGTCGCCAGTTCCTCGGAGTCGGTGCGCGGATCGAGCAAGGCGTCCCGCAGTTTTCGCCAAAGATCAGTGGTGTCCATGTCGGTTAAACGAAGCCTTCGAGCCGTGGATGGGTTTAACAAGATAGCAATAAAGGCTTGGCGGCCGCCAACTTCATAATGTCCCGGAGAGATTGGCCGCCAGCGCCGCCATGAACCGTTGCCGGTCGCCTTCCCAGCGCAGCGGTTCGCCCACCCAGGCATCGCAAAAAAACGGCACCGGCAGCCAATCGCCCTTGGGCAGCACCTTGCCCAGGCCGCGCAACCGGATCGGGCAAATGGGCACCATCGGCAGTTCCTGCGCCAGCCAAACGATACCGGATTTGAGTTTGCCCAGGCATTCCGGTTCGCCTCGGGTGCCTTCCGGAAAGAAAATCACGATCTCGCCCGCCGCCAGCGCATCGCGCACTTCACCCAGCACCTCGGCATGGGGACAGCCGCCCTTGGTTTCCACCGGAATGATCCCGACCACCCGCCGGGCGAACCAGGACCGCCAGCGGCCGCGCAAAAAATACTCCGCCGAGGCCGCCGCCCGGATGCGCGGCAACAGGCGCAGCGGCAAAATCGCCGCCAGCACCAGCGCGTCGAGATGGCTGTTGTGGTTGGCGACGATCAAGGCGGGACCGCGCTGGGGCAAACGCTCGCGACCGCGCACGGCGACGCCGGCCGCCAGCAACAAAAACGGCTTGACGATCAACAGATAAAACAGTAGGCGCAACACGGCGGCTCACCCTGCGAGAGCTTGAGGCTCAGAAGTAAAGATACCGGGTGAAATGGAAAAACAGCGGGGCGGTGTAGGTCAAGCTGTCTACCCGGTCGAGAATGCCGCCGTGGCCCGGCAGCAGCGCCCCGCTGTCCTTGACCCCCAAATCGCGCTTCAAAGCCGACAGGCTCAGATCGCCGAAGAACCCCGCCACCGCGATCAAGCCGCCGGCCAGCAGCGCATCGCGCAAGCCGAACGGCGTCAGCCACGGCGCGAGCAGCGCGGATAGCAGCACCGTGGTCGCCGCGCCGCCGACGAAGCCTTCAACGGTCTTGTTCGGGCTGACGGTGGGCGAGATTTTATGCCGGCCGAACAGCTTGCCCCAACAAAATTGCCCCACGTCGTTCAGCTCGGTCAACAGCAGCAGGAACAGCACCAATCCCGGCCCGCTGACTTGCGGGTACTGTCCCTGCGGCAGCACCAGCAGAAAGGCGACATGGCTCAAGCTGAACACCATGCTCATCAGCCCCCAATGCAAGGTGCCGGCGGCGCGCAGATAGCCCTGAGTGTCCCCGACCAGCACCATCGCCACCGGCAGCAGCAAGAACAGATACACCGGTATGAAGATGATGAACATGCCGTACCATTCGATCCCGATCCAATAGTATTGCAGCGGGATGCTGAGATACGCCCAGAACAGCACCCGGCGATCCGCCTGGCGGGTCGGCACCAGCGTCAGATACTCCTTGAGCGCGAGAAAGCTGACGAAGCCGAAAAACACCAAGGCGGCGGCACGGTTGAAAGTCAGCGCCAGCGAACACAGCGCCACGATGAGCCACCAGCTGCGCACCCGCTGGCGAAGCTCGCTGTCGGGCGCGGGCGCGATCCACCACGCCACGCCGGTCGCCAGGGCCAACAAGCCCCACACGCCTCCCAAAATCGCCAAAACCGGCGATGTCAGCATCACGGACATGATTTCACCTCCCGCAGCGCGCCGCGCAGGCGGTTGAAGCCGGTCAGCGCCAACAAGCCGTTGGCGACCCACAGCGCGACCGTCAGCCAGCCGCCGCCCGGCCCGCCGAAACCGAGCCACAGAGCGATGACCCCGAGCAGCAGCGCGCGGTCGCTCTTGCCCATCGGTCCATCGTAGCGGCGGCTGGCGCCGATCATCACCGCCAGCACGCCGCAAAATTCGCTCGATAGCGCCAGCAGCACCAACGCGACCACCGCCACCGGCGAAACGCCGGATAGTAACGCCAAAGGCAAATATAAACCCGCGTCGGCCAGCACATCGCCGATCTCGTTCAAGATCGCGCCCAAGGGAGTCGGCCCTTGAAATTCGCGGGCCAGCATCCCGTCCAGGGCGTTCAACGCCATCCGCAGCAACAGCACCGGCGGCAACAGCAGCACGGTTTCCGGCGCCGGCCACAGCCATACCGCCCCGCCCGCCGCCAGCGACAGGAAAAGCGCGGCCAACGTGACCTGATTGGCGGTAACGCCCCGACCGTGCAGCCAACGCGCGAGCGGTCGCAGCAGGCTCTGAAAACCGGGTTTGATCGCATACAGACTGATCATGCGCCTTCTCCCGCCAGCGCGAACCCGCATCGCGCCGTCGCGACGATGCCGGGGCGGGCCGCGCGCAGCTGCTCGAAGGCGTCCTGGCGCGAGCGGGCGCGGCCCGTCGCGGCCAACCAGTGCGCCACGAGGCGGGCGCTTCGTAAATAGCCCAAAGTGCAGTGAACGAACACGGTTTTTCCTTGTTGCAGCGCCATTTCGATGTACGCCGCGCCGTCGCGCAAGGCGGCGAGCGGCGGTTCGGTCAAATCCAGCAGTTGCAGATTGACATAGTCGCCCTCGCGCAGGCTATCGGCTTCGTCGAAATCGCCGGTCAAATCGAGCACCCAGCGACGGGGATAAGCCGCCGCCAAGATCAACGCCTCGCGTTCGTCGAGCCGAGCGCCCATGAACACGCCCGGCGCGACCTCGGCGAACGGCAGCGCCATCCGCCGCCGCTGCCAGCGCCACGCCAGCGCTTGACCGAGCCGATACGGGGCGAAAACCAACTTCGCCGCCAGCGACAGCCGCCCGCCTTGCTTGCGAAACACCGCCGGCCCGATTCCCGCGTAAGCGGCGGCGACCGCGCTCAAGCTCAGCGCGGGCCATAGGAAAAGCAGCCAATAACCGCCCTGAGCCGCCAGCGCCAAGCCGATCAAGCTACCGGCCAGATAGCGGCCGGCCAGACGATCTGCGCCGACCGGCCGATAGGCGACGGATTTGCCGGTCTGTCCGGCGCGCGGATCGGGAAACAGCCAGAACGCCATCACTCCGACCAAGACTCCCGCCGGCAGGTCGATTACGTGATGCTGCCAAGTGGTGAGCGTCGAAAGGCCGATCAGCCCGAACCATCCGTGCAGCAACCATCGCAGCGGGCCGCGCGTGGATTTGGCGTAGCGGTACCACAGAATCATCCCCAAACTGATATGCAAGGACGGCGCTTGATTGAACGGCCGGTCAAAGCCGTACAGCGCCTGGAACAGCGGGCCGAAGACGCCCTCCACCTCCGGCCGGGGAAAACCGAAGCGCAGCGGAAACAGCAAAAAGCCGACCGCCGAGAGCAAGACGGCGGTGACAATCCGCCAGGCGTGGCGATCCAATTCCAGACGATTGCGGCAGAGCAATACCGAGAAGGCATAAAACACGTCCAGCGACCAATACGGGATAATGGTCCAAGGCAACACCGGAATCCGGCGCTCCCATTCGAAGAAGAAGCTGCCGACATCGCCCCGTAAGGCGGTCAATTCGTTGCACAGACCGTAAACCAGAAAGAAACCCGGACCCAACACCAGCATCATCCAAGCCACCGCCGCGCGCCAGGGACGCGAGGCTTCGACCGCGAGGGAGGGTTTAGCCATGGGCCGGCTCCAGGCGGCGCGCCAGCGACACCGTGAAAATACCCCAGGGATCGCTTTCCTGCGCCAGTTTTTCAAAACCGGCGGCGGCGACCAGTTGATCCATTTCCTGCTGGCTGCGCCGCCGCATCACCCACGGCTGGCCGTTCCGATGGCTGCTCAGCACCCGCGCGATGAATTCGATTTGCGGATGCCAGGGTTGGCCGGTGTAGAGGAGATAGCCGCCGGGCGCGACCGCCTCGGCCAAGCCGGCCAGCGAGGCCCGCACCGGCGGGTTTTCGGGGAACAGTTCGTACAAGCCGGAGACGACGCCGACCGTGGCGTCGCGGGGCAGCGCGGCGAGGCTGGCGGGATCGAAAGCGTCGCCCCGCTCGAAGCGAAAGCGATCTTGCAAGCCCTTTTCGGCGATCAGCCGCTGTCCCGCCGCCACGTTGGCGGTGCTGAAGTCCCGCAGCACGCCGGTCGCGGGAATCGCGGTTTGTTCGCCCGCAGCATCCAGCACGTAGCGGCCGCAGCCGGCGGCGATATCGACGATGCGCACCGGCTGGCCGATGGCCTGGAGTTCGCTCATGGCCCGGCGCAGCAATTTTTCCAGGTGAAGCTTGCGCAGCCGAATCCCCCGCCAGCCGATGGCGTTCAGATACTGGCGGTCGATCCAGCGGCCCAAGCCGGTCAAGCCCTCGGCGCGGTTGCGGTAGACATAATCCAGCGTCCCGCCGGAATCGAAGCCGGTGGCGACGCCGAGCTTCACGCCCTGGCTCAAACGCGAACCGACGGTTTTGAGGAAGAAGCGGCTCAAGCCGTAGCCGAAGCGCTGGCGCGAAAACGCGGGCAAGGGGTTGGCCAAGCGCTCGTATTCGCGCTGGGTGGCGCTGTTGCGGTCGGCCTCCAACAGGGACGGTTCATGAAGCGGTTGTGCGAAACGCTCCAAAATAAACCGGCGGGCGTCGTTCAGCGGCAGATGGTTGTCCCGCTCGTTGAAAGTGTCGTGGAAGAAGCCCGGATAAACGTGCATCTCCTTGACCGCCGACCCCAGCCGCTCGAAAAACCGCCGCTGGATCGCCTGATCGACCACCCAATCCGCGCCCGACGCGAGCACCAAGGTCGGCGCGGTGATCGCCGCCGCGTCGTCGGCCAGCTTGCGGCCGGCGTCGTGCAAATCGACCAGGAGATTCACCGCGATGCGGCGGGTGATCAGCGGGTCGCTGTTATAGCTTTCGATCTTGGCCGGATCGTGGCTGAGCAAGCGGCCTTTGACGTAACTGTTGACGTAGGCTTTCGGCTTGAACTTCAGCAGCCCGCGCAATGCGGGGATGGCGAAGGGGACATAGAGCCGCACCTTCAGCGCGGGACTGCCCAACACCAGGGCGCGGATTTTCGGCGCGTAGTCGTGCGCCCAAGTCGCCGCCAGCACGCTACCGACGCTGTGGGCGAAGATGACGATGTTCTCGATGGGTATGCCGTAGTGGCGGGAAACGTGGCCGACGAAGGCGTCCACATCGCGCACCAGCGCGCCGAGATTTTCCGCATCGCCGCGCTCGCCGGGACTGCGGCCGTGCCCGCGCGCATCCCAGGCGAACAACGCGAAATCGGGTAGATCGAGCTTATCCACCGCATCCTGCCAGCGGCCGGAATGCTCGTGGCCGCGATGGAACAGGATCACCGCCCGATCCGTGGCGACTTCGGGCAGCCAGGCTCGATAAAACAACTCCGCGCCATCCCAACTGCGAAAACTGTGTTCGGCGGCTTGACGATTGGGGTGCATTGCTTTTCTCCGTGGGTTCATGGTCCCTTGGTCCTTATCAAACCCCATGCCAGCGAGGTAACGCGGTTAAGTGCTTGTTGTAGTGACTTTAATTCTTGCGTTATAAACCCAGCGCCAACAAGTCAGTACATTTTTTGCCAATTGACCTAACATTTCATGTTGATCTCATTGCAGCGGGAGCACTCCGAATGGCAGGCACTCAATTACGGCTCGAACCCGACGACCGGCAATTTTTGGCCGCCGCGTCCGCCTTGATCATGGCCAATCCGTTCGACGTAAGCCGCCGACAGGTCGCGGCCCTGGTCCCGGCTTCGGCTTTGGCCGCCGTCGGCGATCATCACGCGCTGACCGCGTTGTTTCCGGTGCTGGCGGCGAGGCTCGACCGCTTGTCGCAGCGCAACGCCGGCAGCCTGACCCAGTACGCCGGCGAAGAACGGCAATGGTTGGCCGACGCTCGGCTGTTTTACGGCTACCATCGATTTCTGCCGGATCTGGACCGCCTGATCGGCCAGGAATTGGCCCAACCCCGCCAGCCGACACCCGCCGCTTTCGCCGATGCGGCGCTGGCCTTGCTGCGGGAACAGGGATTCAATCAAACGGAGGCGGTGCGCTATTTCGGATTGTTTTACCAACTGCGGCGCGCCTACCGCTTCATCGACAGCGCCTTGATCGGCTCCAGCCCCTGTATGCGCCAGTTTCGCCGGGCGTTGTGGAACAACATATTCGGCTGCGACCTGCGGGTCTACGAGCGGTATTTGTGGAACCGCATGGAGGACTTTTCGACCCTGCTGCTCGGCGAAACCGGCAGCGGCAAAGGCTCGGCGGCGGCGGCCATCGGCCGCTCGGTGTTCATCCCCTTCGACCCGGCCAGCAACCGCTTCCAGCACGGCGTCGCCGATACCTTTCTGACGGTCAATCTGGCGGAATTTCCCGAGAGCCTGATCGAATCGGAACTGTTCGGCCATCGCAAGGGCGCGTTCACCGGGGCGGTGGACGACCATCAAGGCGTATTCGCCCGCTGTAGTCCCTACGGTTCGCTGTTTTTGGACGAAATCGGCGACGCGAGTCTCGGCGTACAAATTAAGCTGCTGCGGGTGTTGCAGGAGCGCGCGTTTACCCCGGTCGGCAGCCACAAACCGCAACGCTTTTGCGGGCGCGTCATTGCCGCCACCCATCAGCCGTTGGCCGAATTACGCCGGCAAGGCCGCTTCCGTCAGGATTTTTTCTATCGCCTGTGTTCCGACGCCATCACCGTGCCGCCGCTGCGCCAGCGCTTGAGCGAGACGCCCGCCGAACTCGAATTGCTGACCCAAGCCTTATTGGCGCGCTTGCTCGGATCGAACAGCGCGGAAGCCGTCGATCTGGTGCTGACCGCGCTGCGCCGCGATCTCCCGGCCGATTACGGCTGGCCGGGCAATGTCCGCGAGTTGGAACAAGCGGCGCGGCGGATTTTGCTGACGGGGCGCTATTGCGGAGAATGCTCGGACGAATCGTCGGAAAGCGAATTCTGGCGGCAGCTACAAAGCGGACTGTTGGATGCGCGCGCGCTGGTGGCGAATTATTGCGCCTTGCTCTACCAGCGCTCCAGTAATTACGAGGAGGTCGCCCGACGCACTGGGTTGGATCGGCGAACGGTGCGAAAACATCTACAAACCCATCGGATGATGAAAACAAAGAACCCCGCTTTTTGAAAAAGCGGGGTTCTTGAAAGGCGGCGGCAACACGCCTGCAAGCAAGCCGCGCCAAACCCAGAAGCGTTTACACCTTCAAATCTTTTTCCACGTCCTGGACCTTGCGCCGAGCCAAGGCCAAATTGCCCCGCTGCTTGTCCAGCACGAAATACACGAATAAACCATCATGCGCCGTGGACGGCCGGATGATGTGATATTGGGTGCCCAAGGTAATCAAGATATCCTCAATGTTGTCCTTAAGACCCAAGGCGCGCATGGTCTTCTGCTTGGAGCGCACCACCTCGGTATTGCCGGCGGCGGCTACTTCTAGATCCAGACCCGAACCACCGGTGCCCAACACCATGCCGCTGTTCGCATCAACCACGGCGACGCACATGGCGCCGTCCATGGCCAACAGCTGATCGATAGAATCTTTAATTGAAGCCACTGAAATTCTCCTTTCAATAGTGAAGCCTAAGCCACGATATAACGTTCTTGCGTAATAGAAGAATCAGCACGCCACGCAAATACGTACTGACCGCACCATCGACTTTAGCGATTATAGTCCAAACTACCTCAGCCGAATTCATCGATACGCCTTTTAGACGATTCCCTAAACCCTTCAATCTCTACACTCTCATAACAGACTTTCAAGCAACGGTCTGCCGGACTGCTCGACCCTACTTGCCTCAGCGTTTGTCAGTCGCTCAGGATTTCCTGCAATTTACTCGCCGTATTTCGCCCCACGCTCAGCAACATGCCCAGATTGATCTCCTTGCTCGAAATGCAGGTCAGCATCAAAAGGTCATTAACGCGCAACGAAACCACCCGGCCGTCGCTGTTTTCAAGGATCACAAACTGACAAAGCCTCTGTTGGGATTCCCGCGCGATACTTTCGCCCAAAGCCAGCAAGGAACTGTTCATGGTCGAAATTTTATGGGCCGGCAAATCGCGTTTGAGCGTATATAACAGTTCGTGGCCATCGACGGTTGAAATCAACGCGCCGTAGACCCCAGGGCAGAGTTGCATGAACTCCTTCAGCTGCCTATCACATTGAGTCAATTGCAATTTAGTGTAGTTCACTATCAGACGGTCGTCGTGTTCCATTCCC
>DJIW01000015.1 GCA_002433805.1 Competibacteraceae bacterium UBA6584 | reverse complement strand
AATATAATTTATCGAATTTATGTCAATTAATAAAGGCAAATATGATGCCAACGTCTCTAAAAAGCTGAGAGTGATCCCTGGACGCGGGCGGCAAGCTTTGGAACGTCAATCTGCTGAAAGGGTTTGAAAGCTATTGTCGATCTTTGCTTAATCCGACAGAGGCGGCGGAGCGGCAAATTCGGTTGGGGAATAAAGAGCTCACTTCAATCTGGAGGGCCGCTGGAGACGGCTGAATAGCGGATGCGGGGTTATTGCAGGGGTTTGATGCGGGCTGAGACGTGACTTACATCAGGCTGGAGACAAAGCGGATTAATGCCCTTTGTTTCCAGCCTGACGGGTCTGGCAAGCGCGTCCGACGACGCCCCCGTCAGACATATTGCAAATCCTGGCTTCTATACTGCGGCAACAGGCAGAACTGAGCGGGCGCCAACAAGGCGATTCGATCCGAAATCAACCGCAAGATATAGTTGTGATCGTGCGCGCGAATCGCCATGTCAGGCGAGTCATAAATCGCGTGCGGCTCGCCGCGCCACTTGAATCGGCGAATTTCTGGCAATTGCATTTCTTTCATGATTGCACCCTTGAAACGAACGATTGAGATGGAGTCAAAGTAGAATTAAGCATCATTCATGCCATCGAGCCTTTATCCGATCAATATGGCATTTTTCTTAAAAAATCAGAAAAAACACTAAAATGCTATCTAGCTGGGACAACGGATGACGACGGGCAGACAAAAAGTTTGGCATGGAGGCGCTTTGACCGCTGCGCCAAACCATCCGCGATGGAGGTCCGCGTCAGCTATCGCCAATCAGGCGGATCGTTTTGGACCGGTTCTTTTGGCTCGAACGCAACCGGGGGCTGTCCGAGTAGGGCTAATTCATCACCAAGGCAGCAGCTTGTTCGCGCGTAAAAAACCGAGTCCCCCGCACAAAGCCCGCCAACACCGACGCATGGATCGCAACCGCGCGACCGCCCGCATCCCGCTCCACCACCAGCGCCGACGGCAACCCCTCCAATAAATGCATCGGCGCGGGCCGGCCATCGGCAAAGCACGCCCGATACACCACGCCCGTCTGGGTATCCATAAACGCCGGCGCGAAACCTTGCGCCCGATTGCCGGCGCTGACGCCGCCGGTGTCCCGAAACACGCGATTTTGCCGCCGCAGCGCCTTATCGGTCAGACCGACCGGACGCATCGACCGGGAAGCGGTCGGATCTCGGCGAGACGGATTCAAGGATTCAGCGTGCATGGCGGTGCTCCGTTATTGGAAAACTTGCCTCAGCAGGGGTTTTGCAAGTAATACGCCAGAAAGCTCCAAACGGATGCGCTGATCGCGATATTCTGACTCAGGCGCAAAAACTGCTTGCTCTACATTGCTCCCCAAGCAGCATTAACGGTTCGCGCGATCCAAAAAAAACAGCTCCCGCCGTCCATCGCGCGGCGAGAGCATGAGGGATACAACCTTTACCGATACTGAATGGCGCACAAAGTGGCGCCTTGCGGGTCTTGCAACACGCAGAACCGTCCGACATCCGGAATGTCCATGGGCGGGCGCAGCAGCTTGCCGCCCAAGCTTTCAACTTGGCGGGCGGTCGCCTCCACATCGCTTACCGTGACGTAGATTCCCCAACCAGGCGGCATTCCAGCGCAGTCGGGCGGCAAACTCATGATGCCGCCGACCGCTTCGCCGCCGACTTTGACCAAGGTATAGTGATAATCGCCGCCCGGATAAGCCTCGGTTTCCCAGCCGAACAGCGCCCCGTAAAAGTTTCGGGCCGCCGCCACATCGGTGGTCATCAATTCGTTCCAGCTAAAAGCGCCGTGTTTCGAACATGCATCGTTCATCGTGATTTACCTCGCGATTGTCGGCGGCGCGGAGAGCGCCCCTAGGGATAGCGGCTCAGGTTGAGCCGACCAATCCCGGTTCGGCCAAAGCCGGTGGACGACCCACCGCGCTACGCCCCAAATATTGAAGTCCTGGATCGAGCGCCCCCGACCGCCGAGCGGGTCGTCACCGTTCGACGCGACCGTCAATTTTCCGGCGGCGTCGCGATCCAGCTGCCGCAGAGCGACGCCCTCGGCGTCCGCCACCAGCACCACGCTACCGGCCAGCGGCGGCACGGCCCGATCCATCACCACCAGATCGCCGTCGCGCAAACCCGCGCCGCGCAGCGCATCGCCCCGCACCCGCACCAGAAAGCTCGCCTCGGGATTGCGGATCAGATGGGCGTCCAGACTGAGCCGGTCCTGTGCGGCGTCCGTGATCGGCAGCGGCTCGCCGCTCGGGATCGCGTCTTCCAACAGCGGCCAACCGACCACCGGTTCCGAGGCCGTTTGGCAATGGGGAACAGGCCGGGCAAGACTGACCCGACCGGCGGGCGATTCAACAGCGAGAGCCAACATGGGCATTACCTCCGAGGCGAGCGATAGGAACGGATCAGTCCGACGACCACGCCGAAAATCTCCAACTGGTCGCCGGGTCGAATGATCGGATAACGCGGATTGGCCGGTCGCAGAATCGCGGCTCCGTCTTCCACCGCCAAGGTTTTGAGCGTCAATTCATTGTTGATGACCGCCACCACCAGATCGCCGGGCCGAGCGGGAATATTCCGCTCCACCACCGCCAGATCGCCTTCGTAGATGCCGGCCTCGATCATGGAATCGCCGGTAATCGGGATCAGCGTGGTGCGGGAGGGATGGCGGACCAGCCAGCTGTCGATGGAGCAGACCTCGCCGCCGTCGCTGACCAAGGCGGGCAATCCCGCCGGGACCGCCGTTTCCGCCAGCGGCCGCTCGAAAAATCGCGAGGTCGGCGTCCAGCGGTTGTCGGGCGCGCGATCCAGATAACCGGCCGACCGCAGCCGTTCCAACACCTTGGCCACGCCGTCGCGCGAGCTCAGCCGCAAGACCTCTCGCAGCGGTCCGTAAGCCGGCAGGCTGCGCCAGCGGGCGTAGTAATCCTGCAAGCGTTGAAGGTAAAGCTGGTCGTCGGGACGTTTGGGCATGAGCGTGACTGTTAGCGTACAAATGTACGCTAAAAATAGAACGGACGGCGCAAGGTGTCAAGCAAAAATGATTCTGAGATTAATTTTCTAGGCGCATGAGCTGCTTACAGTGCGCTCGATAACACCTGAAGCCCGTGCGGCGTATTGATCCGCGCGACCAAGCGCGGCTTCGAACCGCGCGCGGCTGCCGAAACCGTAACCGGCGCGTCCAGTCTCAAAGACATCAACAAGCGGGAAACGCGCTCCGGTTCGGGATGCGCGAGTTTGAGTTTGGCGAGCGATAAACCCTGCTCTTGGAGTTTGGACGCGGGATGCGGCGCGGTCCGCCACTCGATCAAGGCAGGGCCGATCCCACCGAGCGGCGCGGACCCATCGGCTGAAAGGGTGATAAACCAGTCGAGCGCGCCCCGGCTCATGGCCTCGACAGCGCCAAGCGGTTCCGAGCATACGGAAACGGCGGCCTGAATATTGGAGGTGCGGACGACCCAAGCGGAAAGCGCGGGCGCGGCGTCGGAGCCGAGCCTATCGAGCGCGAACCAACGCGGCCGGGTTGGAGCAGGCGCGGCGGGATTGATCGCGATCACCTCAAGATATAATTCATCGCCGAGCCGCAGCAGCCGGTTATGCGTTCCCATGCGCGGGTGCTCGCCGCCGGGCTGTGGCGAAACGCCGAGCGCTTGCCGAACCCACGCCGCGCCGGCATCAAGCGAAGGGGCGGTCACCACAAGATGATCGAGACGACAGGGCGACATTCCGAGCTTCTCAGCATTGGGATTCAGAAGCAGGAAGGATCAAGCTTTAAGGTATTTTTGTCGGAGGCAATCCGATTGGGAAAAGAGACTTCGAAAACAACGCAGCCGGTTTCGGTTTTGAAAGGGCCATGCACTTCGCCCGGCGGGCGGCTGGCGTAATGACCGGCCTCCAACCAAAGATCGAATGCCGCGTCGTAAAGTCGGCCGCTGACGATGAACACTTCCTCCGGATAAGCGTGGCTTTTCCCTCCGAAGGCGGATGTATCGGCTCCGGGTAGAAACCGAGTGAGCCTGGAATATTCTCCGGTAACCGGATCGATGCTCAAGGTCACTTCCTCGGCCATGCCTTCCAACCCTTGAATCGGCGTCCAGCGCTCCTGACTGTCGGATGCGAGAGGATTCCAGTAGGTGATGGTTGATTTAGCCAAGCGTTGCTCCTTTTTCGGATTAAGACGAAGCCTTGCCGAGTGGATATATAGGTGAAATCCGAAACCCATAACCGACTCGGCCAATCTGCCTTGAACTGCCGATTGACCCGATCCTGCGGACACGGCACTCCGCTTCGGCTGTTCGGTCGCCAAAAGGCCAAACGGATAAATCCGTTTACTCTCTATCTATGCGCCTTTATTGAGCTCAGATACATTCTTTAGATAGTATTAGAACGACTAACAATAGGAAAAATTTTAGTATTTTCAAATTGAAGAATTTCTGTTAGTTTTATTTTAGTAAAACTAAACAGGATTTTATCATGCTCACTGCGTCGTTGCGCCGCTCGGGTGGCTCGCTGATCATCACCATTCCCCAATCTTACATTGAACAGAACCAGCTTGAAGCCGGGGCGCTGCTGTCCGTGGAAATCAGCGGATCCGAACTGCGCCTGAAACCCGCCCGCCCACGCCGACGTTTGGCGGAGTTGCTAGCGGCCACCCCTAAAGGATTGCAGCGGGTGACAGGCTGGGACGAACTCCCGGCGGTGGGAAACGAGCAATGAAGCCCCCGGACCGGGGCGACATTCTCCACCTCCAGTTCGACCCGGCAAGCGGACGGGAAATGCAAGGCCCTCATTTCTGCCTCGTCGTCTCGCCCAAATCCTTCAACCAGCGGTTCCAGCTTGCCCTGGTCTGCCCGATTTCCGGCGGCATGGCGGCTGTGGCCCGCGACTCCGGTTTCCTGATTCCGCTCTCCGGTTCCGGTTTAAGAACAGACGGCAGCATTCACGCCCACCAGGTCAAATCCCTGGACTGGAAAGCGCGAAAGGCGAGCGTGGTAGAACGCGCCCCGCCGCACCTCGTCAGCCAAGTGCTGGAATGCCTGATTTCCGTGTTGGAAGACGATTGACTAGGTTTTGGGGTCTGATGTTCCCAAAGTCTTGCGCGCCAATAAGCCGCGCCCGTCTCGTCCCATGTTCCGTTCTTTCAACGCTTGATCAGTCAATTGTGCCGAAAGGTAGGTTTGATATTTTCATTAGTGGTTCCTGTCATTACAAAGTAATGAGCGCGATAAATCCTACCGAACCCAAAACACCTCACCGCGCGGCGCGAACGGTAGCCGCCGACCTTCTGGCATTAGAAAAGCATGTTCGAAGTCGATGCTCAACTGCGTCTCGCAGTAGCCATCGGTGATCAGCAACACCGGCCCGCGCGGCGGGAAATCCTTGCGCCGCGCCGCATCCCGCAAGCAATCCACGCCCCGTTGCAGCACCGTCCCACCGCGTCCCTTAACCGCAATCCGCTCCAATAAAGCCTCAGGCGGCAGCCAACCCGCATCGTAGGCGGCGGCGTCGCAATACACCAACCGCACCGCGAACACCTCCCGCGCCTGAGCGTAACTGGCGATGGCTCCGATGGCTTTGCCGAGCAGCTTCGGCTCCATCGACCCAGACGTATCCAACACGACCCCAAAAACCCGCGCCCGCCGTTCCTCCTCGGGCGGCTTGGCGATGGACGGACGGGGAATATCCGGCGTGCTGGCTTGCCGGCGCGAGGGTCGCGCGTAACTCCGGCGGCGCTCCGGCGGCGGGAAATGCTCGTCGAACCAATAAGCCAACCGCACGTCCCACGCAATTGGCGGCTGGGCCAAACCGCGAATTTCCTCCACCAGTCCGGCCGGCAGCGTCCCGCGCCCGCCGCCCATCAAACAACGCTCCATACCCTGCCACAACGCGCGCCGGCAATAAGCCTCGGCATCGACAAAAATGCCGCCCTCCTCCTTGCCGAACACATCGGGCAAACCCGGCCCGCGCAAGGTCGCCAACTTGCGGGCGCGGCGCAGATCGCGCGCCAGCTGATCGTAAATCTCCTCGGCCGAATCTCCGGCCAACTCGGCGTCGTGCAGCAGGCCCAGCACCGGCGGCGCGCCGATCCCCATTTCGATCAACCAACCGTTGATCACGAAATCGCAGGCGACATTCCATAGCAAAGGATCGCGTCCTCGCCGGCGCGAAGCGTGATTCAAACCGGCGTGCAGCAGCTCGTGGGCGAACACAAACAGACATTCCGACTCGTTCAAACCCGCCGCCGGGTTGATCCAGATCGTCCGGCTACCCACATCGATGGCCGCCACCCGAATAGCGTGCAACTGGCACACGCGCGGGTCTTCCTCCAGATCGAAGCCGACCGCCAGCGCGCCTAGCAGCGGATGGCTGTCGATCAAGCGGCGTTGCGCCTTCAACGCCGGCGTCAGCCGGCGCGGCGCGCCAGAAACCGCGACCGTTCGGCCGCTTGCCTTCTCAATCGCTTCGCCCACCCCGCGCGCGATGCCATCGGCCAGCAACTCGCGCCAGTCCGGCGAGCGTGGTCGGTAGCCGCCGGGCGATTGATCGGTCGGGCGAAACACGTTCATCCCGTTGCCGCACAGCGCCTCATGCCATTGCAGCAACGCGGGATCGCATCCCTCGACGACCAAACTCCGAAACAGCGCTTCTTCGCCGCTGACCGGAATTTCCACCTCCGGATGGAGCAAAACCTCCGCCGCAACCCCGATCCCGGCATCCTGGCAAAACCGTTCCGCCACCAGCAGCGCGGCAGTTTCCCACAGCGCCTGCGGTTCGCGCTGACGCACCAAACCGAAGCCCAAGCAGATGTAAGCGAGCCCCAACACCCGCGCCCACTCCTCCGGCCGCGCCACTCGCTTGGGATGGACCCAAATAAATCCATCCGGCGACAGCGCCAGCCAGCCCTTGACGCTCACAAAGTGGTGCTTGTCGTCAAACCGGAGCTGCGCCGCGCCGGCCACGGCGTCCAGCGGCGGGCGTTGGGCGAGCAGCACGCCTTGCTGAAACGCGATGCGAGCCGGATGGTCGGCGGCTTTGCGAGGCTTCATTTACCCGTCCGACGTTCGGCCAAGCGGGGCAAATCGCGCGCCACCTCCACCAAAAACCAGGACGGCAAGCGCTGGCCAGCATCATCTTCGGCCACCACCGTTTGGGCCATTTCGACGCTGATCCGCGCCAGATCCCGCAGCAAACTTTTCGCCCGCATCGCCAGTTGCTTGTGCTCCTGCCGCAGCGAGGCTTCGTCCTCCGGTAACTCCTTGCGCAGCTGGCCCCGAAACGATTGCGCCAGAAAGTAAAGAATGTCGCGGTCGGCGGGTTCGGCCGGCCAGTGGGCATCGCCCTTCAAGATCGCCGCCAGCGTGTGGCGTTGCCGCAACTGCTTCACAAAGCCTTTAAACTGGCCGGCATGGGCCGGCGTCAGCAACCCGAAGGCCAGCGCCTCCAGCATTTCATCGCTCAAGGCTTCGCCAAAGGAATGCAAGGCGTCGGACAACATGTGCCACGAACGGGGAGTCGAGAACGGTTCTTCATGCTTCGGCGGCTCATTCCACAAATGATCCGGCCGAAGCTGGATGTAGTCCACCACCCACGGATGAATCCCGCCCTCATTCACGGCCCAGGCCAGCCATTCGCGGTGTTGGGCGCGCAAATGGATGTGGGCCAGACGGTTGATGAGCGCCGAAGGCATCGGCTTGACGATGGCGGCGTCCTTGGCCCGGTTGCCCGCGCCGATGACGATGGTGCCGGCGGGCAATCGGTATTCGCCGACCCGCTGTTCCAGAATCAGCGAGTAAAACGCTTTTTGGATGTCGTGGCTGGCGGCGTTGAGTTCGTCCAGAAACAGCACGAACGGCTGGCGGCGCACGATGTTGGCCGGCGGAAAAAACCGCGAGCAGTCGCCGTCGATCTTCGGTACGCCCAGCAAATCTTCCGGAGCCAGTTGGCTGCCCAACAGCGACACACACTCCAGGCCCACCGCCGTCGCGAAACGGTTGACCAGCGCCGTTTTGCCGATGCCCGGCGCGCCCCATAGAAAGACCGGCCGCACCACCGCAACGTGGAGCAGAAAATCGAAGGTTTGCGCGAGCGTGAGTTCGATGGCGGGATTCATGCCAATCCTTTGAGCGGAACATCACTGACGGCGGCGAGGTTTCGGTTGCCCTTTCCACTGATTGAAAACGGCGTGACCGCCGGTCGGAAACGGATAAGACCGTTAAGGCCACAAAAGTTTAATGCAGAGCGTGGGCCACGCGGTTTTCGAATCTTTCCGAGCAGCTTGCCGCGCTTTTGGATCATGGATTGTGCGATTGCAGCACGCTGTGCACCGCCATGGAGCTAGACGGATATCCTTCCGACTGGAATTGGCG
>DJIW01000117.1 GCA_002433805.1 Competibacteraceae bacterium UBA6584 | reverse complement strand
CGAAGCGATTGATTTGTTAAGCAACCAGCAAATTTCGGTCATTATCTCCGAAACGCTGGTCGACAGTGAGGATGCGACGGAATTCATAAAAATCCTGAAACAAAATTATCCTTCGATCATCACGATTATTTTAACCCAATACCACAGTGCCGATACGATGATCAGCTTGATCAATCAAGGACAGATTTATCGTTATAGTTACAAGCCGATTCAAAAGAACCAATTGAGCTATTACATCCGATCAGCGCTGACCCGGCATGGAACCAATTTGAGAAAACCCGAACTGTTAAAACGCCATCAGGTGGAAGAAATCAAGGACGTCAAAAACCCTTCCTTGGTCGGCAAGTTAATAGGGGGTCTGAAGTCGCTACGCTCGAAAATGGGTTTTTAACGTGTTGGTTTCACACGCTGCGATGGAACACGCCGAACAGAATGGCTAATTCACCAAGGCTTGGTAAACCAGTTGCCGGAGTTGGGGTCGCAGCGGATGGGAGCTGGATGGGAATAACTGCGTAAAGAGCAACACGGTGATCTTCTCGGCCGGGTCTACCCAAAACGCGGTGCTGGCGGCGCCGCCCCAGGCGAATTCACCGGGGGAGGATAAAACCTTGTTAGCGACTGGATCGAGCGCCACGGAGAAACCCAGGCCATAGCCGATGCCATCGAAGGTGGTTTCGGCGAACAACGGCCGGCCGAAACGTTCGAGATCGACTCCGCCGGGCAAGTGATTCCGGGTCATGTAACGCAGGGTTCGATTGCCGAGCAGCCGGACGCCGTCCAATTCACCTCCCCGCAGCAGCATTTGGGTGAAACGGTGGTAATCGGCGACGGTCGATACCAGTCCGTCGCCGCCGAGACAGCTGGCGGGACGCTGCCGTCCGATTCGATCTAGAGCGTTGTTGCGCAGTGCCTGCAGGGTGTTGGGTTGCGGCGAGTACAGCGCGGCCAAACGGTCGCTATCTCCGTCGTCCACCCAAAATCGGGTGTCTTGCATCGCCAGCGGTTGGAAAATCCGTTCGTTGAAAAACTGATCGAGATTCATTCCCGAGGCCACTTCGATCACCCGGCCCAACACGTCGCTGGCCACCGAGTAATTCCATTCGGTTCCCGGTTGAAACAGCAGCGGCAAGCCGGCCCACGTCTCGCAACAGGCCGCGAGATTGAGGTTGTGGGGCGGCCCCCATTCAAAGCCGGCGGCGCGGTAGAGCGCATCCACGGGGTGGGCGTGATGAAAACCGTACGTGAGTCCAGCGGTATGGGTCAGCAAATGCCAAATGCGCAGCGGCTCGCGCAGCGGTTCGGTCACCGGCTTCAGAGCCGAGCCGCTTTTATAGACACGCACGTCGCCGAAAGCCGGGATGAACCGGCTGACCGGGTCCTTAAGCTCGAACGCGCCTTCCTCGTAAAGCATCATCACGGCCACGGCGGTGATCGGCTTGGTCATCGAGTAGATACGGAAAAGCGTGTTCGCTTCCATGGGCTTGCCGGCTTCCATATCGCGCTGGCCGCGGACGCCGAGATGGACAATTTTGCCGGCCCGACTGACCAGAATCAGCCAACCGGGCAGGCGGCCGTCATCCACGTAGCGGGCGAAATGGGCGTCGATCCGGGCGAGGCGCTCGGCGTCGAAACCGACATCGCCCGGCTCGACTTCAACCTTGAGTTCAAGCATGGTGCTGTTCCGTCATCGCGGCGTGTTGCCGAAGAACTCCTATTTTGCCTTGATGTTGATCAGTAATCTACCGGTTACAATCAGCTAGCCGAGGATACGAACCGCAGCGGATCGGCAAAAACCTGCACCGAGTCCAGATACGGTCGCAAGCCGAGCGCGAAAATCGTGTTATGGTCGGCGCGCGGGATCATCAAGCAGTGTTTATCGGGCGCGGGGCTGGCTTCATAAAGTGCTTGACCCTCAGTAGAGGGGATCAAGCGATCACGTTCGGCGTGGATGATCAGGGTGGGTTTGGCGAAGGTTCGAATTTTGTCGAGCTGGCGAAACCCGTGAGTTTCGCTGAAATCCGGCAGCGCGCTGAAATCGACCCCGATCCGACGCAACAGCGGGCCGGTGTGGGCGAAGGCGCTTTCCAGGATGAGTCCGGCCACGCGGTCGGACCGACGCCAGGCCAGTTCTAGCGCCGGAGCGCTGCCCAGCGAACGACCCATGACCAGCAGCGGTCCGGTGTGCCCTCGCTGTTGCAACCAAACCGTGATGAAGTCGAGGATTCGATGGCTGTCCGCCAGCAGCGCGGAGGCGCTCGGCCATCCCGTGGCACACCCGTAGCCCCGATAATCGACCGCCACAAAGTTGATTTCACGTTCGACATAGCAGGCTCCGATCTCGTCGTAATCCTCCACGATTTCACCGTTGCCGTGAAAAAATAGGATGTTAGCGGCCGAAGGCTCAGCCAGATGGGCGCGCGCGCCGACCGTTACGGTTTCGGCCACGGGAATGGTCAAATCGCAAGCGCCCGCTGGAGCTTCTCGGTTGTCACCGCGACGCGGATAGAATAGGCAGGCGAGCACCTCCGGTCGGTCGAGCGACGAACAGTCGACAGAAAAATCGGCGGTCATGCACGTTTCTCGAAGGCTGAGGTTCGAGCGGGGGCCGCGCTCGATTGACGCGGTCGGACCATAAAGCTTCTCTCCCGCAAGATATCGCAATCAGAGGATACCGTCATGCGCTACTTGAATCTTTCTAGCCGGTTGTGGAGGGTTTTACCGAGCATCGTGGCGCTGTTGCTGGCGCTGGGGGGATTGGCGGCGGAGGCGCAAGCGAGAGTGGCGCTGCGAGAAGTGGCGAACGGCTTGACGCAGCCGCTGGCGATCACCCACGCCGGCGACGGTAGCGGCCGGCTGTTCATCACTCTGCAAGACGGACGAGTGGTGATTTTCGATGGAACGCAGCTATTGCCGAGACCGTTTCTGGACATCCGCGACCGGGTGGCGAGCGGTGGGGAACGCGGCTTGCTAAGCATTGCCTTTCACCCCGAGTTTGCCAGCAACCGGTTGTTTTTCGCCAATTACACCAATTTGGAGGGCAATACGGTCGTCTCTCGGTTTCGCGCATCTCGCCGCGCGCCGAACGTCGCGCTGCCGCGCGGCGAGCGCGTGGTGCTGAGCGTGGTTCAGCCTTACGCCAATCACAACGGCGGGCAGTTGCAGTTCGGACCGGACGGGATGCTTTATATCGGCATGGGCGACGGCGGCAGCGGCGGCGATCCGGAAAATCGGGCGCAGGACGGAGGTTCGCTGTTGGGCAAGCTGCTGCGAATCGATGTGAACCAGCGCCCTTACGGCATTCCCGCCGACAATCCTTTCCTCAACCGAACCGACATCCGGCCAGAAATCTGGGCGGTCGGCTTGCGCAATCCGTGGCGGTTCAGCTTCGACCGGGCGACTGGGGATTTGTACATCGCCGATGTCGGCCAGAACGGATGGGAAGAGATCAACGTTCAGCCAGCGGGCGGCCCAGGCGGCTTGAATTACGGCTGGCGGCGGATGGAGGGGAGCCATTGTTTCAACCCGCCCAGCGCCTGCGACGATGGCACGCTGACGCTGCCGGTGCTGGAATACGATCACGGCGCGGGCGAATCCGTCACCGGCGGTTATAGCTATCGCGGAACGCAAGTGCCCGAGCTGGCGGGCTATTATGTGTACGGCGATTTTATCAGCGGGCGGATCTGGGCGGCGCGGCGGGAAGCGGGGGGCTGGGTCGCGCGCGAGATTTTGGCGTCGTCGATCTCGATTTCCAGCTTCGGAGAAGACGAGGCGGGCGAGTTGTATTTGACCGATTATGCCGGTGGGCGGCTGTTGAAGTTCGTATCCGAATGAGGGCGCGCGGACTGGGCCAGGATGCCGCATGACCTTCACCGTCATCGTTTTTGTGATCGTTTATCTGGGGATGATTCTCGGCGATTTGCCGTTCTTGCAGATCGACCGGACCGGGATTGCGCTGCTGGGGGCTATCGCGCTGGTGGGCGGCGGGGTTTTGACCCCGGAGGCGGCGGTGCAAGCGCTGCATCTGCCGACCTTAATTTTGCTGTTCGCGTTCATGGTGGTGTCAGCCCAGCTGCGCTTGGGTGGGTTTTACGGCTGGGTGACGCTGTGGTTGGCGGCGTTGCCGCTGCAACCACCCCTGTTGCTGGGCGCGCTGATTTTGGTGGTGGCGGCGCTGTCGGCGGTATTCAGCAACGACATCGTGTGCTTGGCGGTCGCGCCGGTGTTGATCGATGCTTGCCGGCGGCGGCGTCTGCAACCGATCCCTTATCTGTTGGCGCTGGCGTGCGCGGCCAACGTCGGCTCGGCGGCCACCTTGATCGGCAACCCGCAAAACATGTTGATCGGCGCGACCTTGGGGTTGTCGTTTGGAGGCTACACCCTGGAGGTGATAGGACCGGTTGTATTCGGTTTGTCGGCGGTCTGGGGAATTTTAGTCTGGCAAACGCGGGGACGTTGGACGGCGGACGCGGACGAGCCCGAATCAGTCCCTTCGCGTCGGCTCGGCGATCAACCGATTTTTGACCCTTGGCAGACCGTCAAGGGTCTGACGGTGGCGGCGGCGTTGGTCGCGGTGTTTCTGTTCACCGACTGGCCGCGCGAGGCGGCGGCGCTGGCTGGCGCGGGCGTGCTGCTCACCAGCCGCAAATTGCATTCCCGCCAGATGTTGGGACTGGTGGATTGGGAGTTGCTGGTATTGTTCATGGGCCTGTTCGTGGTGAATCACGCCTTGGAACATACCGGCTTGGTGGCGCAAGCGATCGCGGGTTTGGCGGCGGCGGGTGTGCCGCTGCAACAGCCGCAACCCTTGTTCGCGGCAGCGGTGTTGCTGAGCAATCTGGTGTCCAACGTACCGGCGGTCATGCTGTTGTTGCCGGCGGCGATCCATCCGCTGGCCGGACCGATTCTGGCGCTGTCGAGCACATTGGCCGGGAATTTGCTGCTGGTGGGGAGCATCGCCAATCTGATCGTGGCCGACGTGGCGGGCCGGCGCGGCATCCGGATGGATTGGCGCACTCACGGGCGCGCGGGGGTTCCGGTCACGCTGGCGACTTTGGCGCTGAGCGCCCTCTATTTTGCTTGGCGGTTGGATAATGGCTGATACAAGGCAAAACGAACGCTTCGGATCGGTTAAATGGCGTAGTTGGGCGGCGCGCCGGGGATTTCAATGCTGGTGAGTGTGGAACCATCACATTGCACGGCGATAGCCTTGCCGATCCAGTCGTCGCCGTAAAGCGCGGTCAGCCCATCAGCCAGCAAGGCAGCGTCCGCTTGCAGGCGGTGCTGTTGTTGGCCCGTATCGACAATCAGCGTGGCCAGCGCGCCGTCCTCGATCACGTCGGCGATGGTTCCAGCAAGATACTTCATCAATCGCGCTCCTGTTCGTGCGTGAGAAACCGTATTTAATCCGAAGGCGGGCTTGCGGGCAAACTCGGTAGCGACTACTGATCATCTGACACCGTCAAATGAAGCTTATGACTTTGACAACGGTAATCCTGGAACTCCAACGAATAGAAGGTATCAACATTTATCGACGACGAGCGCCAACGATGGCAGGAAAGGGGTTATGCGTTGCTTCAGCCTTGTGGTCCAGCTTGCCGCTTTTTTACTTTTAGGTTGCCATGCCGGCGGCGGCGACCGCGTCGGCGGAGTTTCCGATTCGCTATCTCGGCCCGCATTGCCCTCTAAAAGCCTGAACGGCGCTTTCGGCGAAGCTTCGCGCGATTCCAGGCTTGCCGATCCCACATCTCGCGCGGCGGCTACCGAAAAGAAGTCAAGCCAAGCTGTGGGATCGAGCCATGCCAAAACGGATCAGACCGCCGTTTCAAGTCCCAAATTCGTCTATCCCACTCCAAATTTGAATCCCGTGGTTCCTGCTGGGGATGGCTTGACTGGCGGAAGCTCGAACCGTCGGCCGTTCGCCAATACGTTTATCGACACCATCAACGCCTTGCAAGGCGATGGGTTGCCGCTCAATTCGCCTCATAAGGCGACGGACCCGGCCATTTTGTTTCGAGTGCGGGGGAATGACGCTATGTTGCTGTTGCGCTATCGATTTTGACGGTGAGCGCACGAACGTCCAAGCGTTGCGAGATCCGAAGGGATGATCGTTCGAAATTGGATCTTGGGGTGTTTCAAATTTATTTACATAAAACGTATTACGTAAATTATCAATAAAAACGGTTGTTATTTTTATTCCGATAATCAAAGTTATCGGAACTGTTTTGCGGTATAGTTCCGACGGGAATAGTCGTTTCGATACCAAGGTGCATCATGCCCCAACACTCTGACCCTCATCTTCCCCGCTTGGATGTTCCAACCCAGCTTGTCCATTGCGATGAGCTGACGCACTTGCCCGAAGAAGCCTTATGGCTTGCCAATTTCGTTTCTCCCCGCACCCGTCGCACTTATCAAACCGCCGTGCGAGGTTTTATTGCATTCCACAACCTGGATTCGTCGGAACAACTGCGCGCCATCGGCCAAAGCCATCTGGTCGCTTGGCGCGAGCATTTAATTCGATCAGGGGCCAGTCCCCGAACGGTCCGCAACCGTCTGGCGGCCGTTTCCTCGCTTTTCCAGCATCTGTGCGAGCGGCAAATCACCCCGCGCAATCCCGCGGCCGGAGTCAAGCGGCCTCGTGTCAGACACGACAGGGTCGACGCAACCGCCTTGACGCCCGAACAAGTCCGACACTTGCTGCAAACGCCATCGCCACAAACCTTAAAGGGAGTGCGTGATCGGGCGATCCTGCATGTCCTGTTTTACGCTGGTTGTCGGATATCAGAAGTAACTCATTTGAAGATCAAGGATTTTTTTGAAGATGCGGGTTATTGGGTGCTGGACTTTGTCATCAAGGGCGGCCAGCGCAATCGCGTGGCCATCCATCAGGAACTGCAACTGGCCTTGCGCGCGTATCTGGCGCTGAGCGGCCACGGCGACGAGCGGGAATCGCCGCTGTTTCTGACGGTGCAACGCAGCGAGCGGCGCAAACCCTTAACCAGCCGCCAAATCAATAAATTGTTCCATCGCTACGCCTTTGAGGCAGCTTTGCCAACCGGCGTGACCCCGCATAGCGCGCGCGCGACTTTCATCACTGAAGCGCTGGATCGCAAGTGCCCCATCGAAGCGGTCCAAGCCTCTGTCGGTCACCGCCATATCGCCACCACGAAAATGTACGACAAACGCAAGCTTCATTACCGAGAAAGCGCTAGCTTCTCCGTGCGGTATTAAACGTCGCCTACCGCCTTTCGGGCGCGAGATGCCCGCCGCGCCCTCCACGGATGCCACGGCGCTGGCGCCGCTGAAAGAGGAGCAAAAATCATGGCTCTTCACTCCACCCTCGCCGCCGTCACCAACAACCGGATTCGCCAGCACGGCCCGGTCGGCGTGCCCGCCCTGTGCGACGGCGTGACCCAGGCGGCGGCGCAACGGGCGGCCAGAATCACCGCGCTGGGCCAGGATGATCGCCCGGTCGGGCGGGTTATCGATGATCGCGCCATCGTTAACGGGATCATCGGCCTGCTAGCGACCGGTAGCTCGACCCACCACACCCTGCATCTGGTCGCCATCAAGCGCCGCGCTGGATTGCACGCGATGGGAGACCCGATTACATTCATTAAATTCTTGAAGGTAACGCCGCGATTTTTTTCAACGGATGCCTATTATGTCGTCTGCATTACACGAGCGACCGCTATCATCTTGGCGCGCCAAGCTGCACGAGATCATTTTCGAAGCCGACACGCCCGCCGGCAAGGCGTTTGATGTCGGGCTGATCGTCTGCATCGTGCTGAGCACGCTCTGCGTTATGTTGGACAGCATGCGCGAGCTGCGAACCGCTTACGGCGCAACGCTCAATCGGTTGGAATGGGGGTTTACCCTGCTGTTCACCGCCGAATACCTGGTGCGGCTGGTGGCGGTGCGCCGTCCGCTCAAGTACGCCACCAGTTTCTATGGCATCGTCGATCTATTGAGTATCCTGCCTACCTATCTGAGTTTGTGGGCTGCCAATACTCATTACTTGCTGGTGATCCGCCTTCTCAGAATCCTGCGGATTTTCCGCGTGCTCAAGCTGACCACCTACGTAGGGGAAGCGCGGTTGTTGACGCAGGCCATTCAAGCCAGCCGACGCAAGATCGGCGTCTTTTTCTTCGCCATTCTCACGCTGGTGGTGATCTTGGGCTCGATCATGTATGTGGTCGAGGGCGAGAGCAATGGTTATACCAGTATTCCGCGCAGCATCTACTGGGCCATCGTCACCCTGACCACGGTCGGTTATGGCGACATCTCCCCCAAGACCGATCTCGGTCAATTCATATCCTCGCTGGTCATGATTCTGGGTTACGCCATCATCGCGGTGCCGACCGGCATCGTTACTGTCGAAATGGCGAATGCCTTCCGCCATGCGTCCAACACTCAAGCGTGCCCGAGTTGCGCCGCCGAGGGACATGACAATGATGCGGTCTATTGCAAATACTGCGGCAGTCGTTTGTAGGCGTACTGACCAAGCAGTAAAAATCTTGGTCGGCATGCATTCGGCCCGCCGGTTCCCGTCGCGGGCAGCGTCAACTGACAGACCAGATCTCCGGGTGGCCCACCGCGAAACCTTGCGCGTAATCCACCCCGCTTTGCCGAAGGGCGTCGATGATGTCCGGAGTTTCGGCGTACTCGCCCACGGTTTTAACACCCATGGTGTGGCCCAGACGGTTGATCATCTCGACCATGGCCCGGTCGATCGGGTCGTGGAGGATATCCTTGACCAGCTTGCCGTCGATTTTCAGGTAATTGATCGGAATGTGTTTGAGATAGGTAAATGAGGACATCCCGGCCCCGAAATCATCCAGGGCGAACGAACAACCCAAAGCGCGCAATTCGTTGATAAAACCGATGGCTTGCGCGAAGTTGATCACCGCTTGGGTTTCCGTGATCTCAAAGCATACGTGCTGGTGAGGGACTTGATGGCGCGCGAACAGCCCTTCGAGCTCGACCAAAAAATTTCGATCCCCCAATGAAGACCCCGACAGATTGATGGAAAAAACGGTGGCTGGGTCGGACAAATGTCCTGTCAGCCGGCGGGCGATATTCTCGAGGGCGTGATCGACTACCCACCGATCAATCAACGGCATGATGCCAAAGCGTTCGGCGGCCGGGATGAATAACCCCGGCGGAACGAGCTTGCCCTCTTCGTCTCGCAGCCGCAACAATAGTTCGAAATGCGCCCCCGGACAGTCGTCGCCTTGCAAGCGTAAAATCGGCTGGGCGTACAGACAAAAACGGTCCTCCTTCAAGGCGGACTGCAAGCGCTGCGCCCACGCCATCTCGCCGAAGCGGGCGAGCAAATGGGCGTCGTCGGACCGGTAGACCTCGACCCGGTTGCGTCCGTTGTCCTTCGCCTTGTAACAGGCCATGTCGGCCGCGCTCAACACCTCATTCAAATCGTTGTGCGGGCGCTCCAGATGCACCAAACCGATGCTGGCGCTGATCGCAAACCGGCGCAATCCCCAAACCAGCACCACCTCGCCGATGGCGCGGCGCAGTTCCTCGGCTTTTTGTTCGCCTTTATCCGGCGGACAGTTCATCAACAGCAAGCCGAACTCATCCCCGCCCATGCGCGCCAGCGTATCTTCATCGCGCACGTGATGGTTCATCGCGGCGGTGACCTGACGCAACATTTCATCGCCGGCGGCGTGTCCGCACGTATCGTTGATGATTTTGAATTGGTCCAGATCGATGAACATCAGCACGTGTTGCTGGTCGTCCTCGCGCCGCAAGCCGCTCCGGCCGCTGCGTTGTCGAAGCATTTCAAGCGCCCGCCGCAATCGTGACTCGAACTCCCGCCGGTTGGGTAATCGGGTGAGCGGGTCATAAGCGGCGAGCCAGGATAGCCGGTCGATAAGCTGTTGTTCCCGCGTGGTATCGTGCAACACCAGCACCACGCCGCGCGTTTCGTCGCCGTCTTGGATCGGGGTGGCGACCCAGGATACCGGCACTGACGTGCCGTCTTCGCGCACCAGCAAATGATCGATGTCGCTTTGCAGGCCGGCAATGCGGCCATCGAGCAGTTCATCCGTCAGCGGTGCTTTTTCGACCCCCGTCTCGCCCTCGACCAAACGGACTAATTCGGTCAACGGAGGATTGATCGCGCCTGACTCCCCTTCTGGCAGGGACCGTTGAATCAGCTGTCGGGCGACCGGATTCATATAGATGACCCGACCCTCCCGATCCGTGCTGACCACAGCCTCCCCGATGGACGCCAGCGTGACGGTCGCCCGCTTGCGTTCGTCGATCAAAATCTGTTCGATGCGGTGCCGCTCTTGCAGGAGCCGGAAGGTACGCCACAGAATCGCGGTCAGCAGGATCGCTCCGAGCGCAATTTCGATCCCGAGCAACAACCGATAAACGCGATAAGCGGTATCGCCGAGCGTCTGACTGAATTCGAACTCCTCGGGCTCCACCAGACGGTCGACCTCCTCGATTTTGGCGGCCATTGCGGCCAGCCACCGCGGATCATTCCGATTATTCTGATAATAATCAGCCAGTTCGTTTCGAATCGGCTCAAGTTGAGCCAATTTATTTTCGCCCTCGGACCATAGTGCCAAGAGCTTGCGAACGACATCGGTGCCCTTAAAATTTTCGTGCAGCCACGCGGCTTTCTCGATATCCGGCAAGGAAAGACCCGCCTTGGCGAATTCTTCCAACAGCACATCCTTTCGATAAGGCGTGCCGACCGCCGCCGCGCGACCCTTGCGGAAATGCCGGTAGACGGCCATTGCGGCATCATGCTGTCCCAGCGCGCGCGGATCGCCGCTTTGCGCGTAACGCAACAAGTAAAAAGTCGCATTCTTTTGGTTCTTGGCCCACAGATTTTCGCCGTGGCTGAAGCCGTAGGTCGCCATCAGCACCTCAAGACTGATGGCCCCGACCACCATGATGGCCAAGAACCCGGCGATAAAGGGCCAAGTAACGCTCAATAGCGTCGGCGGGATCGAAAGCGGGGTCCTGTTTCCAGTCATGAGCCTATGGGGCTGCTTAAAAATCCGTCGTTTTTTATTTTAATGACGATCCCGAAGGGCATGGACGGTAAGATCAGACAGAGGAAGGTGAAATTCGGAGCGGCCAGGAAATGGCGCGATGGTGTTCTACCAGCGAAGCATGGCGAGCAAGCGGCTGGAATCGAAAAGATATCGGCCCGATGACGCAATTTACCGGTTTGATTTCGTACGCCAGCCAGGCATGACCCTTCCGACGGAATGAAATGATAACAGTTACTCGAAGCATTAAGCGGCCCATGCCGCGATGGGCGCTATTGTAGCCTAACGACGCAGGGCAAAGGCCATCAACTCCTTCCGGACAATCGCTCCAACCTCGCTGTCGGAACGACTCCGGCTGTCCAAGCGGTGAATCGCGGCGGATCGCGCCCGCTGATAAAGCGGCATTTTCAGCGGGCGTTCCCGGTCCCTGCGCAATGGCTTTCTAATAAACGGCTTAAAAGACTTTGATTTCCATCATAGAATCTGCGGCGCGGTGGTGGAACCGCGCCGCGGCCGAGTCTTATTGCTCGACGCTGACCACCAGAGCCGCCATGTAAAAACGCCACTGGATCGGAATGGCGTAAGAACGGCTCTTTTTGGCCAGTAACATCATATCCGGTTTGCCGGCGATCTTGAGGGGCACCGAGATGAGCAACTCGTTGCCGAGATCGCGCCGGGCGTTGCCGGCTAGCGTATTGGCGATTTCACCCACGATATCCAAGCAGTGCTCCGGCGTGTGCTTGTGTTCGCCCTGAGTCGTGAGCAGATACCGCATCATCCCTTCGGGGGCGGTGAAGTACACATTGCCTTGATACAAACCGGCGATGCCAATAATGCCGGTATAGTCATAAATCAACGACTCGTTGTGTTCGATGAGATACGGCACCTGCACCTTCGCGGGCTCATCGGAAAGGTGGCTGAAATAATAGGTCGCGCTGTCGACAAAAATTTTAAGGTGTTGTTCGTTCATGAAACTTCCACTTCCAGAAGCTCTATCAAAGCGTCGTTCAATTCTTTATCGGTAAAGGGTTTACAGATAAACCCCCTGGCGCCGCGGCGGATCGACTCGATCGCCGTGGTCTTGTCGGCCAACGCCGAGACCACCAGGATGTGCGTGCCGGGATCGATCGCCAGCAAGGCCGATACGGTCTCCAGGCCGTCCATCTCGGGCATGGTAAGATCCATGGTCACCACATTGGGTTTATGGCGTTTGAACAGTTCCACGGCCTCGACGCCGTTGGCGGCGGCGCCGACCACGGTGAGCGCCGGAATATTGACGCTCCGTTCGATCTTGCGGCGGATGATATTGGAGTCATCGACGATAAGAAGCTTGATCATGCTGCCCTTCTCCTTGTAAGTCGCGAGGCCGTCAAGCAGCCTCGAAGCTGAGTTGATCCAGCGCCAGTACATCGGGCAGGGTGATGCGCCAGGCGCAATACTGACCCGGCTTGGTCGCGAACGATAACCGCCCGCCGAGCGCTTCGACTTTGCGCTTGACCACATCCATGCCGACGCCGCGTCCGGCGGCGGTGCTCACCGCCTCGGCGGTGGAAAGACCCGATTCAAACACCAAGGCCCGCAGTCGGTTCTCGTCCCAACTTGCCAGTTCCTCGGCCGACCAGCGCCCGGTTTTTTGCGCGGCCTTGCGTAGCCGGTCGGCGTCGAGGCCTCGTCCGTCGTCGTGACAGATGATTTCGTAACCCCCGGCGGCGGCCTTGGCCTGCAACCGAACGGTGCCGGCGGCCGCTTTGCCAACGCGGGCGCGCTCTTGGGGAACCTCGATGCCGTGAACCACCGCGTTGCGCACTAACTGCACTAGCGCATCGCGCAGCGCCACCGCCGAGTCGCCAGCCAGCGCCAGATTCTCAAAGCCATGCGCGGTCAGCGTCACCTGTTTGCCTTGATCGGTCGCCAATTTCTGCGCCAGTCGCCGGAACTCATCTAGGGTGACCAACGGCCCCGCGCCCAGGTCTGCCGGTACTGCCGCTGCCACCGGCGCCGCCACCGGCGCTGCCACCGGTGCTGGCGCTGCCGCCGGCGCGGCGATCAACGCGCTTGAATTCGCTTCGGGCGTGGCGGCAAAGGTCACTTTCAGACTGGTGATGCGCTCGACCATCTCGCGTACCGACTGAACGTCGTTCATCAGTTTGTCGAGCTTGACCGTGAGGCTGAGCAGGTCATCGCCGGAGACATCCGCCCGCCCGCGTAACTCGCCGATCAGGTCCTCAAAGGCATGCGCCTTGTCTTCGAAGATCGCCAGATCCAACAAACCCGCCTCGCCCTTGAGGGTATGGACGATGGGGAAAATATCCTGCAACACCAGCTTGCACCGGTCTTGGTGCGCATACCGGTTATTACCATACTGTTTGAGGGTGTCGTTGACTTGGCGCAACGAGCGCTCGGCGCGGTCGAGGAACTCGCGCAACACCGCCGGCTCGACGTGCAGGATGCTGACCATCAGGTTCATTTGCTCCTGAGCCTGCTTCTGCGATTGCTCCAGTTCCTGCTCCAGCAACACCTGGGCGGTAATGTCCTTGACCGTAACCAGAAGATGCATGAGCTCGCGATCTTTGTTTTGCACCCGCGCAAACTGGAAAGCGAGGTACTTGCTTTCATGCGATTGTTCGAAAAAGACATGAACCTTATCCAGCGGGTTGAGACTGGCGACCAACTTGACGTTGACGTGTTTTTTAAACAGCACATCAATGTAATCGCTGGCTTCCTTATAGATTTTTTCCGGCACCAGCTCGCGCAGCACATCAAGGAACGGCCGTCCGCCGAGATCTGGGCGGTTAAAGATCGTTTCCAACGATTTAGAATGCTGCGTGCCGATGTTGAGGTTGCGATCGAGCAACAGCAGACCCTCGGAAACCGATTCCAAAATATCCTTGGTTTCGCGGCGAGCCGCCTCCGCCATGGTATCGCTCTCGCGCAACTGGCGGATAAAATGGAACAGAATAATCAGAAAGTTAACCAGAGCCAGCGTGATGCCAGTCATCTGAATCAACCGAAGCCGATCGGCTTTATCGGAAGCCACATGCTCCAGGGCCGTGGTCAAGAAATTCATCTGTTCGAGAAGCAACAAATTATTAGCCAAGGCGTAAGCCACCACGCCCGGCAGCGCATCCGCGCGCGTCTCAGGACTGCCGTTCAACACCGGCTGCAATTTCTCTCGGTAGGGATTCCAGATCGCATACGCTTTCCTGATCGACTCGCGGCCCGCGGGGTCTTCCACTCGTTCTAGAATCACTGGTTTGCCATCGCCGCCGACGGCTTCGCCCCCTTCGCTGAACGAGCGTAGCGTGCCGTCAAACAAATTGAAGGCCGTCTGCAACTCCGCAAGGGGCTTTTTCGCATCCGCGTTGCTTTGCACCGCATTCTGAAGTTGCAACAGCGTCTTGGCCGTCCGCTGAGACAGCATGCGCTGACGCCCGGCAAGGTTGACCCCAACCGCATCCTTGCTAATCTGCGATGAGATGTAAAAATTCATCACCAACACGCCGAGATCGAAGACGATAAAAAGCGCAATGGAGATGATAATTGTTCGATACTTGCTAAACCCGCCAAGCTTGTGATGCTCTTTAGATACTTTCATAAGCCTTTTTCTCATCCTAATGTAAACTACTAGAC
>DJIW01000148.1:24899-25597 GCA_002433805.1 Competibacteraceae bacterium UBA6584 | reverse complement strand
TATCTCCATCTGGAGCATCTGGGGGCCAACGTCATCAACGAACGCTTGCCCGGCATCGCCGAGACCGCGCAAATTTTTGCCGGGGTGGACGTCACCAAGGAGCCGGCGCCGGTGCTGCCGACCGTGCATTACAACATGGGCGGCATTCCGACCAACTATCACGGCGAAGTGGTGATCCTCAAGGACGGCAATCCGGATACCATCATCCCCGGCTTGATGGCCATCGGCGAGGCGGCCTGCGTGTCGGTGCACGGGGCGAACCGTTTGGGTTCCAATTCATTGCTCGACATCGTGGTGTTCGGCCGCGCCGCCGCCATCCGCTGCGCCGAATTGATCAAGCCCAGCAGCGGGCACGGGTCTTTGCCGCAAGCCTCGGTGGATAAGATCGTCGCCCGTTTCGACCGCCTGCGCAACGCCAAGGGCGAAAACCCGACCGCCAGCTTGCGGATGCGGATGCAGCGCACCATGCAGAATCACGCGGCGGTGTTCCGCACCGGCGACTCCATGGCCGAAGGCATCAAACTGCTGGAAGAGGTTAATGACGGTTTCGAGCACGTCAGCGTCAGCGACCGGGGCATGGTCTGGAATTCCGATCTGGTCGAGACCTTGGAGCTGGATAATCTGCTCGGTTGCGCGATGGTGTCGATCAAGTCGGCCATCAATCGCGCGGAAAGCCGCGGCGCGCACGCCCGCGAGGA
>DJIW01000148.1:24089-24689 GCA_002433805.1 Competibacteraceae bacterium UBA6584 | reverse complement strand
CGCGGCGCGCACGCCCGCGAGGACTATCCCGACCGCGACGACGACAACTGGATGAAGCACACGCTGGCGTGGCTGGAACCCAAGGGCGAGGTCAAGATCGACTACCGTCCGGTTCACACCTACACCCTCACCAACGAGGTGGAGTACATTCCGCCCAAGAAGCGCACGTACTAAGGGGACGCTGCCATGGCTCAATTCAAACTTCCAGCCAATTCCGTCATCGGCAAAGGCAAGACTTACTACGCCGGCGCGGGCGCCAAGAACGTCAGGCGCTTTCAGATCTATCGCTGGGATCCGGACAGCGGCGAAAATCCGCGCATGGATACTTACGAGGTCGATTTGGCCGCCTGCGGGCCGATGGTGTTGGACGCGCTGCTCAAGATCAAAAATGAGATGGACCCGACCCTGACCCTGCGGCGTTCCTGCCGGGAAGGCGTGTGCGGGTCGTGCGCGATGAACATCGACGGCACCAACACCCTGGCCTGCACCAAGGCGATTGAGGATGTGGCCGGCGAGGTGAAGGTTTACCCGCTGCCGCACATGCCGGTGATCAAGGATCTGGTTCCGGATCTGACGCATTTCTACGCCCAGTACACCTCG
>DJIW01000148.1:0-23934 GCA_002433805.1 Competibacteraceae bacterium UBA6584 | reverse complement strand
ATTTCTACGCCCAGTACACCTCGATCAAGCCGTGGTTGCAGACCGAAACGCCGCCGCCGGCGCGGGAGCGTCTGCAATCCAAGGAGGATCGCGCCAAGCTGGACGGACTCTACGAGTGCATCTTGTGCGCGTGCTGTTCGACCAGTTGTCCGAGCTATTGGTGGAACGGCGAGCGCTATCTCGGTCCTGCGATCCTGTTGCAAGCCTATCGCTGGATCGTGGACAGCCGGGATGAATTCACCGGCGAGCGTTTGGACGATCTTGAAGACCCGTTCCGGCTGTATCGCTGTCACACCATCATGAACTGCACCAAGACGTGCCCGAAACATTTGAATCCGGCCAAGGCGATTGCCGAGATTAAGAAGCTGATGGTGGAACGGCGGTAGTCCTTGGTTTGAGAGTATTTTGCCGATCCTTGACCCCTCTCTCGTTTGGCGAGAGAGGGGTTTTGTTTGTGGGAGAATGAGCCGTGACCGAGCCAATGGGCAAATTGCGCTGGCGCTGCCGGCGGGGCATGAAAGAACTGGATTTACTGACGCTGGGCTATTTGGAGCGGCATTATTCAGACGCGACGCCCGACGAACGACAGGCGTTCGAGGACTTGTTGGAGCTTCAAGATCCCGTGCTGATGGGCTACATGCTCGGTCGGAATTCACCGACGGATGCGACGGCGGCGCGGGTGGTTGAGGTGATGCGAAGCCTGTTGGGCGATCCGACCGACCCCTGACGCCTAGCTGGATGCGGAGATTTCGCACGAGACCGGCTGAAAAAGGGACTTGATCCGCGTTGGAAAGCGCGGGGCGATCCCTGCGCGAGATCGGTGGGCGAAACGGGACGATGAGCGATTTTGAAAAGGTGATCGTGGAGCCGCGACCCTCGCGGCAGCTCCTGATCGGCGGCGCCATTCTCCATCTGTCGGCTGGCGTCGCCGTCGTGCTTTCCAGCGTTCCGACCGGGATTAAAGCCGGATTTATCGCGGCGCTCGGCTTGTCGCTGGCGCGGCTGGAATTTCGTTACGGCATGGCTCAAAGCCGTGGTTTCATCGCGCGCATCGAACTGCTGGACGGGCGCTGGCGCTTGGAAACCGGCGATGGCGGCGTTCAATCCGCTCGGTTGATCGGCGGCTACGCCCATCCCTTACTGGTGATCCTGAACTTCCGCCTGGAGCGGGGCTCGCGTCGGTCGCTGGCTCTATTGCCCGATTCCGCCGACGCGCAGAGCCTGCGCCGGTTGCGGGCCTTACTGCGGATCGGGCCTAACGGCGGCTCGTCCGGCGGCGCGCTCGGTTGAGTTCCCGCGGGTCAAGCGGAGGTTCCCCATTGAGGACGCCATTCTTTGCCGGCGAAATTATCGGGCACCAAGATAGTGTCGCGAGGCGGCGAGCCCTCGTTCGCCGTCGGATAATCCAGCGTGTAATGCAAGCCTCGGCTTTCCTTGCGCTCCATGGCCGAACGGATGATCAAATCCGCCACCAGCGCTAAATTTCTTAATTCGATCAGATCGTTATCGATTCGGAAGTTGCCATAGTATTCGTCGATTTCCCGCAGCAGCAACTCCACTCGATGTTGGGCCCGCTGCAGGCGCTTGTCGGTGCGGACGATGCCGACGTAATCCCACATGAAGCGGCGCAATTCCTGCCAGTTATGCGCGACCACCACTTCTTCGTCGGAATCGGTGACCCGGCTTTCGTCCCATTCCGGCAGGGTGGGGGGAGCCGGGATGCCGGCGAGTTGCGAGCGGATGTCCGCGCTGGCGGCGGCGGCGAACACCAGACATTCCAGCAAGGAGTTGCTGGCCATGCGATTGGCGCCGTGCAGTCCGGTAAACGCCACCTCGCCGACGGCGTAAAGCCCTTCCACATCGCTGCGGCCGGCCAGATCGCTCAACACGCCGCCGCAGGTATAGTGCGCCGCCGGCACGACCGGCAACAGCTCCTTGGTCATGTCGAAACCGTATTCCCGGCATTTGGCCTCGATGTTGGGGAAATGCGAGCGAATAAAGTCGGCCGGCTTGTGGCTGATATCGAGATACAGACACTCCGCGCCCAGCCGTTTCATTTCATGGTCGATGGCCCGCGCCACGATATCGCGCGGGGCCAGTTCCTGACGCGGGTCGAAATTTTGCATGAAGCGGCTGCCATCCGGCAGCAGCAGCACGCCGCCTTCGCCGCGCACCGCCTCGGAAATCAAAAATGATTTGGCCTGCGGATGGTAAAGGCAGGTCGGATGGAATTGCATGAATTCCATGTTCGCCACCCGGCAGCCCGCCCGCCACGCCATGGCGATGCCGTCGCCGGTGGAGCCGTCCGGATTGCTGGAGTACAGATAGACCCGGCTCGCGCCGCCGGTGGCCAACACCACGAAACGGGCGGCGATCACCTCGACCCGACCGCTCTCGCGGTTCAGGACGTAAGCGCCCAGGCAGCGGTTGCCCTCCAGACCCAGTTTGCGGCTGACGATCAGATCGACGACGCTGTAGTGATCGTGCAGCGTGATGCGCGGATGCTCGCGAGCGCGCTGCTCCAAAGTCAGCTGAATGGCGCGGCCGGTGGCGTCGGCGGCATGGACGATGCGCCGGTGGCTGTGTCCGCCTTCGCGGTGCAAGTGGTAATCGGCGCTGCCCTCGACCGAAGGCTCCATCGTGAACGGCACCCCTCGCTCGCTCAGCCAGCGGATCGCCGCCGGGCCGTGTTCCACCGTGAACTGTACCGCGTCGGGGTGGCACAGGCCCGCGCCGGCGACCATCGTATCGTGCGCGTGGGACTCGATCGAGTCGGCGGCATCCAGCACCGCCGAGACGCCGCCTTGCGCGTAATAGGTGCTGCCTTCGTGCGAGGGACCCTTAGCCAGCGCGATCACGCGGGCGACATCGGCCAGGCGCAGCGCCAGACTTAAGCCGGCGGCACCGCAGCCGATAATCAGCACATCGGTGCAAACAGAGGAGGAGGTCATGGCTTGTGAGAGGCTCCTGGAATGGGGTATTGTTGTCGCAACAGGTTCCCTCGGCGGATTCGAGCCGGGGCCTCGATTTCATCCCGCTACCCTATATCACACTATAACCATATCCCGGCAGGACTGCGAACTAACGGCAAGCGCGTAGGTCTACCGTTTTGATCGCATGGAGATGCCATTGAGCCGAAAGGGGCCAGCCCGAATGGGCGAAGTTCATTTGGATCGCGATCTGGTCCAACGGGTGCAAAAAGGCGATAAAAATGCGTTCGATCTGCTGGTGCGAAAGTACCAATACAAGATCATCAAGCTGATTTCTCGCTATGTTCACGATCCCAGCGAAGCGCTCGATGTCTCCCAGGAGGCTTTTCTCAAGGCCTATCGGGCGCTGCCGGGCTTTCGCGGGGACAGCGCGTTTTACACCTGGCTCTACCGCATCGCCATCAATACGGCGAAGAATTATCTGGTCGCTCAGGGCCGGCGTCCGCCGGGCTCCGACATCGACGCTCAAGAAGCGGAACAATACGAAGGTCAATCTTTTCTTAAGGAGTATGAGACCCCCGAACGGTTGTTGCTCAAGGATGAAATTGCGGCGACCGTGTTTAGAGCGATAGAGGAATTGCCAGAGGATCTGCGCACCGCCATCACCCTGCGCGAGCTGGAGGGGATGAGCTATGAAGAAATCGCTCAAACCATGGGTTGTCCGATCGGTACGGTGCGTTCCCGGATTTTCCGGGCTCGGGAATCGATCGACGCCAAATTACATCCACTGTTAAATTAGTTTTTCGGGATCGAAGTCATGGTTGCCAAAATGACTGCACAACAAAAGATACCCGTCGATGACGACAGCGACGGGGCGTCAAGCCAACTTTCAGCGCTGGTCGATGAGGAACTGGAAGACCGAGAAATCGATCTGGTTTTGCGACGCTTGCTCCGGGACAGTCAGCCGCGAGGCCAATGGGAGCGCTACCATCTGATTCACGAAGCGATACAGGGTCATTTGCCGGATGCGTTCGATACGGGTTTTTCCGCCCGCATCCGCCAAGCGATCGATGTCGAGCCGGCTCTAAAACCGGCCGCCACGCCAGGGCCGATCTGGTATAAGCCGATCGCGGGTTTCGGATTGGCCGCCTCCGTGGTGCTGTTGGCGTTGTTCGGCCTCAAACCGACTCAAGAGCCCACGCCCGCTTTGCAGGCGATCGCGTCGGTCTCGCCCGCGTCCCGCGGTGGCGCCGCGACCTCTTCCGCCTTCATCAGCCGCGTCGCGAGCGACAGCCGGCGGCCTGACAACAATAATGCCCTGGCGGAATCACGGCTGAATAATTATTGGGTCAATCATAATAATTACGCCTCTTTTAATACCGTAAACGGCATGTTGCCCTACGTGCGCATGGTCGGCTATCAAAACAACCGTTAAGCGCTTTAATGAACCAGCCGCTATTGCGCTACGCTTTGCTGGCGATTATCGCTGGTGTCTACCGTCCCGCCGACAGCGCCTCGCCGAGCGCCGATGAGGCCAAACAGTGGCTGGAGCGGATGATTCAATCCACCCAAACCCTGAATTATGAAGGGACGTTCATCTACATTCAGGGACCGCACGTGGAAGCCATGCGGCTCGTTCACAGCGGCGATAAGGGCGAGCGTAAAAAGCGCCTGATGTCGCTCACGGGGCCGTTGCGCGAAATCGTGGCCACGAGCGAGGGCGTGGTCTGCCTGTTGCCCAAGCAGTATACGACGTTCACCAGCAGCGGGTTGCGCCAGACCCGCTTCCCGATTTCCATTCCGAGCGAACTGAGTCGGTTGGAAGGTCAATACGACTTCGAAGTCGTGGGTCAAGATCGGACGGCGGGGGTCGATACGCAGGTGGTGGCGATCGTGCCCAGGGACGGTTGGCGCTACGGTTACCGGCTGTGGCTGGACCGGCGCAACGGCATGCTGTTGCGTTCCGTGCTGCTAGACGAGCGCGGCCTGCCGATCGAGCAATTGATGTTCACCGATTTGCAGATCAAGCAGCATATCGATGAAGCCGCCTTCAAAACGTCGGTCGCCACGGAGCGCACGGGCCTGACGTCGGCCGCTCAATTCGTTGCTGGCGCGGCGAGCTCGCCCGCCAGCGCGCCGCTGTCGCAATCGGTGTGGAAGGTCGCGCGCGTCCCGCCGGGTTTTGAAAAAACCTCACACTACGGCGTCGCGGGAGCGTCTGGCCAGACGCTTAACGAACATCTGGTTTTCGCCGATGGCTTGGCCACGGTTTCGGTGTTCGTGGAACGCCTCGGCCAGGAGGGGACTCTGTTGGAGGGCCGCTCCCAACTGGGCGCCATGAACGCATTCGGAGTCCGACTGGAGGATTACCAGATCTTGGTGGTGGGAGAGGTTCCGGCGGACACGGTGCAGGCAATCGCCGCCTCCGTCTCTCGCGAGCCCGAGCCCATCCCGCAATCGAGCGAGGAGCGCAAGCCGTGATCGAGGAGCGCGCCCGGGTCATGGAAGCCGGATCGGGATACGCTTGGCTGGAAATCCAGCGTCGAACCGCTTGTGGCGGCTGCCAGACCAGCGCGGGTTGCGGGACGGCGGTTTTGGCGACGCTTTGGGAGGGCAAGACCATCCGGGTCCGAGCGGTGTCGGCGACGCCCTTGCAACCCGGAGACGAGGTGATCGTCGGGCTGGCGGACGGCGTGTTGCTGCGCGGGGCGGTGCTCGTGTATCTGCTGCCGGTGATCTTGTTGTTGCTCGGATCGGCGTTGGGTCAGGCGGCATTCGGCGCGGCCGGCGAGGCGCTGGTGGCGCTATCGGGGCTGTTGGGGCTGGGGCTGGGATTGCTCGCCGCGCGGGCGCTGGCCGGGCGCTTTCGTGATGACGACCGCTATCAGCCGGTCGTATTGCGTCGTACGAGCGCAACCTTTACCGGCGGTCGTGTGATTTCTTCGTCTTGATCACGTTATAATCCGTTTCAGTCTAACGAATCAGTCGCGTGAGCCTCCGCGCCCGAATGGCGGCGGAGGCTTTGCTTATTTTACCGCGCGTTGGGGAGATGGCGTCGCAGGCCAGCCCAGCGGCTGGAATGCCTTTGAAATTCATGGATCACACTCGCAATTTTTCGATCATCGCCCACATCGATCACGGTAAATCTACCCTCGCCGATCGCTTCATTCAAATTTGCGGCGGGTTGAGCGAGCGGGAGATGGCCGAGCAGGTGCTCGACTCGATGGACCTGGAGCGAGAGCGCGGCATCACCATCAAGGCGCAGAGCGTGTCGCTGCGCTACGTCGCCCGCAACGGGCGCATGTATCTGTTCAATATCATCGACACGCCCGGACATGTGGATTTTTCCTACGAGGTCTCCCGCTCGTTGGCCGCCTGTGAAGGCGCGCTATTGGTGGTGGACGCCGCCCAGGGCGTGGAGGCGCAAAGCGTCGCCAATTGTTACACCGCCATCGAACAGGGTCTGGAAGTCCTGCCGGTGCTCAACAAGATCGATTTGCCGGCCGCCGATCCGGAGCGGGTCGCGCGCGAAATCGGCGATATCATCGGGCTGGACGCCAGCCACGCGCTGCGGGTGAGCGCCAAGAGCGGCTTTGGCATCGTGGAATTGATGGAGGAGATCGTCGAGCGAATTCCGCCGCCGAGGGGCGATCCGGACGGACCGCTTAAGGCGCTGATCGTCGATTCCTGGTTCGACAATTTCGTCGGGGTGATTTCCCTGGTCCGGGTGGTGGACGGGCGGATTCTGCCCAAGCAGAAATTGCAAGTGATGTCCACCGGGCGGGTGTTTCAAGTGGAATCGGTCGGCATTTTCACCCCCAAGCGCGGCGAGCAATCAAGCCTGAGCGCCGGTGAAGTGGGCTACGTGATCGCCGGAATCAAGGATATCGACGGCGCGCCGGTCGGGGATACCTTTACCGGCGCGGACCGGCCGGCCGCCGCGCCGTTGCCGGGCTTTCAGAAAGTGCAGCCGCGGGTGTTCGCCGGTTTGTTCCCGGTCGAATCGGATGATTTCGGCGATTTGCGCGAAGCGCTGCAAAAACTCCGCCTGAATGATTCGTCGCTGCACTTCGAGCCGGAGACCTCGCAGGCGATGGGTTTTGGCTTTCGCTGCGGCTTTTTGGGCCTGCTCCACATGGAAATCGTCCAGGAGCGCCTGGAGCGGGAATACAATCTCGATCTGGTGTCCACCGCGCCGACCGTGATTTACGAGGTGCTGACCACCGGCCACGAAGTCTTTAAAATCGACAATCCGGCCAAATTGCCGCCGAGCAACGAAGTCGCCGAGATTCGCGAACCTATCATTGTGGCCCATATCCTGACCCCTCAGGATTATTTGGGGTCGATCATCACCTTGTGCATCGAAAAGCGGGGCTCGCAGCGGAACCTGCATTATGCCGGCGGCCAGGTGCAGCTGAGCTTCGAATTGCCGATGAGCGAGGTGGTCATGGATTTCTTCGACCGGCTCAAATCGGTCAGTCGGGGTTTTGCCTCGTTCGAGTACAGTTTCGAGCGGTTTCAAGCCGCACCGCTGGTTAAACTGGATGTGTTGATCAACGGCGAGCGGGTGGATTCGCTCTCGGTCATCGTCCATCGCGAGCAGGCGCAGCGCCGGGGTCACGAGTTGGCGGTTAAGCTCAAGCAACTGATTCCGCAGCAAATGTTTGAGGTGGCGATCCAGGCGGCTATCGGCAGCCAAATTATCGCCCGCACCACCGTCAAGGCGTTGCGCAAGAATGTGTTGGCCAAGTGCTACGGCGGGGACGTGAGCCGCAAACGTAAGTTGCTGGAAAAGCAAAAGGCGGGCAAGAAGCGGATGAAACAAGTCGGCAAGGTGGAAATCCCGCAAGACGCCTTCCTGGCGGTATTGCAACGGGATAAAAATTCGTGAAATTCCGGTTCTCGCCACAGGATCATCGTCGCCATGAATATTGATTTTGCAGCCGTTCTGGTCGTGTTGACCTTACTGACCGGCGCTGTTTGGCTGTTGGATGTGCTGGTGCTGGCGCCGCGCCGCGTTCGCACCGTGACCGCGAGTGGCGCGCGGGCCGCGCCGCCCGCGACAGGTCGGCTGCCGTGGTACGTCGATATCTCGAAATCCTTTTTTCCGGTCATTCTGGCGGTCCTGGTCTTGCGTTCGTTTTTGGTCGAACCGTTCCGGATTCCGTCCGAATCGATGGTGCCGACGCTGCTTAAAGGCGATTTTATTCTGGTCAACAAGTTTGCTTACGGCTTGCGGTTGCCGGTGCTCAACACCAAACTATTTGGCGAGGGAAAACCGGCGCGCGGGGATGTGGCGGTATTCCGTTATCCGCCCGAGCCCGCGGTGGCCTATATCAAGCGGGTGATCGGTTTGCCCGGCGATCAGCTGGAGTATCGTGGCGGCCAGATTTTCATCAATGGCCAGCCCGCTCCCTTGGTTCCACAAGCCGACGATCCAGACGAATCTGGGTACCGGCAGTTCACCGAGCAGCTGGGCGAGGCGGCGCATCGCATGCAGCTGTTGGCCCAGGGCCGCTGGGGCGTATCCGGTTATTGGTCGGGACTGCAGTTCCGCCGGGAAGCGGACGGCGCGGTATCCTGGCGCGTTCAAGTGCCGGCGGGCCATTATTTCGTCATGGGCGACAATCGCGACAACAGCGCCGACAGCCGGTTTTGGGGGGTGCTGCCCGAGGGAAATCTGATCGGTAAGGCGTTTTTGATCTGGATGAATTTGGATTGCATTACTTTCAACGGTCACTGCGGCCGGATCGGGAGCAGTATCCGATAGGGCCATCATGGGCAATGAGGGGGAAATATGTTCGGGATGAAACGTTTGACGCAAGTAAGGGGAACGGGCCAGCAGCGGGGCATGAGCCTGATCGGGATGCTGTTGCTGATGATCGTGATCGCCTTCGCCGCCTTGATCGCCATGAAGGTGGTGCCGATGTATATTCAGTATTATTCGATCAAATCCACGGTGGAGAGCATCCGCAAGGAACCGCAGCTGGCGCAGATGAGCGCGCAGGACATCCAAAACGCGATCCAAAAGCGGTTTGACATCGGTTACGTCGACAACATCTCGGCGCGCGATCTCAAAATACGCAACGAGCGCAACGGTCGGGTTCTCGACCTGGTCTACGAGGACGAGCGGGAGCTGTTCTATAAAATGTTCGTTGTGCTGAAAGTCAACGAAGCCATTCCGCTCAATCCGTGATTCCGCCGCTTTCGCGTTTGCATGCGCGCTTGGGTTACACGTTCCGCCAGCCGGAATTGCTGGAAGAAGCGCTGACCCACCGCAGCGCCTCGGCGCGCAATAACGAACGCCTGGAGTTTCTCGGCGATGCCTTATTGAATATGATCATCGCCGAATATCTGTTCCAGAGTTACCCCAAGGCGAGCGAGGGGGAACTCAGCCGGTTGCGCGCCAGTTTGGTCAAGGGCGAGACCTTGGCGGAACTGGCGCGCGATTTGAAATTGGGCGATTGGTTGCGGCTCGGCGCGGGCGAGCTCAAAAGCGGCGGTTTTCGGCGAGAATCCATTTTGTCGGATACGTTGGAAGCCATTTTCGGCGCGGTTTATTTGGATGACGGCCTGCCGCCCTGCCGCCAATTGATCTTGCATCTTTACCAAAATTATTTAACGCGCTTGGCCAGCGCCAGCGAATTAAAGGATCCCAAGACTCGCTTGCAGGAATATCTACAGGCCCGCCAGCAAACCTTGCCGGTCTATAACGTCTTGGAAGTGCGCGGCGAGCCGCACGCGCAGAGCTTTTTGGTGGAATGCGTGGCGGCCGACGCGCGCGCGGTCGCGACCGGCGCCAGCCGGCGCAAGGCGGAACAGGAGGCGGCGCGGCAATTGCTGGAGAAAATTCAATGACCGCGCCCGCGCCGAGACGCGCCGGTTACGCCGCCTTGCTGGGACGTCCCAACGTCGGCAAATCCACGTTGCTGAACCGGCTGATCGGCCAGAAAATCAGCATCACCGCCCCCAAGCCGCAAACCACCCGGCACGTCATACTCGGCATTCAGACGTTGCCGGAAGCGCAAATCGTCTACGTGGATACGCCGGGCTTGCACCGCCAGGCCAAACGGGCGATAAACCGCTATCTGAACCGGGCGGCGGCGAGCGTTCTCGGCTATGTCGATGTCGTCGTTTTCTTGATTGAAGCTCTGCGCTGGACCGAGGAAGACGGGGACGTTCTGGAACGGCTGGCGGATTTTTCGGGTCCGGTGGTGCTGGCGGTCAACAAGGTTGATCGAATTGCCGACAAAGCGCGGCTGCTGCCGTTTATCGGCGAGCTGACCGCCAAACGGACTTTCGCGGAGGTGGTGCCGCTGTCGGCGTTGCGGGGCGAGAATGTCGCGACCTTGCAAGAGGTGGTCATCCGTCGGTTGCCGTTCGGCGAGGCGCTGTTTCCGGAGGATCAGCTCACCACCGCCAGCGAGCGGTTCATCGCCGCCGAGTTGATCCGCGAAAAGCTGACCCGATTGCTGCGCGAGGAAGTGCCCTACAGCCTGACCGTTGAAATCGAGCACTTTATCGAAGACCAACGGTTGACCCGAATCGGCGCCGTGATCTGGGTGGAGCGCGAAGCGCAAAAAGGCATCGTGATCGGCGCGGGCGGCGCGGTGTTGCGCGAAGCGGGCCGACAGGCCCGCGAAGCGCTGGAACGCCTGCTCGATCGCAAGGTGTTTCTGGAAACGTGGGTCAAGGTGCGCGAAGGCTGGTCGGACGACGAACGCGCTTTGCAAAGCCTGGGCTATAACGACTTTAAAACCGGCTGAAGCCGGCGGCGGGGCGTCGCATGCGCGTGCTGTTGCAGCCGGCCTTCGTCTTGCACCGCCGGCCCTATCTGAATACCAGCCTGTTATTGGAAGCGTTCGCCCGCGAGCACGGTCGCCTGGCGTTGGTGGCTCGCGGCGCGATGGCCTCTCGATCCCGGTTGAAAGGCTTGTTGCAGCCGTTCGCGCCGCTGTTGCTGTCTTGGAGCGGAGCCGGCGAACTGGCGACCTTGACCGCCGCCGAGGAAGCGGGACATCCCGTGACCTTACCGCCGAATCGGGTGTTGGCCGGCCTCTACGTCAACGAACTGCTGGTCCGGTTGCTGCCCCGTCACGATGCTCAGCCGGGGCTGTTCGACGCCTACGGCCGGTCGTTGGCCGAACTGGCGGTGGAGTCCGGCGAGGAACCGGCGCTGCGGCGCTTCGAAAAAACTTTGTTGGACGATCTGGGCTACGGTCTGACGCTGGATCGCGAGGCGGTCGGTGGAACGCCGATCGTGGCCGAGGCGCACTACCGCTACGTGTTGGATCGGGGCCCCCTGGCCGCCGGCGACACCCGGATCGGCGTGCCGATTTCCGGCCGGGGGTTGCTGGCGTTGCGCGATGGCGATTTAACCGATCCCGCCGTGCTGGCGGAGATCAAGCGCTTGACCCGCGCCGCGCTGGCCGAGCAGTTGCGCGGGCAGACATTGAAAACGCGGGCGCTTTACCGGGTCAAGCGCGACTCGCAAGCCGATTGACCCACCTCCTGATTTTGACGCGGCTAATGGCATCGATCCAAAATCGCCCGCGTTTCAGCCGCCATCAAGCGCGGTCCCAATTGCGTCACCAGTTTGGCCGACGCGGCCGACGCCAGAGCGCCCGCCCGCCGGTGGTCCCAATCCCGACAGCGCGCGTATAAAAACGCGCCGGCGAACATGTCTCCGGCCCCCACCGTGTCCACGGCCGCGACCTGAACCGGGTCGATAGCCGCCAACGCGCGGCCGTCCCAGACCAGCGCGCCTTGGGAACCGCGGGTGATGACCCATTCCTTGGCGAGGGTTTTCAGATACGCGATGGTGTCCTCCAAACGGGCGGCGCCCGCCATGCCGCTGGCCTCATCCTCGTTGGCGAACAACAGATCGACGCCCGAACCGATCATCTCCAGCAAGCCGTCCTTGAAAAACCGAACCATGTTGGGATCGGACAGGGAAATGGCGGTTTTGACGCCGGCCGCCTCGGCCAGACGCTTGGCCGCGACGCAGGCTTGCCGGGCGCTGTCGGAGGTAACCAGATAGCCTTCGATATAGAAGTAACGCGAATCGCCCAGGGCGCGCTCGACCAGTTCCTTTTCGGACAAGCCGCCGCTGATGCCGAGAAACGTGCAAAGGGTGCGGTCGCTGTCGGGCGTGACCAGCACGACGCAGCGGCCGGTATGGCCCGCTTCCTTTTCGGTATGATGGTTGGTGTCCACTCCGCCGTCGCGCAAATCCTTCATGTAAAAGTGGCCGAGTTCGTCTCCGGCGACCTTGCAGGAATAGAAACTGGCGCCGCCGAACTGACTGACCGCGATCATCGAATTGGCGGCCGAGCCCCCGGAACTGCGTTGGTGGGGATGGGCTGCCAGATGGCTCATGATCCGCAACTGCTGGTCTTCATCGACCAAGGTCATGACCCCCTTGTCAAGGCCCAACGCCGCCAAATCGGCCAGTTCGACCTCGTACTCCATATCGACCAGCGCGTTACCGATGCCATAAACGTCGTACTTCGCCATCATTCCCCCATGATCGTGTGCTCGAAGGCGAGATTATACGGATCGTCTCCAAGGTCGGCATGCGGATTTGCCGAAAGGGAGTTCAAGCCGTCCGATCGGGCGCGCCGGCGCGCGCGGCGGTTGAAATGATGGCCTCCAGCCGTTTTAAATCGCCATCGTCGCGGGTGGATAGCGAATTTTCGTCGGCGGTCGGCGGTTCGTCGTGGCGGAACTGCCGCTCCAACACCCCGACATCGGCTTCGGCGGCGTCGCCGCCCTGCGCCCGCCGGGCCGCGACGCGGCGTCGCAGCGTATCGGGATCGGCGCGACAGTCGAGCAGGAAAAACGGGACGCCGCGTCGGGCGGCCAGTTCGCGAAAAGCCTCGCGCTGACTGCGTTGCATGAAGGTGGCGTCCGCCAGCACCGGAAGGCCCACCGCGAGCAGCTCGTCGGCCAGTTCGTACAAGCGCCGGTAAGTCCGCGCGTTGAGGTCTGGAGTGTAGAGCCCGCCGGGCACGGAGCGGCTATCCTCCAGCGGACCGAGGCCGAACAGCCGCTTGCGCTCCACGTCGGAACGGATGCGGACGGCGTTCGGAAATCGTTCCAGCAATTGGCCGGTGCGCCGCGATTTACCGGAACCGGAAAGGCCGTGAGTGATCAATAGAAAAGGCGCTCCAGGCCGGGTCAACGCCAGCGCCAGTTGCAGGTAGGCGCACCGCGCCGAGCGGGCGGTTTCACGGGCGGGAGCGGAAAAACCGGCTTGACCGCCTAGAATGGCGTTAACCTTGGCGCGCACCATCGCCCGGTAGACTTGGTAGTAGGGCAGCAAGGCCGCGCCGACGAAATCGCCGCTGGATTCCAGATAGGCGTCCAACGTCCGCTGCGCGAAGGGCCCAAAACCGCGGCAGCGCAAGTCCATGATCTAAAAGGCCAGATCGTTGATCACGTCGATCCAGCGCAGATCGTCATTGAATTCGATGCCGTCGAAGATCATGATTTGTCCGTCATCGGCCAGGATCATGTTGCCAAGATGCAGGTCGCCGTGGCATTCGCGGATCCAGCCGCCCGCCTTGCGCGCGAGCAAGCGCGCCTGCAAACGCTCGGAAGCATCGAGGGTCCAGCGCTCGATGGCCGCTACCTGTTCGAGTTCGGCGGGATCGTCCGACAGCGACCGGAGGTGAGAGAAGGCGTCCAGCATCGGCCGGACGACCCGTTCCGGAGAGCCGAACGGCGCGGCGGGGTCGGCGGCGGGGATGGCGCGGTGAAAATCCGCCAGATTGCGGGCCAGCGCCTCCAAGTGGCGAACGGTCAGCCGGCCGGCGGCCAAGACCCGATCGAGCAGCGCCTCTTGCGGGAAACGGCGCATTCGCACGGCGTATTCGATGGCCGCGCCGCCGTCGCCGCCGAGGATCGGACGGGCGGGATCGCCGCCGATGGGCAGGCAGTCGAGGTAGAGCTGTGGCGCCAAGCGGCGGTTCAGGCGTAGTTCAGCCGCGCAATAGTATTTCCGGCGTTCCAGGCTGGTAAAATTCAGGAAGCCCAAGTCGACGGGTTTCTTGATCTTATAGGCGAAGTCGCCGGCCAGCAGGATATGCGAGATGTGCGTTTGCAGGTGCTCGACGGTCGCCGCCGGATGGGGATAACGCGCCGGATCGAGCAGGGAGGCGATCAAGACGGTCTGATCGGCGGGGTCGGGGAGCGGCTGGGAGCGCATGCGCCAGACTCCAAGTCGAGAAATCGCTAGAATAAAACAGAATGATCGCGCTGCGCCAAGCGGATTGAAGATCGACTGGAATAGGTATGGCTATACGTAAACCCTCTCGCACGACCCGCAAACCTCTGGAGCGGAGCATCCGCTCGCTGTTCTCGTTGATCTTCTCGCTGGCCCTGGGCGGCTTGTTGCTGGGCGCTTTCGGCGTCGGCGTTTACATGCTGTATTTGGACGCGGTGATCCGCGCCGAATTCGATCAGAAGCGCTGGGCGGTGCCGGCCAAGGTCTACGCCCGTCCCCTGGAATTGTTCGAAGGCATGGCGCTCAGCGCGGAGGGACTCGCTCAGGAGCTCAAGCTGTTGGGCTATCGCGACGTCAATTGTCCCGACGAACCCCCTAAACCGCCCGCCGATGATAAGAAACGCCAGTTCCGGCGCAAACCCAAGCCGCCAGCCCAAGGCTGCGCGCCGCCGCCCGGCGGCGGCGAGACTCCGGCCAAGCCGGGGACTTACTCGCGACAGGGGGAGAAATTCGAGCTGGTCACCCGCGATTTCATGTTTTGGGATGCCGCAGAACCGGTGCGCAAGATCCGCTTGGTGTTCGCGGGCAACATTCTGGTCGATTTGTTAAGCGCCGACGAACGGGAAGCGCCAGGCTTGTTGCGGTTGGACCCCCCTGAAATCGCCGGCATCTATCCCACCCACTATGAAGATAGAATCCTGCTCAACGGCCAGGATTTGCCGCCGGTGCTGGTGGACACGCTGCTGGCGGTTGAGGATCGGGCTTTTTTCGAACATTCCGGCATCAATCCCAAGGGGATATTCCGGGCGATGCTGGCGAATTTGCGGGCGGGACGGACCGTCCAGGGCGGTAGCACGCTGACCCAACAGTTGGTGAAAAGCCTGTTCTTAAGCAACGAGCGGACGGTCCGGCGCAAGATCAACGAAGCCTTGATGGCGCTGTTGATCGATTCGCGCTACAGCAAGGATGAGATTCTGGAAGCCTACGCCAACGCGGTTTATCTGGGCCAAGACGGCAGCCGCGCCATCCACGGCTTCGGCTTGGCCAGTCAGTTCTATTTTGGCGTGCCCTTGGAGGATCTGGATTTACACCAGTTCGCCTTGCTGGTGGGCATCGTCAAGGGGCCTTCGGTCTACGACCCGCGCAAGTATCCCGACCGGGCGCGAGAGCGGCGCGATCTGGTGCTCGATGTGATGGTCGAGCAAAACTTGGTTTCCCAGGAGGATGCGGCCGTCGCCATGGAAATGGGCCTGGATGTCGTCGCTGACACCACCAGCGGCATCACCGCGTATCCGGCGTTTTTGGACTTGGTGCAACGGCAGTTGCATCAATATTACAAAGCCGAGGATCTGGTGACTGAAGGCTTGCGGATCTTCACCACTCTCGATCCTCGGATTCAGGCCACCGCCGAAAATACCCTCGCCACCCGGCTGGGGCCCTTGGAAAGGAGCCAACCCAGAGCCCGGCCGCTGCAAGGCGCCTCCATCGTGGTCGATATCGCCAGCGGCGAGGTGCTGTCGGTGGTCGGCGACCGGCAGCCGAAACGCGTGGGCTTCAACCGGGCGCTCGATGCCAAGCGGCTGGCCGGTTCGCTGCTCAAGCCGATGATTTATCTGACCGCCCTGGAGCAGCCCGACCGCTATACCCTGACCACGCTGCTCAACGACAGCCCCTTGCATTACACATCGGGCGGCCATCGCTGGCGGCCGGCCAATTACGACCGGCGCTATCACGGCAAAGTTACCTTACGCGATGCCCTGGCGCGTTCCTACAACATCCCGGCGGTGCGGGTGGGGCTGGATCTCGACGTCATCAACGTGGTCAAGATGATCCAGCGCCTGGGCTTTGACCGAGAGTTGAAACCCTATCCGTCGCTGCTGCTGGGCGGGGTGGATATGTCGCCCTTCGAGATGGCGCAAATTTACGAAGGGATCGCCAGCGGGGGGTTCCGGATTCCGCTGCGGGCGATTCGCGAAGTCACCAACGCCGCCGGCCAGTCCTTGCAGCGCTATTCGCTGACTGTCGAGAAAGCGGTCGATGCGGGGCCGGCTTATCTGGTGACTAACGCCATGCAACACGTGGTCAAGGCGGGGACCGCCAGCCCCATGAAAAGCAGGATTTCGCCCGATTTGAAAATTGCCGGCAAGACCGGCACCACCGACGATTATCGCGATAGCTGGTTCGCCGGGTTCAGCGGCGACCGCCTGACCGTGGTCTGGCTGGGCCGCGACGATAACAAGCCCACCGGCCTGAGCGGAGCCAGCGGCGCGCTGCGGGTGTGGATGGATCTCATGGCGGGCTTGAAGCTGGAGCCGTTGGACGCGCCGCCGCCGGAAGGCGTCGAACAGGTCTGGGTCGATCCCCGTAAGGGCCTCCGGCTCGGGCAGGGCTGTCGGATCGGCCAACCGATTCCGTTTTTAGCCGGTTCCGGACCGCAAGGCTACGGTTCGTGCGGCAGTCCGGCCCCCGCGCGGCGGGTGGCGCGCTCCAACGCCGGACCCGGTCCAAGACGGGAGGCGGCGAAGAGCGACGCGGGCGAACCAACGGGAATGAGCAATTTCTTCGAACGGCTGATGGAGTGACCGCGATGGAGGCTGACCGAGAGGACGTCTGGAACGACGGACATCCCTGGCGCAACCCTGATGGCGGCTCGCGTCGCGCGCTGCTAAAGTAAAATCGATGAGCCATTTTTGCTTGAATCTTGAGTCATGGTGCGGGATCGTGGACCCAGTAAGGGGACAGCAATGAAGACACTTTTAAAGCCGTGCCTGGGCGTGCTGGCGCTGACATTGGGGTTGTCGGCTTGTTCGACCACTTCGTATCCCTGGCAACGATCCGCCCGATCGGCCTCTCGGGCGCCGGTGGTGGATCGCACCGCGCGCCAGCCGCCGGCGAATCCCGCCCAACCCTCGCGACCCTTATCCTCGGACCTGGAGGCGTTGCCCCTGGAAGATCCGTCGCTGCCCAGGGAATCGAGGGCTCCTTCAAACGGTTATGGCGATTTGCCGCCGACGGCTTCCTATCCTGTCGAAGCAGGGGGGCGGTCCCGCCCGCTGGGTTATCCGCCCGCCTCGGTGGAACAGTACCAGCCGCCGGCGTATCCGCCCGGCGCCGCCACGCCTTATTCCGCGCGAACCCAGTCGATGCCCGGCGCGTTGCCCGAGCCGCAACCCTCGGTGGTGCCGATGACCCAGCGGGTGAAACCGCCAGTAGCCCCAGTTCCCCCGCCGGTTGCGCCCACCGCGCCCGCGCCCGCCGCCTCGGGCGCGCCCGCGCCCGTCAATCCCACCGTGGCGATGACGGCTCCGCCGGATCCGGATTTGGATCCGAACCCGGCTCCGGTCGCCCCGCCGCCGCGCGCGACGCCCGCCGCCCCGCCGCCCCGGACGGCGGATTTGCCGCCGGCGGAAATTAATCGAGACGGCAATCAGGCGGTGGTGGCCTTGCTGGAAAGCGCGGACAAATACGTCAAGAGCAACCAGTTGGATAAGGCGGGCGCCGCCTTGGAGCGGGCGCTGCGCATCGAGCCGCGCAACGCCGGCATCTGGTACGATCTGGCGCAAATCCGCCTCCATCAAGGCCAGTACCAGCAGGCGGAGTCGCTGGCCAGCAAGTCAAACAATTTGGCGGGAGGCAATCGGGCGCTGCAATCCCGCAACTGGAGATTGATCAGTTCGGCCCGCAGAGCGATCGGTAATGTGAGCGGCTCCGAGGAAGCCGAAGCGCGTGCCTCGCAATTCGCCCATTAGAACGGTCAACCGCGATACCTTCGCTTGAGCGCGGCCGAGTGGTTGGGGCCGGGCGGCCCCTTGGCCAGTTTGGTTGCCGGGTTCGCGCCGAGGCGATCGCAGCAGCAAATGGCCGAGGCGGTCGCCGCGGTTATGGAGGAGGGCGGGACGCTGGTCGTCGAAGCCGGCACCGGCACTGGCAAGACCTATGCCTATCTGGTCCCCGCCTTGTTGTCCGGAATGCGGGTCATCATTTCCACCGGCACCCGCCATCTCCAGGACCAGCTTTTCCAGCGGGATTTGCCGGTGGTGCGACAGGCGCTGGACCTACCGGTGCGGGTGGCTTTGCTGAAGGGACGCGGCAATTACCTCTGCCGCTATCGGTTGCATGCGGTCCAGGAAAGCGGCTGGCTGGCCTCGCGCGAGCAAGTCGCCGAGCTGAAACGCATCCACTCTTGGGCGCGGCGCACGCGCGGCGGCGATATCGCCGAGGTGTCGAACGTTCCCGAAGCCTCGCCGCTGTGGCCGCGCGTCACCTCCACCGTCGATAATTGCTTGGGTCAAGAATGCCCGCAACTGAGCGACTGCTTTCTGGCCAAGGCCCGGCGCGAGGCGCTGGCGGCGGATGTGCTGGTGATCAATCACCACTTGTTTTGCGCCGACATGGCGATGAAGGAGACCGGTTTCGCCGAACTGCTGCCGGGCGCCGAGGCCATTATCCTCGATGAAGCTCATCAATTGCCCGAGATCGCCAGCCAGTTTTTCGGCAAATCCCTGAGCAACCGGCAGCTGCTCGAACTGGCGCGGGATACGGTGGTGGAGCAGGCGCGCGAGGCGGCGGATTTCAGCGATCTGCGCCAGTGTGCCCAACAGTTAGACCCGGCGACGGCGGCGTTGCGCGAAGCGCTGGGGTTGGCCGACCGCCGCGCGCCTTGGCGGGAAGTGGCCGACCAGCCGATGGTTCGGGCCGCGCTCGATGAGATGAACGCGGTTTTGGCTCGGTTGCGACTGGCGCTAAAAGAGGCGGCCCAGCGCGGCAAGGGTCTGGAGAATTGCCACCGACGCGCCGAGGATCTGGCGCAGCGCCTTACGGCATTGACCGGCGCTGAAAGCCGTCCGGACAACGTGCGCTGGTTCGAAACGCGCGGCCGCGCCTTCACCTTGAGCTTGACCCCCCTCGATATCGCACCGGCTTTTCGGGGGCGGATGGCCAACCAGCCGGGTGCTTGGATTTTTACTTCGGCGACGCTGGCGGTCGGCCAGGGGTTCGATCATTTTACGGCGCGCTTGGGCGTGTCCGATCATGCCGCGCTGCGGCTGGACAGCCCCTTCGATTTCGCCCGCAACACCGTGTTGTATCAGCCGCCGGGATTGCCCGATCCCGGTTCGCCGAGGTATACGGCGGCGTTGGTGGAGGCGATTTTGCCGGTGCTGGCGGCCAGCCGGGGGCGGGCATTTCTGCTGTTTACCAGCTATCGCGCCTTGCACGAGGCGGCGGCTTTGCTGGCGGGGCGCTTGGATTATCCGCTGCTGGTGCAGGGCGAACGCTCGAAAGCGACGCTGCTGCGGGAGTTCCGCGACTTGGGCAATGCGGTGCTGTTGGGGACCGCCAGCTTCTGGGAAGGGGTGGACGTGCGGGGCGAGGCGCTGTCGTGCGTGATCATCGACCGGCTGCCGTTCGCCGCGCCCGGCGATCCGGTGATGCAGGCGCGGATCGAATCGTTGCGCCAGCAGGGTCAAGATCCGTTCATGAGCTATCAGTTGCCGCAAGCGGTGATCGCGCTCAAGCAGGGCGCGGGCCGGTTGATTCGGGATGTGAGCGACCGGGGCGTGTTGGTGTTGGGCGATCCGCGCGTGTCCAGCAAATTCTACGGGCGGGTGTTCCTGGACAGCCTGCCGCCGATGCCGCGCACCCGAGACTTCGATGCGGTGCGGGCGTTTTTCGAGCGCGAAAGCGGTGCGGACCACCTTTCGCAAGCGTAGGCTGATGGCTGGAAAAAGCCACCGACGAGCGCTACAGCGGCCAGTGAATGGTCTGCCTCTGTTGATTTGATGAATCAGGCTGTCTATCTCTGTTGATGTTATCGCCCGTCACTTTGGAGAAAGCCATGACGATGAAAGTACTCGGTTACGCGACCCATTCACCCACCGACGCCCTCGCGCCTTTTCACTTCGAGCGCCGCGAGCCGCGCCCGCGCGATGTGGTGATCGAAATTCTTTACTGCGGCGTCTGTCATTCGGACTTGCATATCGCGCGCAATGATTGGCGCAACACAATCTATCCGGCGGTCCCCGGTCATGAAATCATCGGTCGGGTCGTCAGCGTCGGGCCGGAAGTCGCGCGCTTCAAAGCAGGCGATACGGTCGGCGTCGGCTGCATGGTGGATTCCTGCCAGCAATGCGCGGCATGCGGGCAAGGTTTGGAGCAGTATTGCGAAGCTTCCTCGATCTTGACCTACAACAGCGTTGATCCGCACGATCAAATGCCGACCTATGGCGGTTACTCGCAAAAAATTGTCGTCACCGATCAGTTCGTGCTGAAAATCTCCGACAGTCTAGATTTGGCCGGAGCCGCGCCGCTGCTGTGCGCCGGGATCACGACCTGGTCGCCGCTGCGTCACTGGAAGGTGGGCAAGGGCAGCAAAGTGGCGGTCGTCGGCTTGGGCGGCTTGGGTCATATGGCGCTGAAACTCGCCAAAGCGTTGGAGGCGGAGGTGACGCTGTTCACCCGCTCGCCGGGCAAGGAGCAGGATGCGCGGCGGCTGGGTGCTGACCGCATCGTGCTTTCCACTGATGCCGAGCAGATGAAAGCCGTCAAGAATCGCTTCGAGCTGATCATCGACACCGTGCCGTATGCCCATGACCTGAATCCTTATCTACCCACCCTGGCGTTAAACGGTACGCTGGTGCTGGTCGGCTACCTCGGCGATCTTGAGGACATGCTCAATACCCTTCCGCTCATCCTGGGGCGAAAGTCCGTCGCGGGTTCGGTAATCGGCGGTATCGCCGAAACCCAGGAAATGCTGGATTTCTGCGGCCAGCACGGGATCGCCTCGGATATCGAGCTCATCAACATGCAAGAGATCAACGCCGCCTACGAGCGGATGCTAAAAAGCGATGTGAAATACCGCTTCGTGATCGATATGGCCTCGCTGCGGGGCTAACGCTCCCTTTCGTCCGTCCGGTCGGGACGGTCGCTGGAAAAGTGGAAAATCAGAGATCATTGAGACGACATGTCGGACCTGGCCGCTAGCCCACCGCCGAACCGAACCATGAGGTCACTTTACTGGAGTTGTTTTTCTGAACGATTGCTCCAGCAGCGGAGCCAACGTAAGCGAACGCTTTAAGCTGTCTGGACGCCTTTTAAAGCAGTAGAGAAACTGCGGCAAGGGATACGTAGGGTAATCCGCTCGTGCAAGCGCCGGATCCCGGTTGGCTGATTGCGCGGATGGCGCTTACTACGAAGCAGCTTGAGGGAGAACACGATGAACGTATTCGTGACCGGCGCGAGCGGCGTGATCGGCCAGCGCGTCATTCCCCAACTCGTCGCGGCCGGACACGCCGTAACCGCCGTGGCGCGGTCGGCCGAACAGGCCGTCGCGTTGCGGCAGGCGCGAGCGCGCCCCCTTTCGTTGGACCTGTTTGACCGCCCCGCGCTGCGCGCGGCGCTGGCCGGCCAGGAAGCTGTCATCAATCTGGCCACCCATATCCCGGCGTCGGTTTGGCGCATGTTGGTTCTGCCCGGTGCGTGGCGCGAAAACGACCGCCTCCGAAAAATCGCCTCAGCCGGTCTGGTCGATGCCGCGTTGGCGGCAGGCGTCGGGTGTTTCCTCCAGGAATCTTTCGCTCCCGTCTATCCCGATTGCGGCGACACTTGGATCGACGAGCGGGTACCGATCCGACCAGCGCGCTACAACCGGACAGTGGCCGACGCTGAAGCAGCGGCGCGGCGCTTCACCGAGAGCGGCGGCACGGGTATCGTCTTGCGCTTTGCGAGCTTCTACGGCCCCGACGCCTTCCAGACGCTTGCCATGATCGAGGCGGTGCGGGCGGGCTGGGCGCCGTTGCCCGGTGCTCCGGAAGCCTTTTATTCCTCGATCTCACACGACGATGCGGCCCGCGCGGTCGTTGCGGCGCTCGGCGCGCCGGCCGGCATTTACAATGTCGCGGACGACGAGCCGCTGCGCCGGCGCGATTGCGCCGACTCGCTCGCCGCGGCCCTCGGCGTTGGAATGCCCAAATTTCCCCCGCTTTGGACCGTTCGCCTGTTCGGATCGTTGGGCGCGCTCATGGCGCGCTCGCAGCGGATTTCCAACCGCAAGCTGCGCGCCGCAAGCGAGTGGGTGCCCATCTACCCGAGCGTTCGCGAGGGTTGGCGGGCGACGCTGGATGCGCTGGGCGATCCGACCCAACAGCGGTACTGAGCGCCAGCTTAAAAAGACCCGAACCGGCCGGCGCGGGCTCTCATGACAGGGGCGCGGGCTAACGATGACGGCAGGAATACAGCTAAGGTAGACAAACCCCAGCAGTGAGTTGGAGTGAGATGTCCCTGTCATTAGAACTAATAAACGAGCCTCAAAGGCTACTAGGTGACGAGACTTCAAATTCCACGGCGGCTTAAAAGCCGATCAATCGTCAAGGAGGTTAGGCTTTACAATGTAGGAGCCGATTCTTAATTTGGTGATCTAACCAGTCATTCAAACCGAACCTGTTTTCCGAGTTGGTAAAGGTAATTTAGTCGGTTTTTGACCCCCGATTATTTATCCGCGCTAAAAAGAGGTAATCGGTCATGTACAAATTCGCTGTTCTGTTTGCCTTGCTAGTCGTGACCACTGTCTCTCAAGGTGAAGCGACCTTACCCACGGCGGATGTGAAAGGGAGCCGCGATCATCCGTTGCTGGGTCGTTATGCGGGCTCATTTGTCGTTGGTTATGATGTAAAACGCTTCGATGAGTTTGCCTTGCCGCTCTCTCCACTCGAATTTGTCGAAGGTCGAAAGGATTCGCATAACAATCGGTTTCATGCACCCAAGACCTTCAAATCGCTGGAAGGGGAACGCACCCGTTTGGTCTATCTGATCCCAGCCGAGCGCTCGCCTGTGGAGGTGCTGCGCAATTACCAAGAAGAAATCAAGAACAAAGGGGGTTCCCTTCTGTTCGAGTGCAAAGATAAAGAATGCGGCGGCGATCCCGGTCGGAGCAGTTCTGGGGGAGGGGGCGATATGAGCTTAGCCATGTTTCTCTATCCCGAAGAGCGCATAACTGATCCCTATAATTCGAATGGTTATTGCGCTATTACCGGAGACATCGCCAACCAGCGGTTCACAGTGGCCGAACTGCCCGCGCAAAACGCTTATGTCGCCGTGCATACTTATACTTTGCGAGACGATTTGTACTGCAAAGCTTTCAACGACCGCACCATCGCCGTCGTCGAAATTCTTCAGACCAAGGCCCGCGAACAGAAAATGGTGGTGGTCAAAGCCGAGGAGATGGCGCAGGCGATTGCCCAGCGCGGCAGCGTCGCCCTCTATGGGATTTATTTCGATTTCAACAAAACCGACCTCAAGCCGGAATCCGATCCAACCTTGGAGCAGATCGGTCGGTTGCTCACGGCCGACCCGGCGCTGAAGGTGCTGGTCGTGGGCCACACCGACAATGTGGGCACCTTCCCTTTTAATCAGGACTTGTCCCAACGTCGAGCGGAAGCGGTTTCCGCCGCTCTCGTGGCTCGCTATGGGATCGCCAAGGCCCGGCTGACGCCGGTTGGTGTTTCTTTTGCCGCTCCGGTCAGTTCCAACACCACTGAAGAGGGGCGGGCCAAAAATCGGCGCGTTGAACTGGTGAGTTATTGAAGATCAGCCGTTTCGGCTAACTATCGCCAGGGTGCGCTCCAGTCATTCCAGGGCGCCCCATTGGAGCGCTTCGACCCGACAACCTGATTTCAAGATTCGGAAGAAGATTGCCACCAACATGATCGTCCGGTTTGACCGTCTTGACCGATTCTAAGGAATGTCCAGATGGTTAGGCCGTAAGCGTCCGATTTAAACCGT
>DJIW01000037.1 GCA_002433805.1 Competibacteraceae bacterium UBA6584 | reverse complement strand
ACGGTTTGAATCGAACGCTTACCGCCTTCGCCCCGCGCGAGGATTTGCACGGCCGGGTGGTGGATTGCTCGCGGGAAGGATTTCTGACCGCGATGGACGTGTCCTGCTACTCCTTCATGCAGATGGCGCGGCTGGCGGAACCGCTGATGACCGAGGGCGGCACGCTGTTTGCCATGACCTATTACGGCGCCGAACGGGTGGTCGAACACTACAACGTCATGGGTCCGGTGAAGGCAGCGCTACAGGCCGCGTGCATGTATCTGGCCGCCGAACTGGGGCCCAAGGGCATCCGCGTTCATCCGATCTCGCCCGGCCCGATCAAGACCCGCGCTGCTTCCGGCATCGACCGCTTCGACGAACTGCTGGAAACCGCCGCCGAACGCGCGCCGGAACGGGCGCTGTCCACGATCGAGGACGTCGGCGTCGCCACCGCCTTTCTGGCCACCGACTACGCCAAGATGATCACCGGCGATGTCATGTACATCGACGGTGGCTATCACATTCTCGGTTGATGGCAGCGCAAACCCGGACGGGGCGGCTGTCGGCGCGCCGCCGGACGTTCCAGGGCGGGCGACAAGTTTCACGATGTTTTTTGGGGTTCAATGATGGCTGATTTGCGCAACTTTTCCGCGCTGGAGCCGTTGCGCGACGGCTTGACGGTGACGGTTCGCGCCGTGCGCCCAGACGACAAGGACAAAATCGTCGCGGCGTTCCAGGCCCTGGAGCCGGCATCCGTGTACGCGCGCTTTTTTCAGCACAAATCCGAATTGACGGCCGAAGAACTGCGCGAGGCGACCGAACTCGATTTCGAGAACGACGTGGCGCTGGTGACAACACTCGGTCAGGGCGGACGGGAAACGATCATCGGTGGGGCGCGCTATAGCGCGTTCGCGGAGGCCGACGGCCAGCGGGCAGCGGAAATCGCCTTCACGGTCGAGGAAGACTACCAGGGCCAGGGCATCGCCAGCGCGCTTTTGCGGCATTTGACGCGCATCGGCCGCGAGCGGAAGGTGACCCGATTCCGGGCCGATGTATTGGCCAATAACAGCGCCATGCTCGGCGTGTTCGAGCGCTCGGGGTTACCGATGTCGGCACGCCGCGATTCCGAAGTGATTCACGTGATCTTGGATTTGGGGGAAGGCTCGTGAAAGCACCGCCGCTCTCCGCGCTCGACGACCTTTCAGGTCGTGCTGGTAACAGCGATGTCATCGCCTAGTTTCTTCCCGCCTCCACCGCCCCACGCCGACGTCTCCCGGTGAGCGCGAGTGCTGCGGGCGAGGTTGCGAATACTGCGTTTGGGTTAACTACCGTGCGGCGCGGCGCCGCCATGAAGCGGCGATGGCCGAATGGCGGCGGCGCTACGACGCGGAACCAGCCCAGCTCTCTTGCTGGCCGGTGATTAAGCCAAGATAGCCCGCAGGTGCTCGCGTTGGCGCAACGTTTTCTCGAACTCGGCTTCCTCCACTTCCAAGGCGTCTCGGGCGGACACCATGCCCAATGGCCGTCCGTTCTCGGCGACAGGGACATGGCGAAATCCGTTTTCGTACATCAGGTGCAGCGCCATCACGAACGGCTGATCGGGATGCACGGTGATGGGGTCGAGCGTCATCACTTCCACCAAGGGCGTTGTCTCGGGGTCACGCCCTTCGGCCAGCACGCGAGCGAGGGCATCGCGCTCCGTGAAAATACCGACTAGGCGGCCGTGCTCCACGACCAGCAGAGCACCGATCTGCATTTTTTTCATCAGTCGAGCAGATTCGCGGACCGAGGTTTGCGGTGGAGCGGCGGCCAGGGTTTTCTGGTGTTCGACAATTTTGCGCAACGTGCGATTGAGCATAATGGGTCTCCTAAATTAAGGATAATGCAACGGCAAAGAGCGGCTTCTCCTCGAGTCGTCGCCATCGCTTGGGGCTGACGCTATGATGGCGGTCCACCCTCGCTTCGGTGGTAATCGGATCAACGAATTTTGTTAGCCCCCTATTTACCGTCGCACTATGAAATTTTTGTGACCCGATGATGAAGGTTACGCGCAATCTCCGCTGAGTTTGATGCCGCGCAAGGCCGGTCGATTTGCCGATTGCGGGCTCGATGCCATTCCTCTGCTTGGCGCTTCAGGCAAAACGATCGGTACCACCCAGAAATTAACCGGCCAATCAACCCGCCGGTTGGACCAGTCAAAAATCCAAGTCGGCCCAAACCAAGTGATGGTCCGAGGCTTCCTCGGAAGCGTCGCCGACCGTATCGAAAGGCTCCCAGAGCCGAGGGTGATACGAGCCGCGCCGCTCGATTCCCGCAGCGCGCAGCCGCGTTTGCAAGGTCGGTGACAGGATCAGGTAATCGATTTTGTCGTTCGCGAGACCTGTTTGGTACGTGCCCGGTCGCGCTTGCGGGTAGCTGGGATGCGCCATCACGTCTTGGAATCCGCCTTCGAACAGGGCGGCCAGCGCCGCGCTGCCCGGTTCGTCGTTAAGATCGCCGCCCAACAACACCAGTGGAGATCGGCCCAAAGCGTTCACGGCGATGGCGCGCGCGCGTTCCGCCTGCGCTTTACGCAGGTTCCTTGAGGCATCGTCATTGCCGTTTCTTTTTGATTTCAGGTGGTTGGCTAACAGGATAAGCCGTTCGCCGCCGGGCAAGAAAATGTCGAACTCCGGGCAGTCGCGCGAGAAAAGCCGACTCCCATCCGGCCTTGGATCGTCGACATGACTGCGGATTTCGACGATGGGAAATTGGCTGAAAATCCCCAGATCGATCCCCCGTTGGTCGTTGCCGTCGATGACCATGAAATGCGGATATCTGAAATTGAATTGCGCGCTCAGCACCTGTTCGTTAAACCGCTCAAGCGTCGGCCGGTTTTCCACTTCCACGGCGATCAGGATATCGGGACGTTGCGCGTCGATCACGCGCCCGGTGTTGTAAGTGGCTTGCCATTTCACATCGTCCCGGCGCAGTTCGAACCATCCCACCCAGTCGTCGCGACCGTCGGCGATGACCTCGATCTGGTCTTGTCTTATCCGAAAGAGCCGACCGCGAATGCTGCAGATGAAAACGAGCGCGTTTCTTGGAGGGTTGGCTTGATGCCAGCCGTACGTTTTAGAAAGCTCGACCAACCGCGTTTTGTCTGCTTGCGAGTAGCGCGCTTTCCCGGCGATGGCGTTCGCGGTCGCGTGATCTTCCAGGGCTTTACGGCCCTGCTCCGCGCGCTCTTGCTGCATCGCCGAGGGACGGGTAAACAAGTTTTCCAGATTAAAAGTCGCAATTCGAATCATGGCTTGCGCTTCCTGATCGATATTTGCCCTCTTGCACCGATAATTTCAGGATTATCCATAAGCTCGCGCAGATCGAACGCGCGGGCGTCAGGCGCGCTCCCAGGCCAGTTCCAAGCGATCCCCGTTAGGATAATGAGCTGTAAGCCGCACGGCTTGCCCGGACATAGCGAAAGCCCGCTCCAAATCCGTGCCGATCCAATCGGGAAAAAGGCTGGCACGCACATGATGGATAACGCGATCACCCTTGACCTCATAAAGTCCAAAATAGGCGATACAAGCCGTCGCCGCTTGCAAGTATCTGAACAGCGCTTTCAGATATTTCCACCGCCAAAGCATTTTTCGCTGTTTGGCCTGGCCGAGTTCTTCGAGACTCACCTTGACTGGCGCGCGATTCCTATCCATCAACACCGCGAACATGAAGCCGTCATCGCTGTAAAAAAGATATCCCAGAGGATGGGCGCCAAAAGGATGGGAAACCGCTCCCTGGACCGTTGTCTTTTCCATGTGGCGAAGCTGCCATAAGCCGTTGAGACCATGGGAAACAGTGGTGGATGCTTGCGGATTCATCGACAGCCTTTAGCAACAGGTGGCAGGTAATGGGATGCCGCCCCTTGAGTGCGTCAATAGATTAATTTCACGGCGACCGCTTGCTTTTTCGATTCGAATGCGAATTTGGCGTCCTCGAACTGAGGCACGCTGCTGAGCGATTTCGGATTATGAGAAAAACCCACCCCTTCCTTGGGGATGCCGAGCCAGTTTTTATCGAGTTGTTGGTTTGAATTTTCGTCATGGAAGACAGTGACAGCGTACGTTCCAAAAGACAGATCGTTAAATTCAAACACCGGATCGGCTCCCGCCAAGCGTACGCTACGTCTGACTACTGCCGCTTCCGATTGGTCCGGAAAGCCTTTAGCGGTCGCAAATACAGCGATATTGAGGGTGCCTTGATAGTTTTTGAAGCCGGTGACCGTTACCGATAAAGTCCCGGTCGAAGCTGGGGCGGCAATACCCTCAACCGGCGCGCCGGCCACCCCACCCATTGCAGCCAACAAAATCAACCGCATCGTAATTCGCATCGGTTTTCCTCTTACACGGTGAATGCGACAGGCTCGATTCACCCGTCAAAACGTCAGATTGAAGCCAACGAGCCATTGCCGGTCCAGATAGCGCCTGAACTCGCTGCGCTCGCCGCCATGGCTCACCAATCCAAGGGCAAACAGATGAGTAAAATCGTTTATCGCCCAATCAAAAACGGCGACGAAACGGCCGCTGTCATCATCCAGATTGCGGGTATAGCGTAACGTCATATCCAGTTGGTTGTTAATGTTGGTATCCAACCACTGCACAAACAGATAATTGCGGCGGAGTAACGGCATTCGCAGGTTGGCCGCTTCGGCCAGCAGCAGTACAGCGGCAAAGTCCCGACGGATAAAATCGGCGCCCAATTGCTCGACCATGTCGAAATAGTCGCGCGCCTCCTGGTCGGAATAGCCGGCGCTGTTGTGAAGATACTCCACATTCGCGGTGGCGCCCGATTCGAAGGTATAGGCCGCTCCGATGAGAGAAACACCGTAAAGCGCGCGGTCATCCTGCTTGGCGTCCGCGAAAACCCATCCGGACGGCGCCGCACTCCGCCGGGGATAAAGCGCGGTCGTGCCACGCGTATAGCCTCCTTCGGCATAGGCCAGCAACGCGTCGGACAGCGTCAGCTGAAAATACCCTCCCACTTGGCTCACACCCTCTTGTCGGTGGGAAAACAGCAACCCTCCGTTACTGTTTTTTCCGACAAAATCGATCTTGATAGCGTCCGTCCGCTCGAAATCCGGAATTCCCGTCCCGTCATCGCCGCGCCCTTGTGCGGTGTTGCTGATCAGGGAAATGGTCCAGCTCGCATTTGGGAGATAAAGAACCTGGAGATAATCTCGCCCCCCCAATTCCCGAAAGGGATTGGAGCGGCCGTTATCGGTGAAAAAGGGGTTGCTGGGCGATAGCAACATGGCCGGCCCCCACAGTAACACCTCACGGCCGTAGGACAGGAACCATCGCTCGCGTGGAGCCCATCGCAAGCGCCATTCATTGACGAAAGCCGAACGCTCGTCCCGATCAAACGCCCGCTCGGAAGTGTCGACACGCTCCCACGCGAATTTGAGGCGAGGTTTCAGCATCAACTCGAACTCCCTGTAGCTCAGGGAAAAATCCGGGCGCAACTCCAAATTGAATTCCGCCTCGTTCGACTGGGCCAGCTGATTGCCGGGATTGAAAAAACCGTCGCTGGGAGCGCTCCGGCTAAAGTCGGCCTGAACCCTCACCAAGTTGTTCAGGCCAACTCCATGTTCGGCCAGTGAGTCGCTCCAATCGAGGGCCCAACCGCACGGCATCGCCGAAAGCAGCCAAAAGGCCGAACCGATGGCGGTTGCCGTCGAGCGCCGCATGAGCTTGAGCAAAGCTAGCGCATGAGAAACTGCAAGTTGAATACTTGATCCGGCAGCGCACTGACTTGAATGTCAGAATATTCCAAAGTGGTTTTTTGCGAGCGGTCGATTTCATCCATGATGGTCATTTTGCTGACGAAGGGAATGCTTTTACCTTGATAGTCGATTCGATTGTCGTACTCGAACCGGGCACGCTTGAACAACTTGCCCGAAACGGTATAGAACTCGGCTTGTACGCCGACCCGGCGCGATTTGGACACCCAATAGACGATGCGGTCATAGGTCACCTGGGCTTCCTTTGCGGTGAGCTCCAACCGATAACAATCCTCGCCGTCGATGGCCTCCTCGCCGAGCAACGCCGCCTGATAGTCCCCCGCGTAGTTGGTCGCCGCCACGTCGCCGTTAGAGGCTTGCCCTATCAGCCGCTGGCGAGCGGAAATGGGCGTCGGTTTGCGCAAGCCGGGCTTGATGAACCACATGTTGCGCTCCACCGTCAACAGCTTCTGACCCTTGACCTTGGGGGGGGCCGAAAACTCCACCAGGCTGTCGTTGCCCTTGGCGCGCACCGTCAATTCTTGATCCAACTGCTCGCCCCCGTCCAAGGCGCTTAGCTTGATGTTCCAATGGATGCCCGGCAGTCCGCCACCCCGCGCCGCGTCGGATTGTGTGAGGATTTCCGCCGGGGAAATCGTGGCGACCCCTACCACCGGCAGGCTCAAACCGGCGACCACCGCTAACAGCAGAGCGACGACAAAACGCATCTTAAAAACTCCACAACGTCGGAAAGTTCACACATGACCCATGGCGTCGACGATCACCATGCGGGCGGCTCGCCGCGCCGGCAATAGCGCGGCGAGCGCCGCCACCAAACCCAGGAATAAAAAAGCCTGCAACATGACCCAAGGCACGACGTCCACCTGCAACAAGACCGCGTCCGTGTTATTGGGCGGGACGTAGGAAAACCCGGCCTGATTCACCACCCAAGCCAGCACTAAGGTCAGCGCGACCCCGACCAAACCACCCAAAACCACCAACAGCACGCCCTCGACTGAAAATAACCATGAAATATCCCAACGCCGCATCCCGAGCGCACGCAGGGTGCCAATCTCGCGGGTGCGCTCCACAACCGCCATGCTCATGGTGTTGATGATGCTCATCATCACGATCACGATCACGATGGCGAAAATGAAGGCGAAGATCATGTCGAACAAACCCTTGACCTGTTTGTAAAAGCTCGAAAGCTCAAGCCACGTCTTGATTTCGAGGTTCAAACCCGCAGCCCGCAGCTTTTCGCTCAACCGCAGCTGGGCCTCGAAGGTTTGTGCGCGATCGCGCAACAGCACGATCAAACGGTCGGCGCCCTCGGTATCGTACAGGCGCTGGGCAAAAGCGAACGGCAGCAGCAGCATCTTGTCGTTGGTGCCGGCGTTGCCGGTGTTATAGAGTTCGCCGACATCCACATCCAAGGCATTGGTCAACCCTTCCACGGTGGATGCCACCAACACCGCATAGTCGTTTTGTTTCAGTCCCAGCATATCGGCCAAGTCAGAGGCAAACGCGGCGGCGGCGGGGCGCGCGCGGTCGAGCGCCCCGCCGCGGTCGGCGCGAAAATCACCCCGAATGACCGCCATGTCTTCCGGTACCATGCCCTCGCCGAGGAAAATGGTCGAAACCTTGCCGTTGGACACGATCCCGCTGACCGCCAAGCGCGGAGTGACCAGCCGCACCGTTTCATCTTGGGAAAGCAGACCGGTGATCCGCTGGATTTCATCCGACTTCAGAAGGAATTTCTCCGGTTCGAGTTTGCCTTCCTTCAGCAGACCGGGTTTCATGAGCGTCAGATGACCGAGCCCCTCCCCTCGGATGGCCTGCTCGGCTAGCCCGTCATAAACATTGTGAATATACCCAGAAAATAAATTGATAGAGGCGAAGCCGAGCGCCACGGCCAGCACGGTAATCAAACTGCGGCGCCGGTTTTTCAGGATGTTGCGCCAGCCGAGCTTGATGAAATTCATCATTGCCGCCTACTCCGTCGCCACGATCCGACCGTCTTCCAGGCGAACGCGGCGGTCCACATGCTCCAGCAGGCGGGGGTCGTGGGTTGAAAAAATAAAGGTGACCTGATCGCGCCGGTTCAACTCGCGCATCAAGTCAACGATCAGGCGGCTGGTGGCGGAATCCAAGTTAGCCGTGGGTTCGTCGGCGATAACCAACGCCGGGTCGCCGACCAAGGCGCGGGCGATCGCTATTCGTTGCCGCTGCCCACCGCTCATTTTGTCCGGCCGTTTGTTCCACTGATCTTCCAGCCCGACCTCGCGCAAGCGGGAGCGAGCCTTCGCCTTGGCTTGATCTGCGCGCACCCCGCGGATTTGCAGCGGCAGCATGATATTTTCCAGCGCATCCAGCACCGGGACGAGATTGAAATGCTGAAAAATAAAACCGATTTTTTGGTTGCGGCGGCGAGCCAGTTCGTCGTCCGTCAACCCATCGACCCGCTCGCCGCCCAGATAAATTTCGCCGCCGCTGGGCGAGTCGATCAAGCCGATCAGATTGAGGAGAGAAGTCTTTCCGCTGCCGGAAGGCCCCCAGATCGCCGCGAATTCTTGGGCTTTGATTTGAAAATCGATGTTCGCTAAAGCCTCGACCTGAGTGCTACCCAACTGGTAGACCTTTCCGACGCCGCGCAGCTCGACTAAAGGCATAAATCGTTTCTCGCAAATTCGCGTTAAGACCGCCGTCATCGCGCGGTATATTCGGGATAGCTCAACATAATGTCGCCAGCGGCGATTTCCCGATCGTCGGCCGAGGCTCGCACCTTGAACGCATAAACCTCTTTGCGCTGCAAGGTGACACTGGCTTGCAGCGATAGGGTTCGGCCGAGCGACGCCAAAGCAACGTGGGTCATGCGGCTTTCGGCCAGCACGCTGTGCGGGATCGGCGGCAGCGCCACCGGCTCGCCGCGCCGGCAGTCCTCAATTCTAAAGCCCCGGCCGACCAGATACTCCAGATTCATCATAAAACCGCAGGTTTGGGCCAAGGCTTCAATCACCAGCGCCGGCGGAAACAGCGGCCGAAAGGGCCAATAACCTTGTATCAGCGGGTCGTTCTGGCCGATATGCTTGCCGCCGACGATGGCGCGGCGGTCCAGCCAATACGATTCGACCCGATCCAGCAGCAGCATGGGGAAACGGTGCGGCAAAATCCGGCGGATGAAGCGATGGTCGAAGGACAGCGGCTTTGCAGCACTCATGCTCGCACGCTCCTAAAGGCCGTATTCCTGCTCGAAAGCGGTGCGGCCGCCGTCGATCACGATGGTCTGACCGCTGTAGCAGCGGGCCGCGTCGGAGCTGAAAAAAGCGACGGCCCGCGCGATTTCTTCCGCCGTCCCCCAGCGTTGCAGAGGAATCCGGGCGAGAGTCTCGCGCGCAACCTCGCGCGGCAGCGCTTCGGTCATGGGCGTCGCGGTGAAGCCTGGCACCACCACAAGAACTCGGATGCCCTTGCCGGCCAATTCCCGCGCCAAGGTGCGGGAGAAACCGAGCAGAGCCGATTTGGCCGTACCGTAATTCACCTGGCCGGGCCGGGCGGACAGGGCGGCGCTCGAGCCGATGTTGACGATCACACCCCGCCGCGCGCCGGCCATTGGTCCGACCGCCATCTTGCAGCAATACAACGCCGACCCGAGATCGTTGGCGATCACCTCGTCCCAGCTTTGCTGGCGCATCGCCACAAAATACTCGTCGCGGGTGACACCAGCGTTGTTGACCAGGACATCCAACCGCCGGCGGGCCTTGAAAACCGCCTGGAACATCAATTGCACCTGGTCCGGCTGGCTCACATCGGCCTGGAACAGCGCGGCCGAACCACCCCGCTCTGCAATCTGGCGCAAGGTCTCTTCCGCTTCGCGCCGGTTTTTCTTGTAGTTGACGACGACGTGTTGGCCGCGCCCAGCCAATTCGACGGCGATGGCGCGACCCAGGCCGCGCGAGGCTCCGGTCACCAACGCCACGGGCTCGCTTTGCGGCGAATCAATCACGGTGGTTCTCCACGAGCGATTCGATGGCCCTCTCCAGCAGGCGAACGGGCGTATCGCCGTACCAGCGAAGCCGCGGCTTCCCAGCGGCAAACAGCATCACGGCGGGCATATAGCGGATTCCAAACTGTGCCGCCGCCGCGTCGCGGGCGTCGAGCCGACAGCGCGCCACCAGAAGGCGCTCTCCGTACCGGGCGGCCAGCCACCGGCTCTTGGGCAGCAGCAGGCGCGAAAACAGGCACCAATCGGCCCAGAATTCGACCAGCGCCCAGCGCTGCTTCGCCAAGGCCGGCGCCAAGCTCGCGCCTTCCAATTCCAAAAGATCCATCGCCGTCTCCGCCTCGGGCGCGCTCATCCGGTAAATTCGCCCAACATGGCGGGCGGCAGTTTGGCCAGGGTGAGCTGGCCCTTGCCGATTTCGGCGCCGTCCGCCAGCGCGGCGACCTTGCAGACGAACATGCCCTCCCGCCGCAAGATCAGTTCCGAATGCAATTCCATCGTGCTGCCCGGATAAACGGGCGCGATGTGTTTGATCTTGCTTTCGGCCAGGATCATCACATGGTCTCCCAGGATTCCGGCCGCGCCCTCGGTGCGCTCCAGCCGCGCCAGCAGCGCTTCCACGCCATCGGCTTCCTCGCGCATCGCGAGCAACATGACCAGCATTCCCGAACTTTGGGCCAACGCCTCAATGATCAACACTCCCGGAAAGATCGGAAAATCCGGAAAATGCCCCGGCAACACCGGATCGTTTTGCGAGATCGTTTTCAAGCAGACGCAACGCTCGCCGTCGTAGAAGAAGGCCTTGACCCGATCCAGCATCATCATCGGATAGCGCTGCGGGATAAATTTGCGGGTGGTGTACGCGTCGATGCTCAGGTATTTTTTGTCGGTGTGAACCGTCACGCCTTTCATGCCGCCGTCCCCCTACAAGCCGAATTCCGATTCGACCGCGCCGCGCCCGCCGTCGATGGTGATAGTCTGACCGCTGAAACAGCGCGCCTCGTCGCCGGCCAGAAATCCCACCAAAGCCGCAAGCTCTTCCGCCAATCCCCAGCGGCCCAACGGCGTCAAGCGGCAGGTTTCGGCGATGAAATCCTTGCTCAAGGTTTCCGCCATTTCGGTCTTGAAGAAGCCGGGCGCGACGTGCATGATCCGGACGTTCTTGGCCGCAACCTCCCGGGCCAAGGATCGGGAAAAGCCCAGCAGACCGGATTTCGCCGCGCTGTAGTTGATCTGCCCCGGCATCGCCACTAGCCCGGCCCCGGAACCGATATTGATGACGACGCCGCGCCGCTGGCCGGCCATGATCCGAACCGCCGCTTTGCTGCAATGGAAGATGCCGTTCAAATCGACATCCAACACTTCGCGCCAGTCGTCGGCGTTCATCATCAGGAAATAGGCGTCACGGGTGATGCCGGCGTTATTGATGAGGATATCCAGCCGCCGGTGCTGCTTGAAAATGTCTTGAAACATGCCTTCGACCTGCTTGGGGTCGGTCACGTCGGCCTGATACAGAAAGCCTTGACCGCCGGCGGCGCGCAGTTGTTCGAGCGTGTGGCGCGCTTCCTTTTCGTTGCGGCGGAAGTTGATCGCCACCCGCGCGCCGCGCCGCGCCAATTCCAGAGCCATGGCGCGACCTAGGCCGCGCGAGCCGCCAGTCACCACCGCAACTTGACCGTCAAGAGCAGCCATCATGCAAACCTCATCTGAGCGGGCCGGCGATCACCGAGCCCGGCGAGAAAATCCGGCCTGAACGCGCGCGTGGCGCCGTCCGGTCGTTCGAGAAACTGGCGGCGGACGCCGGCTGGCAAGTCCTGCTGGCTCAACAAACCGTTGAGCACCCGCCCGGGGCCGACTTCCAGAAACAGCCGAACGCCGCGCTCGAGCATTTTTCTCACCACCGCATTCCACTGAATCGGGCGGCTCAACTGAACTGCCAAGTGAGTCTTGAGAGCCTGAGGACTGGCGACGGCGTTGCCCGTAGCGCAAACGAATACCGGCAAGCGGGGCGAGCGAAACGGGATGGCCCGCAAGCGCTCCAGCAGCTCTTGGCTGGCGTCCGCCAGCAGCTGGCAATGCCAGGGCCCGGCGGCGTCGATGGCCGCGCTGAACGCGCCGATCGCCAAGGCGCGCCGCTCCACCGCAGCGACCGCCGGCCGGGCACCGGTGACCGTGAGGTGCCGGCGACCGTTGCGAGCGCCCACCGCCACGCTGCCCGAGTCCCGTTGCTCGTTCACCAGACGCTCCAGCGCGGCGGCGGCCACCCCGTAGAGCGCGACCATTCCTCCGTCTAGCGCGGTGGCCCGGCGCTCTAGGATATCTCCTCGCAACACCGCGACCTGCAACGCCTGGCAGCGATCGAGCACATCCGCCGCATAAAGCGCCGCCACCTCGCCGGCGCTGTAGCCCGCGACGCAGGCGGGACACAATCCCTGCTCCCGCAAATAATCCACATAAGCGCCGTTGAGGGCCGTGAGCAACGGTTCGAGCACCCTGGGTCGCGTCAGATCGGCCAGCGGCCCTCGCCGCGCCAGCTCCGCCAGCGGCTGCCGGCTCAATTCCTCGGCGATCGCCAGCCATTCGCGGGCGATGGCGGAACGGCGGAACAACTCCCGCCCCATGCCCGGATATTGGGAACCTTGCCCTGGAAACACCCACGCCATGGCCATGCTGGTCTACCCTCTCCGCGCTCCGTCAAGAAACCTGAGGGACTGAGGGCTTTCGACGCCCACCACGCGGCACGCCGGACCCGCTGGCGCGATCGATTGCAGCAGGCCGCGCAGCACCTTGCCGGGCCCGACTTCGACGAAGGTCCGGATCCCTATTTCGAGCATGCCGTCGATCGAGGCGCTCCATCGGACCGGGCTTAGAATTTGCTGCTGGAGCGCGGATTTGATCGTGGCCACATCCTCGCTGGCAGCGCCGGTCACGTTCAGGAAGACGGGCAGGCGGGGCGGATGGAATGCGACGCGCTCCAGCGCGGCGGCGAACCGCTCCGCCGCCTGGCGCATCAGCGGGCTGTGCCAGGCGCCGCTGACGTTGAGGGCGACCGCCTTGCCTTCCCGCGCCGACACTAGGGCTTGAATTTCGCTTATGGCGTCACGATCGCCGGACAGCACCGTTTGTTGGGGGGCGTTGTAGTTGGCGATCGCCAGCATGTAGCGCTCTTGCAGTTGCGCCGCGATCTCCTCGATTTGCGCGACGGCCAAGCCCTTGACCGCCACCATGCCTCCCACGGTCGTTTGGGACGCCTCGTGCATCAGCCGGCCCCGCTCGGTGACCAGGGTCAACACATCCTCGAGGCTCAAGACCCCGGCCACGTGCAAGGCCGAAAATTCTCCGAGGCTGTGGCCGGCCACGCAGTCGGGCCGGTGGCCGGCCTCTTCCAGCAAGCGGGCGCAGCCCAGGTTGATGGCGGTGATCGCCGGCTGCAAATTGTCGGTTCGCGTGAGCGCTTGGTCGGGCCCGCGCAAGCACAATGTTTCGAGGTCCTTACCGGCGATCTCGGAAGCGCGAGCCACGATCTCGGCCGCCGCCGGGAACTGTCGCAGCAACTCCCAACCCATCCCCACATACTGCGACCCTTGGCCGGGGAACAACCAAGCCACGCGCGTCTCGCTCATCGACATCGCCTCAGGTGCCGTTGATACCGGCGGTCAAGCCGCCGTCCATGATCAGCATCTGGCCCGAAATGTAGCCGCTGTCCAGCACCAGAAAGGCGACGCTCTTGGCGATGTCCACCGGTTCCGCCCAACGCCGCAAGGGCGTGGTGGCGGCCCGCACCCGTTCGCTGGCCAGGGCCTTGATTTCGGGCGCGTCGAGCAGGCCGACCAGCAATCCGATGACCCGCACTCCCATCCGGCCGTACCGGATGCACAGCGTCCGGGTTATGCCGGTGATCGCGCCGCGCGCGGCCGCCACGGCGTCGCCCAAATCGGTGTCGGCGAAGGAAGAAGCCAGATAGAACTGGTTCACGATCATCCCGCCGCCCGGACGCGCGAGGATCTCGGCGGCGGCCAAATCGCGCCGGTAAAGCGCCGGCGCGTAGGTTTCCAGCTCGGCCGCGCCGGTACCCGGGCCGGGAACATAAAGATTGATCAAGGCATCCAGACGGCCGCAACGCGCGGCGACGGCCGCCAAATTGCCCGCTATATCGCCCTCGTCCAAGGGCGCGGCGCTGAGATCGAGGACCCGTTCGCCGGCGAAATCCCGGGCGATGGCCGCCGCCGTCTCGGGACGCGCGGCGTCGTGCAGGGCGACGGTCGCCCCTCGCCGGAGGAACTCCTCGATCACCGCCAAGCCGATGCTGTTCCCGCCGCCGTGAATCAGGACCACCTTGTTTGGCGCTTCGTCGTTCATGTCCGTCCCATCGAAAAGGAATTCAACCATCGCGCGCAACGATCACGGCGGCATTCGCGCCCCGTTCGGTGCTGCCCGCCAGCAAGCAATGCCGGTAATCGCCGCGAAGCGGCCCGCCCAACACGAAATTCAGCGAAGCGAGCGGCCGGCTGTCGCCGGCGATCGGATAGAACTCGCCCTCCGCCATGCCCCAAAGAGCGGCGGCCGCACCGAACAGGCCGCCGGCGGATTCCGCCAAGCCGAAGTTACCCGCCACGCTGGTGACCGGCTGGTCGTCCAACAGCCGCGTAAGGGCGCGAACTTCCCGAGCGTCGTAGGCGGGCCAACCGCAGCCGTGCGCCATCACCCCATCCAGATCGGCGGGCTCCAAGACGGCCTCCTGCAAAGCCGAGCGCACGGCGCGTTCGAGCCAGCGGCCGCCGGGTTCCAAACCGCCCTGTTCCGGCGTGGCGTCCGCCGTCAAACCGCAACCGATCAGCCGGCCGTGGACGCGCGCCGAACGTGTTCGGGCCCGCCCGCTCCGCTCCAGCAATAACGCCGCCGCGCCTTCTCCCAGCAAGCTCCCGGTGGCGCGGGGGTCATAAGGGCGCACCCATTCTTCGCCGGACGGCTCTCGCGCCGCCAGCACGCCGAGCGCGTCGAACAAGCGCAGCGACAAGGCGCTCACTTCGTCGGCCGCCACCACCAGCAAAGCGTCCAACTCCGGATGGCGGCGCAGGATTTCGGCGGCTTGCGCCAAGGCGTGCAAGCCGCCGCTCACGCCGTGACAAACCGTGGCGCAATAGCCTTGCGCGCCGAAAACGTAACTTAATTCCGCCGCCACCGAGAATCGCCCCATTCGCAGCATGAGATGGGCGGTGGAGGCGTTAAACTCCCCGCGCAGGACCGTTTCGAAAAAACGCTCGTAGGGTCCCATCGGCCCCTGGGCCAACGCCACGATCAAGCCCTTCCGATCCGGAGCGCAATCGCGCGGTCCGAGGCCGGCGTCTTGCAGCGCCAGTCCGGCGGCGCAAAGGGCGTAGCGCACCAGACGCTCCCGCCGGCGCGGGTCGACCTGAGGCAACACGGTCTTGATCTGAAAATCGGGAACGAGCCCCGCGCGCTTGGCGGATTCCGGAGGGAGATTGGCGAAGCGTTCGCCCGCCGCCAGACCGCAGCGCCCCGCCCGCAAGCCTTGCAGAAAAGATTCACGGTCATGGCCCAAGGGCGATACCACCCCGATGCCGGTAATCGCGACTTCGGTGTCGCCCGCAGGCGGTAGCCGCCGGGAGCCGCAGTAAGGGCCCGCCACCAGCGCCGCGTTGCCGCCGCCGAAAGCCACGGCGTTGAGCAGAAAATCGCCGGGTTCGACATATGCTGAAGCGGCGGCGTCCAGCAGCGGCAAGTCGCAACCCGGCCGGGCGGGTCGGACATCGGGAATGCCGGGAATTCGCCCCGCGTTTTGGCCGCTCAAGGCCGCCACTAACCCCAGCACCGGCGAGACGCCGTTGACGTGGCCGAAATAGGGTTCGGTGGACGTGACGGGCGGCAGGGGTCCGCCGTCGAAGACGGCGCACAGCGCCACGCTTTCGGCCGCGTCCTGCTCGCGGTGGCCGGTGCCGCTGGCGCGCACCCAAGCAATGTCGCGCGGCGCCAGGCCCGCGCCGGCGAGCGCTTGGCGCATGGCCCGCCGCAGGCCGCCGCCAGCCGGATCGTTGATCATGTCGTGGTAAGCGTCGGCGCTCACGCCGTAGGCCACCAGCTCGCCGAGCAGCACGGCTTGACGGCGCCGAGCGTGGGTTTCGGTTTCCAGCACTAGAAAGGCCGCGCCCTCGCCGAAGGTCATCCCGGGCTCGCCGCTGAAGGGCGAACAGGGTCCAGCGGCGACCAGGTCGAGCGCTTCCATGCCCAAGGCGTTCAGCAAGGTCTGAATCTCGCCGCCGCCGGCCAGCATGGCGTCGGCCTTGCCGGCGCGCAGCATGTCGATAGCGTAGCCCAGGGCGAGCGCCCCGCCGAGCGAGGCGGCGCTAAAGGTGGCTTGAGGGCCGTGCAGGTCGTGGCGCTGGGCGATCAGGAAGGTTTGAAAGTACGGCCGGGTGCGGCTTTGATAGAGCGCCATCCAGCGGTTGACCACATGTTTGCGCGACCAGGGCACCGGCATGTGTTGGAATTGTCCCGCCCCGCTGACCCCCACGGCGATTCCGATGACACGGTCGCCCGAAGCCGGCAGGGCCGCTTGCCGCAACGCCTGCTCCGCCGCCGCCAGCGCCATCTGCGTCGCGCGGTCGATGCGCCGTAGCCGGCAGGGCGCAACCTGAGATTCAGGCTCGAAATCCGCCACCTCCGCCGCGTGGCGGGCCTTCATGCCCGCGGTATCGAAACTCCGGAGCGGCCCGATGCCCGAACGGCCCGCCCGCAACTGATCGGTGAGGTTTGCGACGTCGCAACCGCTGGCCGAGACGAGGCCCATGCCGGTGACCGCCACCCGCTCATTCATGGGCTCAGAGCGCGCCCGCGTCAGGGTGGCGCAGCGCCAAGGCGGCATTGTTGCCGTGTTCCGAGCCGCCGAGCACCAGCGCGTGTCGGTAAGTCCCTCGCCGCACGCTATCGCGCACCCAAGGAAGCCCCGAACAGGGCTCGCCGGCCGCGCGCAAAGGATAGGCTTCGCCGTGTTTGAGCCCCAGCAAGGCGGCGACCACCGCAAACAGTCCGCTGCCGGCCTCGGCCAACCCCAATTGACCGTTGACGCAGCTCAAGGCCGGCGTGTGGTCGTCCAGCAAACGCCGGAATACTCGCGCTTCGCGCGCGTCGTAGTCGGCCTGACCCCGGCCCAAACCATAAACCAGATCGAGCTGGGCGACGCCGATACCCGCTTCGTCCAACGCTGTCCGCGCCGCCCGCTCCAGCCAATGCCCGTCGGCATCCAAACCCACATCCGGCCGCGCGTCGTTGGTCAAGCCGTAGCCGGCGATCGCGGCGTAGGGCGTCGCGCCTCTGCGGAGGCGGTCGGCGCGTTGCAACACCAGCGCTGCGGCCCCTTCTCCCAACACCAACCCGCCCCCGGCTGGATCGTACAGCCTGGGCGCTTCCGCTCGCACGGCCAACCGGTTCAAACGGTCGTACAAGCGGAAGTACAAACGGTTGATTTCGTCGGCGGCGACCACCACCACGGCCTCGCAATCCGGTTCGCGCCGCAGCAGTTCGAATCCGTTGACGAGCGCGTGCAAGCCCGCGCCGATCCCGCCCAGATAAGTGGAAGCCAGCCCCTTGAGCCTCAGAATGTTGGAAACGTTGCCGCCGATCGAACTCATCACCAAATTGGGAAAATAAACGGCGCTGGCGTGTTCCCAGCAGCCGCCTTCCACGCTGGCGAGATATTTTTCGAAGCTGCCGACCGCGCCGCGCGCAGTGCCCACCACCAGCCCGATCCGCTCCGGCGACTGGGTCCAAAGCCCCAAACCCGCGTCGCCGAGCGCCAGCGACGCCGCCACGGTGGCGTATTGAGTGACCGCATCGATGCGGCGCAGGTTGACGCTCGGCATTAGGCGGCGGGTGTTGAAATCGGTCACCAGTCCGGCGTGGCTGGCGTTCAGTTCGTCGGTCTCGAAGCGCCGGATGGCGCAGATGCCGGAATGACCCTGCCGCAGGCCGTCGACGAATTCGCCGAGACTGTGGCCGAGCGGGGAAACCAGACCGATGCCGGTAATCAGAATCGCATCGGATCGAGCGGCCGGCGCCGGAGCGGCTTCCGGCCGATAGCGGCCCGCGTACAGCACGCAATTGACGCCGCCGAAGGCCGCCGAATCCGCTAAAAACCGGTCGATTTGGGCCGCGCGCGGCCGGTTGGGAACGTAATCTAGATCGCAGCCCGGCCGCGCCGAACTGAAATTCAAAGTCGGCGGCAACTGCCCGCGCTCGCTGGCCGCCAGCGCCGCCAAGTAGCCGATGACCGAGGAAGCGCCCAAGGCGTGCCCGGTAAAGGATTTGGTGGCGCTAATGGGCGGCGGCGTTTCGGCTCCCGACAGCCGCTTGACCGCCAGGCTTTCAGCCACATCGTTGGCGCGGGTTCCGGTGCCGTGCGCGTTGATGTAATCCACTTGCCCAACGGTCGCTCCGGCCTTGGCCAGTGCTTGGATCATGGCGCGCCGCATTCCCTCGCCGCTCGGCTCGGGCGCGGTCAGATGGTGGGCGTCCCACGTGATGCCGTGGGAAAACAGCTCCCCGTGGATGCGCGACCGTCTCGCCAAAGCCTGCTCCAAGCGTTCCAACACCACAAAACCGGCGCCCTCGCCCAAGGTAATGCCGATGGTGTCGCTGAACGGGCCGCACGGGCCATCGGCGACTGCGCCCAGGCTGTCGAAACCGGCGTAGGTCAGCTTGGAAAAGGCGTCTGCCCCGCCGGCCACCACGGCATCCACTTTGCCGGAACGCAGCAGCTCGCAACCGTAGGCGATCGCGATGCCGCTGGAGCTGCACGCCGTGGACAGGGTGATGACGGGACCGTGCACGCCGAAGCAGGACGCCAGCGTCGCGGTCTGGCGCTGGTGGGCAGCCTCTTCCAGCAGTCGGCGGGCGCTGGCGGGATCGTCCGCATCGGCGCCTGTCTCGACGAAATGGTCCAGCTGGGAGCGGCCGCCGTGGCTGGTACCCACGATCAAGGCCCACCGCTCGGTGGCGGCCGGCCCGCGCCCGGCGGCCGTCAGCCCGGAATCCGCCAGCGCTTCGGCCACGGCGCTCGCCGCCAGCCGCGCGGTGCGGTCGAGGGCGGCAACCACGGCTGGATCTAAATTGTCAAACTGGGAAACGGGATCGGGTCCGGCGACCAGCCCGGCCCAAATTTCCTGGCCGGAAAACAGTCCGGCATGCCGGGCGATACCCCCCTGACCGGCCAACAGATTGCGCGCGAACCGCTCGTAGTTCTCGCCGATCGGGCAGATCACTCCGACGCCTGTAATGACGATTCTACCGTCCATCACGACCCCGCCGGTTCGGTCCGGCTCAACACGACGCCGGCGTTGTTGCCGTGTTCGGTGCTTCCCCACACCAAGGCATGACGGTGGGGGCGATCACGCCGGCCATCGCCGGACAAAGCCGGATGATCGGGCAGGACGCCGCCGGTCAGGATCGGATAAACCTCTCCGGCCCGCAGCCCCAGCAACGCCGCCGCCACGCTGAACAAACCGCTGCTGGCCTCGGCTAGCCCCAGATGGCCGACCACGCAGCCCAAGGGCACGCGATGTCCCGCCAGCAGCCGGTCGAGCGCGTGCAATTCCCGCCGGTCATAATCGGGCTCGCCGCAGCCGTGACCGTACACGGCGCCGATGGCCTCCACGGAAAGCGCCGCGTCCGCCAGCGCCAATCGCGCGGCTTGTTCGAGCCAGCGGCCTTGCGGTTCGAGGCCCGCTTCCGGTTCCGCGTCGGCGGTCATCCCCCAACCGGATACGCGGGCGTAGGCGCGGGCGTCGCGGTTTTGCGCGCTGCGGCCCCGCTCCACCACCAACGCCGCCGCGCCTTCACCCAGAACCGCTCCGCCGGCGCACGGGTCGTAAGGGCGAGGCATCGGACCGTGCCGGCGAGCGTCAGCGACCAGGCCGAGACGCTCGAACAGGCGGAAAAACAGCGCGCCGATTTCGTCGGCGGCCACCACTATCACGGCGTCGAGTTCATCGTTCTGGCGCAGGTGCTCGCAGGCGACCGCCAAGCCGCGCAACCCCGCCGTGCGCCCGTCGACAACGGTCAGGTTGGACCCTTTGATCCCACAAGCCTGCGCGATTTCGCCGGCCAGCGTGGAAAGGACCATGGACGGGAAATATTTGGCGCTCATGCGTTCGATGCCGTCCTGATACAGGCTTTCCAGAAAACGCTCCTGGGTCGAAACGGGGCCGCGCGTCAGGGCGACCGTCAACCCCAACCGAGCCGGATCGAAGCGGTGGCGCGGGCCGGCGTCGCTCAGCGCGAGGCTGGCGGCGACCACGGCGTATTGGGTCAACCGGTCCATCCGCCGCACGTCCGCCGCCGGCACTAGCTTGCGCGCCTGAAACTCCCGCAACAGACCAGCACGCTGCTCTCCAGAACCCTCGAATCGGTCGAGCCGACCCACGCCGGTGCGGCCATCCCGCAGCGCGCCGGTATATTGCTCGGGACCGAAACCCACCGGCGACAGCAGCCCCATGCCGGTAATCTGAAGAGCGTCCCGCCTGATGTCGGGCCGCGGCTGCGTCCGAAATCGTCCGCCGATGGCGGCGGCGTTGACGCCCCCAAAGGCGGCGGAAGTGGAGATAAAGCTGTCGTAGTGCGCCGTCCGAGCCTGATTCGGCACGTAATCCAGATCGCAACCCGGCCTCGGCGCTTCGAAATTCAGAGTGGGCGGCACCAAATCGTTCAGCATCGCCGACAGCGAGACGATAAATTCCAGGATGCCCGCCGCGCCCAAGGTATGCCCGAAAAAGGATTTGCTCGAGCTCACCGGCGGAACGGGCGCTGTTTCGCCGTACAGCGCATGGAGGGCGAGAGTTTCGGCGATGTCGTTGTCGGGCGTGCCGGTGCCGTGCGCGTTGACGTAACCCAGATCGCCCGGCGTCATTCCCGCTTGCCGGAGCGCGGAGCGCATGGCGCGACAGACCCCTTCTCCGGACGGATGCGGCGCGGTGATGTGGTGCGCGTCGCCGCTCATGCCGCAACCGAGCAATTCGCCGTAAACGTGACGCTGGCGCTGTTCGGCGTGTTCCAGCCGTTCCAGCACCACGCAGCCCGCGCCCTCGCCGAAAGTGACGCCGGTCTGAACGCTGAACGGCGACATCGGCTTTTCCGGCATCGCCCCCAAGGCGTAAAAGCCAGCGTAGGTATAAAGCGAAAAAGCGTCCGCGCCGCCGACCAGAACGATATCGACCCTTCCCGATTGAATCAGGTCGAAACCGACCCCCAGGGCCGAGGTGCTGGAAGCGCAGGCCGTGGAGATCGTGAGGCAAGGCCCGCGCACCCCGAAAGCGCTCGCCACCGCATCGGTTTGAAAATAATGCGCGGTCGCGAGAAAACGGCGTGCTTGCAGTTCGTCTTGCCAAGCGCTTTCGCCGCCAAGCACCGCTTGATTGCCGCCTTGACCGCCGGCGCAAATGCCCATCACCAACGCAACCCGGACGGACCTCAGCATCTCGGCCGATAACGCTGCGGCACTGACTGCTTGCCGGACCGCGATGATCGCGAACTGCGCGGTGCGGTCCAGGCTCTCTGCCTGGGCCGCCGAAAAATGCTCGAGCGGCTGGTAATCAAGGATTTCCGCCGCGTGTTTGATTTTGAGGGGACCGGTATCAAAGGAGCGGATCTCGCCGAACCCGCTCCGACCCGCTCGAATGCTGTTCAGCAATTCGTCGAGGTCGCCACCGATCGGACAAAACGCGCCCAACCCAGTGATGGCGACGACCTGACGGCGTGAGGGAGGCGCGACAGACATAGCGCGATATCCTTAATGCGGTCAGGTCGCGTTGAAATAGCTGTCTTCCTGGGGACGAATCCGCAGGCTTTGATTGAAAATAAACGGTGCCGAAACCGTTCTGGCCCCGCGCTCGCCCTTGCCATCCTCGAGCCGATAATCCAGCCCCGCATAGGCGAAATCGACATCTAGAAAAGCGAGCGCGATTGAGCGCTTCAGGCTAAAAGAAAAACCCGAGTTGGCGATCTCGCCGATCTTGTCGCCGTCACAGTAGACGCCAGTCCCGGATTGAATGGGCGTCAAAGCGCCGTCATCATCGTTTTCCAACACCAAACCGATCAAGCGCCGCTCGATGCCGTTTTCAAGTTTTTCCTCAACTGCGGCACGCCCGATGTAATCGCCTTTGTCCCGGCTTACCATCACTCGAGTATTGAGTTCCAAGATGTTGTTTGCCGAACCTGCTTCGTAATGCATGTTGGCGAAGCGATTCTCCATCCTGCAAAGATCAAGGGCCTGATAGCCGGCTGGACGTAGATCGAAATCTTGACCCAGATCCAACAGTTTTTTCCAGAAATCGAGGGCAAGTTCGGATTCGACTTTCAGCACGTAACCGTATTCGCCGGTCTTGCCGGCGCGATACAAGTCAAACAGCATGCCATCCAAATGCTCGCCCCGGATAATTTCTAAATAGCGGGTGCCGATAATGCTCGAGCCCATGAAACTCTTGAGCAGCTCCCATGCATAGGGGCCATCGATTCCAATAAGCGCTTGAGTCTGAGTTTGATCGGTTATGCGAGTGGCCAGTGCTCGCTTTTCGATTTCTTCTCGAAGTAAATCAAGTATTTTTTCTGGCTCAACACCCTCGGTCAGCACAAAATAGGCATCACCGTAGTTTCCGATCATGGCCTCGCAAAATACGCTGCCATCTTCTTTTAAAATATAAGAAGGCATCATCCGATTGATGGGGATACGCAGTGCGTCTGCAAAGCTGATACTATTGATAAATTCCAGTGCGCCATCCCCCTCGAACTTAAACTTTCCGTAGTGGCTGTAATCCGTCAGTGCGACCCCTTTGCGTATTCTCCAATATTCCGTTTCAACAGTGTCATAAGACGCCGGAATGATCGCTCCATCTCGCTGACCCGCCGTTTCGTCTTTTCCGTAAAACGCAGCGATCATGTTTGAATTATGCATGATAGTCCTTGCCCTGTTGTTCGGAAGTTAGGATTCGGCCTGCACAAAGTCGGCCAACGTGTTGATAGTCCTCATGGAAGCGATTTCCCCATCAGGCAACAGGACGCCGAAGCGAGATTGCAAACCAATGATGATATCCATGGCATCTATTGAATCCAGCGATAACCCGCCACCGAACAAAAAAGTATCGTCATCAATGTCATCAACACTATATTCCAATTGAAGACGGTCGATTAACTCTTCCTTGATGGAACTCAACACATCCTTGCGTTGCTCAATTTTCTCACGTAAATCTGGCTTCATGTATTACCTCTACC
>DJIW01000057.1 GCA_002433805.1 Competibacteraceae bacterium UBA6584 | reverse complement strand
TGGCGCAGGCGATTGGAAGCGGCATGAAAATTCTCAGCGACTGGTTTCAGCGATTTTTCAACGACCCCCAGGTAGTCATTTTGACGGTCTTGCTGGCTATCGGGGCCAGCGTGATCATTTTCATGGGCCAAGATCTGGCGCCGGCGCTGGCGAGCATCGTGATCGCTTATCTGTTGGAGGGCGTCGTTCAATTTTGCCAGGCGCATCTGCGCCTTCCTCGGTTGTTGGGCGTGACGCTGGTGTTCGTGCTGTTTCTGGCGTTCGTGGTATTCCTGCTGTTCGGCTTGTTGCCCCTGGTGTCGCGCCAGTTGACCCAACTGATCCAGCAATTTCCGAACATGATCGTCAAGGGACAAAACCTGCTGCTCAGCTTGCCGGCCTTGTATCCGGAATTTATCTCTGAAAATCAGGTGCTGGAGGTGATCGGCGCGGTCAGGGCCGAAATCTTGACCTGGGGCCAGAACGCCTTGTCCTGGTCGCTGGCCGCGGGCATGGGGATCATCAGCTTCACCATCTATCTGGTGTTGGTGCCGCTGTTGGTGTTCTTTTTTCTGAAGGATAAAGATCTGATCCTGCGGTGGTTGCGCAATTTTCTGCCGAACGATCACGCGCTCGCGCAGCAGGTGTGGCGCGAGGTCAACCTGCAACTGGGCAATTACATCCGGGGGAAGTTTCTGGAAATCCTGGTCGTCTGGGCCGCGACCTACAGTGCCTTCGTTTATATGGGACTCCAATTTGCGATGTTATTGGCGCTGATGGTGGGACTGTCGGTGATCGTGCCGTACATCGGCGCGGTGGTCGTGACCGTGCCGGTGGCGCTGGTGGCCTATTTTCAATGGGGTTGGAGTTCCGAATTTCTTTGGCTGCTGGGGATTTATCTGATTGTTCAGGGATTGGACGGCAACGTTCTGGTCCCCATCCTATTTTCCGAAGTGGTGGACTTGCACCCGATCGCCATTATCGTGGCGGTGCTGGTCTTCGGCGGGCTGTGGGGATTTTGGGGCATCTTCTTCGCCATTCCCTTGGCGACGGTGGTGCAAGCCATTCTCAAGGCATGGCCTCAACGGCCTCATTCCTTGGCGGTTTGATCGAGCACTGAAGCGCGGGCGTGGAACTGATCCGGGCGGGTCTCCGACCGAGGAGCGGGGGCGGATTCGACAGCTGGACCCATCTCAAGAGGAGATCGGACGAGGCGGGCGGGCCTTTGACCTGCCCGCGATTCGCGGTAAATGCCTACAGCAGCGGCGAGAGCAACCTCGCGGTGGATTCGAACAAGCGCTGGCCGATCGGAGCGCGCCGGCCGGATTTGACATAGGGCCTGGCCAGTTTCAAATCCGCCTCGAAGGTGCGGATGAGCGCTTGGGCGATGGCGGTATCGTAAATCGCCGCCATGATTTCGAAATTCAAAGTCAAGCTGCGATTGTCGAAATTCGCGCTGCCCACCGCCGCGATCCGCCCGTCGATGACCAATACCTTGGCGTGCAACATCGGCGGCCCGTATTCATCGATGCGGATGCCGGCGCTGACCAATTCATCGTAATAACTCCGGGCGGCGGCGGTGACCAAGCGCGAATCGCTGCGCTTGGGCACCAGAATCCGCACGTCCACCCCGCGCAATGACGCGGTGATCAGCGCGGTGGTTAAGGCCTCGGTCGGGACGAAATAGGGCGTGGTCAGCAGAATCTGCTGCTGGGCTCCAGCGATGGCGGCAAAGAAGAACTTGGCGATGGCGTCTTGAGGGCCATCAGGCCCGGATTCGACCACATGCAACCAGGCGTTTTGCGGTTGTTCGGTGAATTGCGGGAAAAATTCCGGTTCGAACGGCGCTTGTTCGGTAGCGAAGTACCAATCTTCCAGAAAGATGAACTGCAAGCGGTGGACCGGTTCGCCGTCGATCCGCAAATGCGTGTCGCGCCAGGCCTCTTCATTGCTGCTGAAGCTGCTGTGATGGTCGCTGATGTTGATGCCGCCGATAAAACCGATCCGGCCGTCTAGAACCACGATCTTGCGGTGGGTCCGAAAATTGACATGGGTCGGACCCAAGCGGGGCAGTCTGAGCGGGTTGAACCACGCGGTCGAACCGCTGGCTTCCACCAAAGGTTTCAGAAAATCGCGCTTGACGCTGTTGGAGCCGATGGCGTCGAGCAGCAGCCGCACCTGCACGCCGACGCGGGCTTTTTCGATCAACAGATCGCGCAAGCGGGTGCCGATGCCGTCCGGTTGCCAGATGTAATATTCCAGATGGACGTGATGGGCGGCGGCGGCGACGGCGTCCATGATCGCCTCGAAACAGTCATCGCCGGTTTCCAGCAAGCGGATGTCGCGCGCCGCGACCGGGATACTCTGCCCGGAGCGTTTCAACAGAATCGCCAGCTGCTGTTCCAAGCCGGTGTCCGGAAAGCCGGGCAAGAGATGTTCGTCGTGGCGCAACCGCTCGTAGGCGGATTTGACCAAGCGGGTCCGCGCGCGGCTGTAGCGCAACCGCCGCCGCCGCAACCGCCGCGGTCCGAATAGGAAATAAACCGCCGCGCCGATATAGGGCAAAAACAGCAGCGCCAACAGCCACGCCAAGGTCGCGGTGGGCGAGCGCCGCTCCAGGATCAGCCCCACGCCGATCATCACCAGCCATAACAACCAACCCAACGATAAAATCGCCGTCAGGTTGAGAGAATCGAAATCCATCTTACAACCGCTCCGAAGCAAATTCCGCCAAGCGCGAGCGCTCGCCGCGCCGTAAGGTCACATGGCCGCCGTGCGGCCAATCCTTGAAGCGATCGACGACGTAGGTCAGCCCCGAGGTGGTTTCCGACAGGTACGGGGTATCGATCTGGGCGATATTGCCCAAGCAGATCACTTTGGTGCCGGGTCCGGCGCGGGTGATCAAGGTTTTCATCTGCTTGGGCGTCAGATTTTGCGCTTCGTCGATGATCAGATACTTGCTTTGGAAGGTGCGGCCGCGCATGAAGTTCAACGAGCGGATCTTGATCTTGTTGCTGAGCAGGTCAGCGGTGGCGGCGCGGCCCCATTCGCCGCTGTCTTGCGGGGCCAGCACTTCTAGATTGTCCATCAGCGCGCCCATCCAGGGCGTCATCTTTTCTTCCTCGGTGCCGGGCAGAAAACCGATGTCTTCCCCGACCGGCACGGTGACCCGGGTCATGATGATTTCTCGATAGCGCTTGGCGTCCAGGGTTTGCGCCAGTCCGGCCGCCAGGGCCAGCAGGGTTTTTCCGGTGCCGGCCGCGCCCAACAGGGATACAAAATCGATTTCGGGGTCCAGCAGGAGATTGAGCGCGAAATTTTGTTCGCGGTTGCGGGCGGTGATGCCCCACACCGCGTGGTTGGGCGCGGTGTGATCCTTGAGAATTTCGATGATCGCTTCCGCCTCGCGCAGCTGGCGGACGATGAAGGCGGGTTCGGCGTCGGCTTGAAACAACCCTTGATTGAAATGCCATCGCGCGATCTCGGGACCGCGCACCCGGTAATAGGTCCGGCCGCTGTCTTTCCAGGACTCCAGATCCTTGGCGTGGGTTTCCCAAAAGTCCGACGGCAGTTCCCGCACGCCGTTGTAGAGCAGATTGACGTCGTCGAGGGTTTGATCGTTGTAGTAGTCTTCGGCGTGCAAGCCGAGGATGGCGGCCTTGATCCGCAGGTTGATGTCCTTGGATACCAGGGTGATCCGGCTGTTGGGATGCTCCTGGCGCAGGCTCAGCGCCATGCCGAGAATATCGTGATCGGGCGTGTTGCCGGGCAGCAGATCGGCCGGGACGCTCAGCCGGATCGGCCGGGTTTGAAAAAATAACCGGCCGTTGGCCGGCGCGCCCCGCGCGTTGGCCAAACCCGGCAGCGGCAAGCCCAAATCGATTTGCTCCTTGCTGGCCCCGGCGATCAAATCGTCCAGGAACCGGCTGACTTGGCGGACGTTGCGCGCGACTTCCGAAACGCCTTTCTTGGCGTGATCCAGTTCTTCCAAGACCATCATCGGCAAGTGAATGTCGTGTTCCTGAAAGCGGAACAACGCGGTGGGATCGTGCATCAGGACGTTGGTGTCGAGTACGAACAGACGTCGGTCGGTTGAAGCGGGTGAGGCAAGCGCGACAGCGGATTCAGACATGGCGGCGGGATACGTCGGTATCGGAGAGGTTGATAAAAGTAAGCGGAGTCAAGGGGCGCGCCGGATCGGCCGGCGGCGCGGGCGCGGCGGAAAGTCAGCCCGGCGGCGCATCGGCTCGAAGCGCAACGTCCGCCAGCGCCGCAACCGCCGACAGCACCCGCCCGGCGTGGCCTTCGACGCGCACCTTGCGCCATTCCCCGCGCAGGATGCCCTCGCCGTCGATCAGAAAAGTGCTGCGTTCCACGCCGAGCGATTCCTTGCCGTACAGCTTTTTGAGTTTGATGACGCCAAACAGCCGGCACAGCGTCTCATCGGTGTCCGCGATCAGCTCAAACGGCAAACGGTGTTTGGCGCGGAACTGATCATGGCTGCGCAGGCTGTCGCGCGAGACGCCGAACACCACGGCGTCGAGCGCGCTGAAGCGGTCGTGCAAATCCCGAAACTGCTGGCTTTCGACCGTGCAACCCGGCGTTTGATCCTTGGGATAGAAATACAGCACCACCCGGCGGCCGCGCAGCTCGGACAGCCGCACGGTGAGGCCGCCGGTGGCGGGGGCGTTGAAGTCGGGCACGGGCTGCCCCAGGCTGACGCTCATGTTCGATTTAGCCCTTGATCGGTTCCAGCACCGCGTCGAGATTCAAATCGTCGCAAAAATCCAGGAATTCCTCGCGCAGCATGGCGATATGGGTATTGGCGGGAATGCCGATGGCCAGATTGACCGAAAACATCGGTGTTCCGGTGTGCGGCGCGCTGTAACTGCGGGTGACCATGTCCTCGATATTGATCGAGCGGCTAGCGAAAAAACTGGCCAGATGGTGGACGATGCCCGGTTGGTTGACCGCCACGACCTCCACCGCGTAGGGCAACACATCCCCGGCCGGCGCGCGGCTTTCGGTCCGCTTGGCCACGATGGTCATATTGAGCGCCTGTTCCAACCGCTTGAGCTGCATTTCCAGCTTGGTCAAGGTATTCCAATTGCCTTGGACCAGCAGCAGGATGGCGAATTCCCCGCCCAGCACCGTCATCCGGCTGTCCACCATGCTGCAATCGCATTCCAGGATCGCGCGGGAGAGCTCGTTGACGAGACCGGGACGATCTTCGCCCAGGGCGGAAACGACGAGATGGTTTTTCACGAACGCGGCTTCCTAGAGGCAAATAAACAAAAATAATCCGTTTCAGTGTACAGGCATCGCGCCGGGGTGAAAACCGCCCCGGTTCCGGCGTTCGGCCGATGCTTGTCAAGCCAGTCCGGTATCCGTACCATGCGGCGATTACGAGCTGATATGAGAGTATTCGACCATGTTTCGGGGCAGTATGGTGGCGATTGTTTCGCCGATGCAATCGGACGGCGCGCTGGATTACGAGGCGCTGGCTCAATTGGTGGGGTTTCATATCGAAAACGGCACGGACGCGATCGTCGCCGTCGGCACGACCGGCGAATCGGCGACGCTGGATTTCGACGAGCATACCGAATTCGTGCGCCGCACGGTCGGCTTGGTCGCCAAGCGCGTTCCGGTGATCGCCGGCACCGGCGCTAATTCCACCAGCGAAGCGGTCTATATGACCCGGCAAGCCCAGGAAGCCGGCGCCGACGCCTGCTTGTTGGTCACGCCCTATTACAACAAGCCTACCCAGGAAGGCTTGTACCAGCATTACAAACTGATCGCGGACAGCGTGGCGATCCCGCAAATTCTGTACAACGTGCCGGCGCGCACCGCCTGCGACCTGCTGCCGGAAACGGTCGAGCGCTTGGCCGGCATTCCCAACATCGTCGGGATCAAGGAAGCCAGCACCCTGGAACGTCTCCAGGAGCTGGTGCGGCGGTGCGGGGATCGACTGGCGGTGTTCAGCGGCGACGACGGCATCGCCGCCGCGGCGATGCTCTCGGGCGCGAAGGGCGTCATTTCGGTCACGGCCAACGTCGCGCCGCGCGCCATGCGCGAGTTGAGCGACGCCGCCCTGGCGGGCGATCACGCCAGGGCCGACGCCATCGACGGCCGGTTGGCCGGCTTGCACAAAGCGCTGTTTCTCGAATCCAATCCCATTCCGGTGAAATGGGCGGTCAATCAATTGGGCCTGATTCCACCGGGTATTCGCTTGCCCCTGACTCCGCTGTCGAAATCGTTTCAACCGGCGGTGCGGGCGGCGATGCAACAGGCCGGAGCGATCTGATAACACTATGATTATGCGGTTTATTTCCTTGTTTCGGGACACTGTGCTGGCGGCGGTCGCGCTAGCGACGCTCGCCGGCTGCACCACCAAGTTCGACAGCTTGTTGCCGGATCGGCGGCCCGATTACCGCAGGAGCACGCTGTCGCAGCCGCTGGAGGTGCCGCCGGATCTGACCGCGTCCACCATCGACGACACCTTGGTGGTTCCCGAGTTGAATCCGGCCGGTTCGGCCTCGCTGTCCGCCTACGCCAGCGAGCGGGGCGGCAGCGCGCGGCCGCAAGCCAAGGCCGCCGAGGCGGTATTGCCCGCGCAGACCGGCATCCGTCTGGAGCAGGCCGGCAACCAGCGCTGGCTGGCGGTTTCGGCTCCGGTCGATCAGGTGTGGCCCCGGATTCGGGAATTTTGGACCAGCAACGGCTTCGCCTTGAAGCGCGACGATCCCACCATCGGGATCATGGAAACCGATTGGGTGGAGAACCGGGCCGACATCCCGCAAGATGGCGTCCGCGCCGTTTTGAAGAAGTATCTGGATGTTCTTTACTCCGCGCCGACCCGCGACCGTTTTCGGGTGCGGCTGGAGCGCGCCGCCGACGGCGGCGCCACCGAAGTGTATTTAAGCCACTCCGGGGTCGAGGAGGTGGCGGCCGGCGGGGTCGGCGCCAGCACGACCAGCACCTATATCTGGCAGCGGCGGCCTTCGGATCCGGAGCTTGAGGCCGAAATGCTCAAGCGGCTGACAGTGTATTTGGGGGCCTCGGAAAAACGCGCCGAGGCCGAACAAGCCAGGACCGGGGCTCCAGCGGGTCCGCGCGCGCGCCTGAGCGAGCAGGGCGGCGAAACCCAGTTGATCGTCGGCGAGGATTATTCTCGGGCGTGGCGCTTGGTCGGTTTGGCGTTGGACAGCAGCAACTACGCAGTCGAGGAGCAGAATCGCGGCCAAGGGTTGTACGTGGTCGAGTATCGGGACCCCGAGTTGGAGAACCGGAAGCCGGACGATGACGGATGGTTGTCCAAGCTGGCGTTTTGGCGCGGCAAGTCAGGCGCGACGCCGGCTGGAACGCGCTATCGGGTGCGCCTGGCCGGTCAGTCCGGTCAGACTGCGGTGGTGGTGCGCGACAGCGGCGACCAACCCGACCGTTCGGCGGGCGCCCGGCAGGTGCTGGACGCCCTGCAGCGGACACTCCAATAATCCGGCGGCCGACGCGGGCCCGGCCCGACGCCGGGTCTGCCCGTTTTTCGCCCGCCCGTCCGCTTGTATCGTGAACGCGCGCATCCGCCGGTTGCCGCCGCAACTGATCAGCCAGATCGCGGCGGGCGAGGTGGTCGAGCGGCCCGCCTCCATCGTCAAGGAATTGCTGGAAAACAGCGTGGACGCCGGGGCGACCCGCGTTCGGATCGACGTGGAGCAGGGCGGCGTCCGCCTGATTCGGGTTCGCGACGACGGCGGCGGCATCCATCCCGACGATTTATCGCTCGCGCTGTTGCGCCACGCCACCAGCAAGATCGGCAGCTTCGACGATCTCCAGCAGGTCGCCAGCCTGGGTTTTCGCGGCGAGGCCCTGCCCAGTATCGCCGCGGTGGCGCGCTTGAGTCTGACTTCGCGGATCGCCGACGCCGCCGACGGTTGGCGGGTGAGCGGCGACGGCGGCGATGCGCTGGCCGAACCGGTTCCAGCCTCGCATCCGGTGGGCACCACGGTCGAGGTGCGCGATTTGTTTTTCAACGTGCCGGCCCGCCGTAAATTCTTGCGCGGGGAACGCACCGAGTTTGGCCACATTGAGGAGATCGTCCGCCGGTTGGCTTTAAGCCGTTTTACCGTCGGATTCAGTTTGTGGCACAACCAGCGTCCGGTGTTGAATCTGGAACCCGCCATTGAATCCATCGACCAAGCCCAACGGATCGCGGCGCTGTGCGGGGCCGAGTTCGCCGCCGCCAGCCTGCGGATCGACCGGGAAGCGGCGGGTTTGCGCCTGCGAGGTTGGCTGGGTTCGCCGGCGGTCGCCCGGTCGCAACCGGATATGCAGTATTTCTTCGTCAACGGTCGTCCGGTGCGCGACCGCACCCTCGCGCACGCCGCCCGCCAAGCTTATCAGGACGTGCTCTATCAGGACCGCCATCCCGCGCTCGTCTTGGCGCTCGAACTCGATCCGGCCTCGGTCGACGTCAACGCCCATCCCGCCAAGTATGAAATCCGCTTTCGCGAATCGGCCATGATTCATGAAACCGTGCGCCGCGCGGTGCGGGCGGCCTTGGCGGAGGCGCGGCCCGGCGAAGCGCCGCCGCCGCTGCCTCAGGCCGGCGAGCGGCTGTGGTCCGGGGGGTACGGGTCGAATTCGGGCGATGGCGGCCGGTTTTATAGCCACCAGCGGCCGTTGCCGTTCGAAATCCAGGAACGGCTCGAAAGCTACGGCCGGCTGCATCCTCCGATCCCGGAGACCGCTGGAGCGCCGGAGCCGGCGGCCGCACCCGAGCGAGCGCCCTTGGGTTATGCCTTGGGGCAGCTGCACGGCTGTTATGTCCTGGCCGAAAACGCCGAGGGCCTGGTCGTGGTCGACATGCATGCCGCTCACGAACGGATTTTATACCAACGCCTGAAGAATGCTCTGGCGGAGCGCGCGTTGGAAACCCAAGCGCTGCTGGCGCCGGTGACGCTGGCGGTCAGCCCGCGCGAACGGCAACTGGTTGAGGAGCACGGAGCCTTGTTCGCCCAAGCCGGTTTGACAATCGAGCCGCTAGGCCCGGAAAGTCTGGCGGTGCGCCAGATTCCGGCGTTGTTGTCCGGCTCGGACATCGGCGCTTTGGTGCGTGACATGTTGGCCGATCTGTCGGCCTACGAGTCGACCGACCGCTCTGAAACCGCGGTTTTGGGGTTGCTGTCAAGTCTGGCGTGCCACGGCGCGATCCACGCCAATCGCCCGCTCAATCTGTTGGAAATGAATGCGCTGTTGCGCGATATGGAGCGCACCGAGCACGGCGGTCAGTGCAATCACGGCCGCCCGACCTGGATCCAATTGAGCCTCGATGAATTGGATCGATTGTTCAGGCGGGGGCGGTGACGGCGGATGTCGGATTCTGAAGGCGCGGCATTGCGGCCCGCCGTCGTCTGTCTGATGGGACCGACCGCCGCCGGCAAGACCGATCTGGCGGTGGAACTGGCGCGGCGGTGGCCGTTTGCGCTGGTCAGCGTCGATTCAGCCCTGGTTTATCGAGAAATGGATATAGGGACCGCCAAACCGGATTTGGCGACTCGCCAACTCGTGCCCCATCGCCTGGTGGATATTCTCGATCCGGCGGAGGCCTATTCGGCCGGCCGCTTTCGAAGCGATGCGCTCCGCGAAATCGCCGCGATTCAAGAGGCTGGCAAAATTCCCTTGCTGGTGGGCGGAACGATGTTGTATTTCCGGACGCTGGAACACGGTCTGGCCGAGTTGCCGCCCGCCGATGCGGCGGTCCGAGCCCGGTTGGCGGCGGAATGGGTCGAACAAGGCGGCGCGCGCCTGCATGCCCGGCTGGCGCGACTCGATCCGGCGGCGGCGGCGCGCATCCATCCGCGCGATCCGCAGCGGCTCCAGCGGGCGCTTGAAGTTTGTGAGCTTTCAGGTCGGTCGCTAACGGAACTTTATGCTGGTTCGCGCGCCGAATCATTGCCGTTCAGAATGCTGAAACTCATCGTTGCACCCGCGGAACGCCGGGTGTTGCACCAGCGCATCGAGCGGCGTTTTCAGCACATGCTGGAGCAGGGTTTCATCGCGGAAGTGGAGCGCTTGCGGGCGCGGGGCGATCTTTTGAACAAACCCTCAATGCGCGCGGTCGGTTATCGGCAAGTGTGGAGCTACCTGGACGGTGGCTCGGATTATGCAAGAATGGTGGAGCGGAGTGTGGTGGCGACCCGCCAGTTCGCCAAACGGCAGCTGACCTGGCTTCGCGCCGAGACTCAGGCGACCTGGCTCGACAGCGCCGGCGGACGGTTGTTGGATCGAACGCTTGTCCGATTTCGCGAGGATGGGTTTTTCTCTAAAGTCGTCGGGCGCTTGTGTTAAAATAGGGACTTGACGGACGGCGGTTCGAGTCGGTACTCCCTGAGGCGGTTTGCGCGACCTTTCAATTCATTCCGGGTAACACATCATGGGAAGGTGATGGTCCGGCCCTTTGGCGGACAAGCCTGGGGAGGCATGCGCCATCGAGCGGGTGGCGCGCTGCTTTTTTTAATTTTTGAAGAAATACTTAAGTTTGTATTTCGATGCGCCTTCTATAGGCCCATAACAACAAGGGAGAGTCATAATGGCAAAAGGTCATTCCCTGCAAGAGCCTTTCTTGAATGCGTTGCGTAAAGAACGGATTCCAGTTTCGGTTTATCTGGTCAATGGGATCAAGCTGCAAGGGCAGATCGAATCTTTCGATCAATTTGTGGTTTTGCTCAAAAACAGCGTCAGCCAGATGATCTACAAGCATGCCATTTCCACGGTCGTGCCGGCGCGGAACGTCCGCCTGAATTTGGCGACGGATGAGAACGGCGTTGGCAACGAGCAAGCCTGATCGATTCGACCAAAGTCACGGGAGGCGGTTTGTTCGAGCGTCCGCGCGGCGGTGAACGCGCCGTCTTGGTGCATTTACTCCTAAATGGCTTCGAAGGCGAGCAGGATTTGGGCGAATTTCAGGCGCTGGCGGCGTCGGCGGGCGCGGAGCGCGTGGCCCTGATCACCGGGCGGCGGCAGGCTCCCGATCCCCGCTTGTTCGCCGGCAGCGGCAAGGCCGAGGAAATTCGGGCGGCGATCCAGCAAAACGGGGCGGAACTGGCCATTTTCGATCATGCCCTAAGCCCCGGACAAGAGCGCAATCTGGAAGCGTTCCTGCAATGTCGGGTGGTGGACCGCACCGGCCTGATCCTGGATATTTTCGCGCAGCGGGCGCGCAGTTTCGAGGGCAAGCTGCAAGTCGAACTGGCGCAACTGCGCCATTGGTCCACCCGGCTGGTGCGCGGCTGGACGCACTTGGAGCGCCAGCGCGGCGGCATCGGGCTGCGCGGGCCGGGTGAAACCCAGTTAGAGACCGACCGCCGGCTGCTGGCCGATCGCATCCGTCAAATCCGTTTGCGGCTGGAACGGGTCGAACGCCAGCGCGAGCAGGGGCGGCGGGCGCGGCGCAAGGCCGATCTGCCGACGGTTTCGGTGGTGGGCTATACCAACGCCGGCAAATCCACGCTGTTCAACGCGCTGACCCAAGCCGAGGTCTATGCCGCCGACCAACTGTTCGCCACGTTGGATCCGACGCTGCGCCGGTTGGAGCTGCCGGGCGCGGAGCCGGTGGTGCTGGCCGATACGGTCGGTTTCATCAGCCACCTGCCGCATGAATTAGTGGCGGCGTTTCGCTCGACCTTGCGGGAAACCTGCGAGGCCAGTTTGCTGCTGCACATCATCGACGCCAGCCATCCAGACCGAAACGCGGTCATCGCGCAAGTCGAAACGGTATTGGAAG
>DJIW01000059.1 GCA_002433805.1 Competibacteraceae bacterium UBA6584 | reverse complement strand
GGTGAGGGCGGCGATTCCCTCTACCCATTTCAACAACTTGGCATTGTTGGTCCGGTTGTTACCGTCGTGAGCAATTGCCATCGATTAAATCTCCTCTGGTGTTGGAATGCGTTGGGGTGGAGAAGTTGTTCAAACGAGCCGGTTCAACATCGTCCGCGCGAGGTTGCAGTCAGGCGCGATCCTTCAGGAGCCGGGTACGCCATGAGTCATAAGGGTATCATCAAGCGGGTCCGGACGCTACCGGTCCCATGGGAGCTTGTGGCGCGGCGCCTGCAAACTCGAAACTCGCGCGAGATTTTAAGCGAGGGTGATGCGCCTTGCGACGGGTCTTCCTCAATTTGCAAGCGGGGATGAACCATCGGCAGGATGAAGGGGAATTAGGGTTTAAGCACTCCTTCCCGGAAAACCGTTATGAGCGATGACCGCACTCTTTTTATCGGGCAAAAAAGGCCCGCTCGCGATCCCAATCAAACGCTGGTTCTACGCTTTAACCGAACGGATCCGCGGCCATCGCTTTTTTGCAGGCTCAAGCGAAGGTTCGGGAGGAGGCGAGCGAGCCTGCTGGCGGTCGGCCTCGCTCTTGGCGCGGGCGGGTTGCTGGTCGAGCGGATACCGCTAATCGGAGCTGTCGTTGCCTCTGGCGTGGTGAAAGCGGCCGACCAACCAGAAAGCGTCCGGCCTTTGGAACGTGGCGTCGTTGAGGAAATCCGGTCCTGGGACGGTGAGAGAGGCGGGGCGGCGCGACCCGGCGGGCGCTTGCCCGACAGCGTGCCCGAAGCCGGACCGCTCTTGATTGAGGCGCGGGTCGAAATCGACGACATCGACGCCGTGCGGTTGGAGCAGCCCACCGATATCCGGCTGACTGCCGATTCGACTCGCGAAACGCCGTTACTAGCCGGAACGGTGCGTTATATCTTCGCCGGTCAGTTGACTGACCCGCGCACCGGCGCGCCGCACTACCTCGCGCAGGTGGCGGTGGATGCGGCTTCGCTAGCGCAAGCCGGCGGCGTCCATCTGCAACCCGGCATGCGCGCCGAACTGTTCATCAAAACCGGCGAGCGCACCGTGCTGGATTATCTGTTGGAGCCGGTCATGGCCATCTTGCGGCAAGTGTTGAGCGAACCATGACGGTCCGGCGGCGCTCGAGCCGTCCTCCAGACTGGCGTCAGAGGCAGGCGGGCGCCGGGGTGGCGCGAGCCAGCGCCGCGCAGGCATCGACCCCGCCGATTTGGGGCGAGTCAGCCCGATTGGCGCCAGCCAAGGGTTTGGCGGTTGCCCGGAGCACGGTTCTGAGCTGTTCGGGTGTCGCCCGTGGCGTCTGTTGCAGTAAAAGCGCGACGACGCCGGTCACATGGGCCGCCGCCAGCGAACTGCCGGAGAGCAGGGCATAGCGGGCCTGGGGCGCTGGAGCGACGACATCGACGCCGGGGGCCGCCGCCGCGAAAGGGATCGCCGGCCATTGCGGCCGGACGATTGCGCCGTTCATATCGCAAGCCACCACCGGGATGACAGTGTCGAGCGAGGCGGGAAAACCGGGATCGCCCGCATTTTCGCGAGCGGCCACCACCACCACGATGCTGTTTTGCTCCGCCGCCGCCAGCAGGCGCGCAAGCAAGTCGTCCGTCCGGCCGCCCAGGCTCAAATTCATCACCCTGATCCGGTGATTGATGGCGTAATCGACCGCTTTGGCCACAGTCCAGCTGCTACAGCGGGCCTTGGCGGCGTTGGGCTCCGAATACCAGCATGATTTGAGCACCGTCAAGCGCGCTTCGGGCGCGATGCCATCGACGCCGGCTCCCCCGACGCGCGCGCCGATGATGCCGGCTACCGCCGTGCCGTGGCGGTCGGCGCGAAAGCTCGGTTCGCCGCCTTCGACGAAAGTGGCGGTTTCGGCGATCCGCCCTTGCAGATCGGGATGATCGGTATCGGCTCCGGTATCGATTACCGCGACCGCGACGCCCCGGCCGGTGCTGATGGCGCGCACCCGATCCGCCCGGAGCCATTTCACCCCATAAGCCAGCTCGCGATAAGGATTGCCCGAGGCGGCTTGCAAGCCTTCAAAGGTCTGATTGGCTTGGGCCAGTTCGACTCTGGGATCGGCCCGCAGTTGGCCGAGCACGGTCTCCAGCGGTTGGTCGGTCGGAACCTGAAACACCAAACAGTGCACTTTGATTGAGGCCAACGGAAATTCACCCACGGGCCGCAGGCGGTATTGCGCCTGCAACTCACGGGCGATGGTCGGCCACTGCGCCCGCAAGCGATCCGGCAGCGCCACGATGATCTGGCGGGCTTGTAACTGCTTGGGCACGCCGGGTTCGTCAATAACCGCCGCCGTGGAGGGATCAAGCGGGTCGGGCGCGCTGGCGCAACCGTGCAGCGCCGCCAGCACGGCCGCGACGCTGATCAAGCGCCACGGTTTTAAGGACTTCATCGAGAATCTCCGGGAGATACGGCTTCAACCAGCCGGATTTGAGGGCGGGCGCGCAGGCGGTTCAGGGTCTCCGCAAGCGGGTGCTCGGAGCGTGGTGTCTTTGCCAAGGCGATGGTGTAAATGCCAAGAGCGGTAGGCCCGGCGACGATGGCGCCATCGATCTCTCGCAACAGCTGCTGGATTTCCAGGGCGGTGGCGCTATCGTTGAAAATCAGACGCAAGCGAGGGCCGGTCGCCCCAGGCGCTGGGTCGCCGCGCGACAGGGTTTCATAATCGGAGGTTGCGGGCATCATCCCGCCCGGCAACAGCACCACCAGCAGCAGGGCCGCCACCGCCAGGCTTTCCAGCCCCAGAGTCCAGCGTACCGGGTTGGGCGTCGTTTCCAGCCAATGGTAAATGCGTTGGATGAGGGTGGGTCGATCGGTTGGGATGGCGGGTGGCGGTGTATCCCGCGCTGTAGCCGCAAGACGTCCGCCGCCGTCGGTGGAGAGCCGATCCGGGACAGAAGCCGGCCGCGCGTCCAGTCGGTCGATTTCCGCCAGCAGCCGGTCGAAGTGCCCCGGCGTTGGCGTCCAACCTTCCTCGGCATCCTGTTGGATCGTATTGGCGAGCGCGCGGCAGCGTTCCAACTCGGCGCGGCAAGCGGGGCAGCGGGCGAGATGTTGTTCCACCGTGGCGCTTTCGCCAGCGCTTAGGCTGCCGTTCGCATACCAGGGCAGCAGCGTTTCGGTGGTTTCGTGCGCGTTCCTCGCTGTTGGGCCGGTCGGGGTCGCGGGCATGGGTTTCACTCCTTCGCCGTGGCGGCTTCTCGATAGCCGCGCCGGGCCAACAGCTGGGCCAGCTTCTTGCGGGCGTGGAACATTCGGGTTTTGACGGTGTTGGGCGGACAGCCGACGATATTCGCGATTTCTGGATAGGAAAGTTCTTCGCCGAAGGACAGCTCGATCACGCTGCGATGCTCGGTTGAGAGCTGTTCCAGCGCCCACTGTAAAACGTCCCCTAGTTCCCAACCCATGACGGTTTGCTCCGGGCCGTGCGGGGCAGCAGCCTGTGGGCTGTCCTCGCGGTCTCCGGCGTCTTCAAGAGCGGCCGGGGGCGAGTCGTCGATAGATTGGTCAGATCGGAAGCGCCCGACCCGCCGCAAGGTTTTAAGACCCTTGTGGTGGGCTATCCCGAACAGCCAGGTCGAAAGCTGCCCGACGGCGGGGTCGAAGCGGTCGGCGTTTTGCCAGACCGCCAGCAAGGTGTCATTCACGGTTTCCTCTACAAGTTCCGGCTGTTTCAGCAATTTGTACAGATAGCGCCCGAGGCGCGGTGAATGGCGGTCGTACAATGCTTTAAATGCTTGGCGGTCCTTGCGCGCCACCGCGCGGATTAGCTCCAGATCGGCGCTCGCGGCGACGGTTCCAGCAGCAGGATGCTGGCTCATCGGTTGACTGCTCCGTCACTGTGCAATCTCCGCCGACTCATCAGTGTATTTCCCAGCAAAATCCCGAGGGTTCAAAGCGTTTGAGTTTGATGGTTGCGTGGAAGTATAGGCGTTGCGGCTTGCGGTTTAAGGTGGCGCGCAGCGGCGCTCCTGCGATAGTTACAGGGATGACAAGTCGCTGGAAATTCAAATTGGCGATGGCACCTTTTTTCGTCATTAGTTATTTTTGGTTGACTGATTGCAAGATGGGCCGCTTGGATGAACGAGCCAATAACGTCCGAATTATCTTGGTCGAGCCAGCCAACGTGACAAGGACTGATGAATTAAATTACATTTACGGAGTTAATCCCTCGTTCGGCGTGTATGGATAAGGAGCATGTTGATGCTATTTTCGGTTAAAGGCGGCGGAATCGCGGTCATCGGCCTCATCGCGGCATGGGCAACGTGGATCGGTTTGCCCGAAGCAGCGTCCGCCGAGACGCTGACTGTTGGGGGCACGGGTTCTTCGACTCCCTTGATCGAGCGTTTCGCGCAAGCCTACGCCAAGCTCAAGCCCGAAATCACGGTGCGGGTGATCGATCCTCCGATAGGCAGCAGCGGTTCGATTCGAGCGATCCTCGCCGGCGCGAGCGATCTTGCGGTGCCGGGACGACCGCTGAACGATGAGGAAAAGGCGCGCGGAGGCCAGGATTGGGAACTCGGACGCACGCCGTTTCTGATCGTGACTTCCCAAAAACAACCCCAACCGGGTTTTAGCTTCGCACAATTGGCGGCAATTTATGAAGGCAAACAAACGGCTTGGCCTGATGGTTCGCCGATCCGGCTGGTGATGCGCAGTCCGACAGAGTCGGACACTCTGCTATTGCGAAAACTCTCGCCCGAGATGGATCGCGCGTTCGAGACGGCTTTAGCGCGGCCGGGCATATTAGTCGCCGCCAACGATCTGGAAAATCTTCAGCTATTGGAAAAGACGCCGGGATCGCTCGGTACGACTAATTTGGGGTTGCTTAAATCCCAAAACAGCACATTGCAAGTGTTGGACCTCAACGGGATGAAGCCGGGGCTTGACGATCTCAGAGAGGGGAGGTATCCGTATTACAAGACGCTTTACCTCGCGCGCGGGCCCAAACTATCGCCAGCGGCCCAGGGATTTATCGACTTCATGCTCTCGACGGCCGGAAAGGAAATACTGGAGCATTCGAATTATCAGCCCGCCTCAGCCCGACCGTGAACGGCCAGTCCCGACTCGAATACCTGCTGACGTGGTTGGCGGGCGGTTTGGCGGCGGTGGTCATGTTGGCCCTTCCGGTCGCCTATTTTGTCTCCGCCTATCAGCATTTGAGCGGAGAACTGGACGGCGAGGTGGGCGTCACCGCCACCGCGGTAACGGATTTTATCAATCACAACTCAGAACTGTGGAAATTCGACTCCGAACGACTGCAAGCGGTGCTGCGCAAGTATGTCAATTCGCGCCACGGTTCGGCGGTCATTGATGCCAGTGGCAAACCAGTTGCGCGGTTGATGCCGGATCTGGCCGCGCCCGTTCTGACCGCCAGTTGGCCGATTTACGATTTCGGCGTTGAAGCTGGAAAACTGGAAGTAACGGTTTCGCTGAGACGCTTGGTGGTGGAAACCGCCGCAATCGCCTTGGGGGGGGCGATACTGGGATTCATGGTGTTCTTTCCGTTGCGGATACTCCCGATCCGCGCGCTGCGGCAGGCAACGGCAGCCTTGGTGGACAGCGAAAATTCTTACCGGCAGCTGGTGGAATTATCGCCCGATGCGATTTATATCAACATGGACGGCAAGATCGCCTACATCAATACGGCCGGCCTGCGGCTGTTCGGCGCTGATTCTCCAGATGAATTGGTCGGAATGTCGTTTTGGGAGCGCATTCACCCCGATTATTATTATATGGTCTGGGAGCGCTGGCAGAATCTTGTTGATAACAGAGCATCGGCGGTTCCCCTGATGGAAGAACGCTACCTCAAACTCGACGGAACCGTATTTCCCGTCGAAGTGGCCGCGTCTCCCTGCATCTACCAAGGTCGAGCCGCCGTTCAAGTGGTGGTGCACGATCTGACCGAACGCAAGCGCGTCGAAACGGCGCTGGCCCAGGCGCGCGATGCAGCTGAAACCGCCAATCGGTCAAAATCGCGGTTTCTAGCCAACATGAGCCACGAAATTCGCACCCCGATGAACGGTGTATTGGGCATGGCGCAATTGCTGGCGGAACAGACTCAGCTCACCGACCAACAGCGCCATTATCTGGACGTTTTGAAAGACTCCGGCGAAACCTTGTTGCACCTGATCGATGAAATCCTCGATTTTTCGAAGATCGAGGCCGGAAAGTTCGTATTCTCCGAAACGGTTTTCGATCTGAGACAAAGGGTAACGGACACCTTGCGGATGCTGGTTCCTCAAGCCCGACGCAAGCATTTGGAATTGATCTGGAATGTGGCCGCCGATGTGCCGGCCAGAGTTCGCGGCGATCCGAGTCGGTTGCATCAAGTGCTGGCCAATTTAGCCAACAACGCCATCAAATTCACCCAACACGGCAGCATCCGGGTGGACGTGACTCTCGATGAGCGCGCGGCCCGCGATGAAGCCGCCATGCGCGTCTTGTATTTCGCGGTCCGGGATACCGGCGTCGGAATTCCCGAGGAGGCGCGCGCGCGCCTGTTTCAGCCGTTCACGCAAGCCGACGATTCCACCACGCGCAAGTACGGCGGCACCGGTTTGGGCTTGGTCATTTGCAAGCAAATCGTCGAAATGATGGGGGGCGAAATCGGCTATGAAAGCGTGCCGGATCGAGGGACGACTTTTTGGTTTACGGTCTGTCTGGCGGCCGTGTCAGACGCCGTCGAGCCGGCGTCGCTCCGGCCGATTGAGACGCGGGAACTGACCGGGCGGGTGCTGCTGGCGGAAGATAATCCCGTCAATGCCCTGGTGGCGGAAGAGATATTGAAAGCCTTGGGATTGGAAGTGAAACTGGCCGCTGACGGGCGAGACGCTTTGAGAGCCTGGAGCGAGGGCCGTTTCGATGTGGTGCTGATGGATTGCCAGATGCCCGAGATGGACGGTTTCGAGGCGACCCGCCAGATTCGCGCCCGCGAGCTTGGCGATTCAGATCGCGGAGGCGCTGGCCCGATCCCGATCATCGCTCTGACCGCCAACGCTTTTTCCGAAGACCGAGAGCGTTGTCTGGCGACCGGCATGAACGATTATCTGTCCAAACCGTTTTCGCGGGACGCGCTCTATCAAACGCTGCGGCGCTGGATTCCGGATCGGGCTTGAAGTGTTTTATGGGTGATCTTTGCCGCTTGGGACGTTCAAGCCGTCGGCTCGAAGGTCAATTCCGGCATGACCACTTCCCAGCAGTCGCAACAGATCAAGCGTTGGTATTCGGGTTTTTCGTCTTCCTTTGTTCGGCGGCAGACCGCGGCGACCCTGGCCTCGATGCAGCTTGCGCCAGCGGGCGGTTTGAAACTCAAAGCGAGTCGTCCCACAATATCGCCTTCGCCGTTGGCGAGCACCCAGCGGCCCCTCTCCGTTCGGCAGTTAAGGGAGTCTCCGGTAGTTAATCTGGCAATCGCCCGGTGCGCGTGATGGTTCGGCGGATGCCGGCCGATAAAACCGATGTCAATGTCTTTTAGCGTCGGCCGCTCGTATAGGCGGGACAGGATCGGTGGCGGTGGCGGCAACAGCACCGGTTGGCGGCGCAACAGCTCCGGGCTCGCCGGCAACGAGTCCAACAGGGAGTGTGATCTATGGTTAAAGCGGGCCAGCGCCAAGATTTTTTTGGCGCGAGTCATGGCGACGTAGTACAGCCGGCGGGGCGCGTCCCGGTCCTCATTGGGGCTGGGCGTATCCCAGCCGCCATCCAGCACCGCCACATGATCGAACTCCAAGCCTTTGGCCCGATGGGCGGTCAACAGCAACAATCCGGTTTGCCGGCGGCGAGCGTCTCGGCTCCACTGCGCTAACCATTCCCTGAAATACTCGTAAGGTGACTCCGCACCGCAGGTCTCCACGGCATAATCATCCGCCGCCTCCCGCAATAGCGCCCACCAAAATCCCGTCGGTTGGCCGTCGAGCCATTGGTGGAGGATAGCGGCCTCGAAAGGTTTGCGGCCTCTGTCTTGCAACCATTGGAGCAGGGCTTGCGTCTCTCGCAGACGCCATAAATTCGGCATTTGCTCGTCGGCCGTTTGGACCGGAATGCCGCGACTTTCGCAATAAGCGCGCAAGGGATCGAGGCGCTTGCGAGCGCGGGCGATAACTGCCGTTTTTGCCCAATCCCAATCGGGCGCCAAGCCAGCCAGGCGCTCCAGTTCCGCCATTACCGCCATCGCCTGGGTTTGATCGTTGCCGCCGGCGGGCAACACCTGAACCCGGCCTTGGCTGACAGCATCCCATTTTTGCCAGTTACCGCCGGCGGGAGCTTTGGCTCGGGAACGGTTGACGGTTATCGGATGCGCCGTTTTCATGCGTTCGCGCGCGGGGTCGATCACCCGGTTGGCGGCGGTGATGATGTGGGCGGTGGAGCGATAGTTCTCGATCAGATAAACCGGCTTTGCCGCATAATCGGCTTCAAAGCAGCGGATGAATTTGATCGATGCCTTGTTGAAGGCGTAGATATTTTGGTCGTCATCCCCCACCGCGAACAGGCTGAGCCGGCCGTCTTCGTCCTGGAGGGTGCGGCCGGCCAGGGCCGAGATCAGCTCGTATTGATCCAGGCCGATGTCTTGGTACTCGTCCACTAGAATCCAGCGAAATCCCGCCAGAAACCGGTCGCGCTGCTCGTCGGCTTCTTCCGGTGGCAGCCCCTCACCTTTGAGCAGGGCGCTGGCCTCGCGCAGCACCTTTTGGAAAGCCGCATCGTCCAGATCGGTGGCGCGTTCGGCGAAACTGGCGCCCACCAGCCGCATGGCGAGCGCATGGCAGGTGAGAACGATAACGCCTTTGGCGTCATCGCCGATCAGCTCAGCCAGCCGCCGCCGGATTTCGACCGCCGCGTGGCGGTTGTAAGCCAGCGCCAGAATGCCGCGCGGATTTTCCCGTCTGGCGCGGACCAAATAAGCGATGCGATGTACCAGCACGCGGGTCTTACCGGAGCCGGGCCCCGCCAAGATTAAGACGTTGGCTTGATCGCGGTCGTCGGTCACGATTTTTTGTTGGTTTGGGTTATTCAGGGATTCGACGATGGCCCGCCAAGACTCGGGCGTTGTTTGTCGGGCCAGTTCCTTTTCCCGTTCCGGCAACCAGAGGCTTAAAAACTCAGCGCGTTGCAGTCTGAAGTAGTCCATCGCCAGGCGCAGCGCTTCCGCCATGGCTTGAAGACCGCGTTGGACATATTCCACCATGACGTGGATTTGCACGACTTGTTCGTCATAATGCTGCTTGAGAGGAATAAAGTCGGCTTTTAAGAAGTTGCGTTTTTCTTGAGCGAGACGGATGGTCATGGCTGAGCGAAAAATCGCCAAACCTTTGTTCAGGCGAATGATCTGCTGTTCGTGGAGCCATAGCAAAGCGCGGTCGAGCAGTTTGCCGGGGTTTTTCGTTTCCGATTTGAGCAGCAGGTCGCGCTCGAGCGCCGCCATCAGCTTGCCGAGAGTGGTTTCGACCAAAATATCCATCCCTCGTGTCCCCGACGGCAGGTCATCGAGCAGATGGTTTAAAAGCCGGTCCGCCGCCGCCCGTCGCCGTCGGGCGATTTGATCGAGCGTCGACCATTCTCGCCCGAGCGTCACGTGCGCCGTTTCTGCATTCAAGCGCCGCACGTGCAAACTGCCCGCGCCGCCGTCCTCATCGCGGCCGTCGTGCGAGAGGCTTTCAACGATGCCCCAGAGCTTTTCGGGCAAGGCATTGACGTGACCCCGATCCTTCAAATGTTGGGAGGCTTGTCGCAGGTGCAGAGGCGAGGCTTCGCCTTTTTTAAGTTCTGGCGCTGTTTGACGCAGTTCGGCGAGCAGGGCGGTTTCGAGGTCGCAAGCCTCTTCTAACCGCTTTTTTGAGCTGCGTTCCGTCCCGACGTGCACGAAGGCGGTTAAAGAGGTGTCGTTGCTGGCGATGCCCAGGCGCTCCAAATCGTAAAGCGCGGCGCGGATTTTCACCGTGTTCAATCCCGACAGTCCCATGAGTTCGTCGGTTGACAGCCCCTGATCGGCATCCGCCGCTATCAGCGCTTCCACCAGCGAAAGTAGCTGGTTGCGGTAGTCCTCGAACATCGGCTTGTTTTCCAGTTTCCGCCGAGCGTCCTCCACCGATTGCACGCGAAGGGAAGACGGAAAGATTTGCACCCGATTTTCCTCGCGGGAGAGCAGCTGCGTTTCCTCCAGCCAAGCCAGCGCGACGCGCACGCGGGTATCATCGGTCGCGGAGTCGCGCTCGAAAACCGCTTCGCTCTCCTCGCTTAGAATCTCGCCGGCCGTGGCCACCACTTCTCCGCCGAGCCGCTTTTTGCGGTCCAAGTTGCGCAGGGCCTTGAGGATGGCTTGAATCTCGCGCTGGTTCAGCCGAGAGCGGGCCGACATGAAAAATTGCCTTTCCACATCATCGGAGGCGTAAAGCAGCACGCAACGCGCTGGCGCTTGGTCGCGGCCGGCGCGTCCCGCTTCTTGCAGGTAGTTCTCCAGCGAGCCTGGAATATCGGCGTGAATCACCAAGCGCACGTCCGATTTGTCGATGCCCATGCCGAAAGCGTTGGTTGCGGCAATGACTCGCAAGTCGCCGCTTTTAAAATGGTTTTGCACGCTTTGCTTCGCGTCGGGCGTCAGCTTGGAATGGAAGTGCTCGGCGGGCATCTGCTTTTGACGCAAGAACTCGGCAATCTCCTCGGCGCGCTTGCGGGTCGCGCAGTACACGATCGCGCCGCCGGTTGAACCGGGCGGTAAATCGTTCTCCAACAACTGATGAACATGGGCGAATTTCTCGGCGCTGGTGGTTTTAAGGACGGCGAATTCCAAATTGGCGCGGCTGGCCCCGCCGTCGAAAACCCGCAAGTCGATGGACAGCTTGGCGTGGAAGTAGTCCACGATGTCGGCTATGACGTCCGGTTTAGCGGTGGCGGTCAGGCACAACACGGTGGGAATGGGGTCTTGGCCGGCGCTCTCCTTGATAAAGCGGCCGACATAACGGTAGTCGGGACGGAAGTCGTGACCCCATTTAGAAATACAGTGCGCCTCATCCAACACCCACGCGCCGATCTCGCGCTGGGCCAACACAGTGCGGACGGCGCGATTGCGCAATTGTTCCGGCGATATCAGTAAAATACCGACATCGCCCAGCCGGGCCCGGTCCAGCGCGCCGGCGCGCTCCGGCGGAGACAGCAGGCCGTTGATGGCGGCGCAACACGTGATGCCGGAATCTTTCAAGCTGGCGATTTGGTCCGCCATCAGGGCGACCAGGGGCGATATGACGACGGTCAAAGCACCGATCTTGTCGTAGCGGGATAGAGCGAGAATCTGATAACACAGCGATTTTCCGGTGCCGGTCGGCAGGATGCCCAGCACGTGCTCGCCGGCCGTAGCGGCTTCGACGATGCACTGCTGCAAGGGCCGACCATCGGAATGAGCCGGTTCGGAGCGAAAGCCTGGAATCTTGGGAAACCAATGCTTGAGTTCTTTCATCGCGCTGTGACGGTCCCGACACCACGCGCAATCCGGGTCGCCGCAGGCGGTATCTCGCAAGCGGCGCACCAAAGTTCCCGCGTCCGGAAACTGGTGGCGCACCCAGGGCGGCATGACGGAATTGCCGCCCGCCACCGAGAGCCAGGCGAGCGCGTATGCCAGCGCCCAACCTTGCCGGTTCGGTTCGCTTAACAGCGCGCGGACGTGATTGACGCAACCGCGTTCGCGCAAAAATGCTTCGATGGCGGCGCGGGCTTGCGCGGCGGACGGGCGCGGTTGCCGCCGGACCGCCATGAAAAAAGCGTTCAAGCCGGCTGTCGCCCCTTCCGCCGCGGTCAGCCAGTGCCAAGCGAGCAATAAGTCCGGCGCGGATTTTTGCAGCGAGCGCAGGGCGTTTTGCTGGCCCCGAAAAACCTCCAAGGTCAGACAGGCGTCCAATTTTGGATCGTTCAGTTGCCCGCGCTGGAGTTGGCCGTCTTGATAGTGTTTGACGAGATGATGGTAAGGATTGCGGGGAAAAGCCAATGGATTGAGCAGCAAAGTATCCACCATCGGCAGTTTGAGCAGGCGCAAATCGGGTTTGGCCGCCGCCAGGTGAGGCGCGTCGAAGGCGATCAGATTGTGACCGAGCAGGAAGGCGCAGCCTTCGGCGAAATCGTCGAGTTTGGCGAGCTGCGCGGTTAAATTGCCGGAATTAAAAATGAAGCAACGACCGTCGTCGCCCCGCACCCCCGCGAATTTATGGATGCGCTGGTCTGTTATCCCGACTTCGAGATCGAGGGAAAGACAATGAGGCGCGAAACCGCCCACATCGGGCGCTTCCCTGTCGTGGTCGTTCACGGTTTCGCAAAAATCCGTCTATGGCGATGATTCACGCTCGCCTGGGCTAAGACGCGGGCATTTGGAATCCTCCCGGCGGTCCCGCCGGGAGGGTTTGCAAACCGCCTTACGCCGCCAGCTTCACCTGATCCGCCACTTCGCGGTACTCCGGCACCTGATCGAAGTTGAGGTAACGGTAGATTTCAGCGCCCTTGGCGGTGATGTCGCCCATGTGGCTCATGTAGTCCTCGAAGGTCGGAATCTTGCCGAGCAGCGCGCAAACCGCCGCCAGCTCGGCCGAACTGAGGTACACGTTGGCGCCCTTGCCCAAGCGGTTCGGGAAGTTGCGGGTGGAGGTGGACACCACGCTGGCGCCGTCGGCGACCCGCGCTTGGTTGCCCATGCACAGCGAGCAACCCGGCATTTCCATCCGCGCGCCGGCGGTCCCGTAGATGGCGTAGTAGCCTTCCTCGCTCAACTGGCGGGCGTCCATCCGAGTCGGCGGCGAAATCCACAGCCGGGTCGGGATGTTGGATTTGCCGTTTAGCACCTTGCCGGCGGCGCGGTAGTGGCCGATGTTGGTCATGCACGAACCGATGAACACCTCATCGATCTTGGCGCCGGCCACGGCCGCCAGCGTTTTGACGTCGTCGGGATCGTTGGGGCAGGCCAACAGCGGCTCCTTGATCTCGTTCATGTCGATCTCGATCACCGCCGCGTACTCGGCGTCGGCGTCCGGCTCCATCAGCACCGGATTCTTCAACCATTCTTCCATGCCCCTGATCCGGCGGTCCAAGGTTTTGGGGTCTTGATAGCCGCTGGCGATCATCCACTTGAGCAGCGTGATATTGCTGTTTAAATACTCGATGATCGGTTCCTGGTTCAGCCGCACCGTGCAGCCGGCGGCGGAGCGCTCGGCGGATGCGTCGGACAGCTCGAACGCCTGTTCCACCTTCAGATCGGGCAGCCCCTCGATTTCCAGGATACGCCCGGAGAAAATGTTTTTCTTGCCTTCCTTGGCCACGGTCAGCAAGCCATTTTGAATGGCCGCGTAGGGGATGGCGTTGACCAGATCGCGCAGGGTGATGCCCGGTTGCATTTTGCCCTTGAAGCGCACCAACACCGATTCCGGCATGTCCAGCGGCATCGAACCGGTGGCGGCGGCGAAGGCCACCAGGCCGGAGCCCGCCGGAAAGCTGATGCCGATGGGGAAGCGGGTGTGCGAATCGCCGCCGGTGCCGACGGTGTCGGGCAGCAGCATCCGGTTCAACCAGCTGTGGATGATGCCGTCGCCGGGCCGCAACGCCACGCCGCCCCGGCTGGAGATGAAGTCGGGCAGGGTGTGGTGGGTCTGTACGTCCACCGGTTTGGGATAGGCGGCGGTGTGGCAAAAGGACTGCATGACCAGATCGGCGGAGAAGCCCAGGCAGGCGAGATCTTTCAACTCGTCGCGGGTCATCGGGCCGGTGGTGTCCTGCGAGCCGACCGTGGTCATCTTGGGCTCGCAATAGGTGCCGGGGCGGATGCCGTCGACGCCGCAGGCGCGGCCGACCATCTTCTGCGCCAGGGTGAAACCTTTGCTGGATTCCTGGGGCGAAACCGGGCGGCGGAAGGTCGCGCTGGGTCCGAGACTTTGCACCTCGCGCGCCCAATCGGTCAGGCCGCGGCCGATGATCAGATTGATGCGCCCGCCCGCCTGCACCTCGTCCAGCAGCACCTCGGATTTGTGCTGGAAGGTGGCGATCACCTCGCCGTTTTTCTCGATTTTGCCGGCGTAAGGAAACAGGTCGATCACATCGCCCATGTTCATCTTCGATACGTCGCACTCGATCGGCAGCGCGCCGGCGTCTTCCTGGGTATTGAAAAAGATCGGCGCGATCTTGCCGCCGAGGCAATAGCCGCCGTAGCGCTTGTTCGGGACGTAGGGAATATCGTCGCCGGTCCACCACAGCACGGAGTTGGTGGCGGATTTGCGGCTGGAGCCGGTGCCGACCACATCGCCGACGTAGGCGACCGGATGGCCCTTGGTCTTGAGCGATTCAATGAGCTTCAAGGGGCCGAGTTTGCCGGGCTCGTCGGGTTGGATGCCCGGCCGCTCCATTTTCAGCATGGCCAGGCCGTGCAGCGGGATGTCGGGCCGGCTCCAGGCGTCGGTCGCGGGCGAGAGATCGTCGGTGTTGGTTTCGCCCGTTACCTTGAACACGGTCACGGTGACTTTTTCCGGCAGCTTGGCGCGGCTGGTGAACCATTCGGCCTCGGCCCAGGATTTCATCACCTGCCGGGCGAAAGCGTTGCCTTTATCGGCTTTTTCCTTGACGCCGTGCTTGTAGTCGAACATCAACAGGGTGTGCGATAGCGCCTTGGCGGCGGCCGGGGCGCACTCGGGATCATCCAGCAGGTCGATCAGCGGCTGGATATTGTACCCGCCCAACATGGTGCCCAGCAGTTCGGTGGCGCGGACCCGCGAGATCAGCGGAGACTTGGCTTCGCCCTTGGCGACGGCGGCCAGAAAGGCGGCCTTGACGTAGGCGGCCTGATCGACGCCGGCCGGCACCCGATGGGTCAGTAAATCCAACAGAAAACTTTCCTCGCCCTTGGGCGGGTTTTTCAGCAGATCGACCAGATCGGCGGTTTGCTGCGGGCTTAACGGCAGCGCCGGGATTCCCTGAGCTTGGCGTTCTTGAGCTTGTTGGCGGTAGTTTTCGAGCACGGAATAAACCTCTTTTATGATGTTCGGATTCCCGCGAGGCGGGCGGCCGATGGAATGGAGGTCATGCGCCTGAAATCCGCCGCCTTGCGACTCACAGACGGATTTCAGGATAAAAAGCATTGCTATTGTACCGTTGAAGCCGGGCGCTGGAAACGCGGTTGCAATCCCGCGTCCCGAGCGCCTGGCCGCGCGGGGATTATTTCTTGTCGGGAAGGGTCAAGGCCATGAACAGCGAGCCGTTATCGCGCCTTACCAACACCGGAATGGGCCGGCCGACGGGAAGGCTCTTGGCCAGTTCGGCGAACTGGGCGGGGTCGTGTAAATCGACGTTGTTGATCCGCGCGATCACATCGCCAGCCCGAATGCCGGCCTCGGCCGCCGGACCCTCGCCGACCTCCTTGACCAGTACCCCGACGCTGTTTTGCTTGCGTTTTTCCGCGGGAAGTTCGGTGACGGCCAGGCCGAGCGGATTGGTCGCCGGCGCGGCGTCCGCTTCGCCCAGGACGGGTTGCAGCTTCGACTCGTCCGGCAATTGCTCGATCCGGGCGTTTAAGGTGTGTTCCTTGCCCTCGCGGATCAAGGTCAGGGCGATATCGGTACCGGGCCGAGTGCGACCGACCATCAGCGGCAGATCGCTGGAGTGGCGCACCGGCTGGCCGTTGAAGGCGACGATAATGTCGCCGGCCTTCAATTCGGCCTTTTGCGCCGGGCCGTCGGCCATGATCTGGCCGACCAACGCGCCGCGCGGCTTGTCCAGGCCGAAAGATTGCGCCAGCTCCGGGGTGACTTCCTGAATCATCACTCCCAGCCAGCCGCGCGACACCTTGCCGCCGCTTTTAAGCTGCTCCACCACTTCCATCGCCACATCGACCGGAATGGCGAAGGACACCCCCTGATAGCCGCCGGAACGGCTGTAAATCTGCGAGTTGACCCCGATCACTTCGCCGTCCATGTTAAACAGCGGACCGCCGGAGCTTCCGGGGTTGACGGCGGCGTCGGTTTGGATGAAGGGGACATAATTATCGCTTGGCAAGTTGCGGCCCAAGGCGCTGACGATGCCTTGACTGGCGGTGCTTTCGAAACCGAAAGGCGAGCCGATGGCCAGCACCCACTGGCCGACCTTCACCTTGCCGCTATCGCCGATTTTGACGGTCGGCAGCGCCGCGTCGGCTTTGATTTTAAGCAGGGCGATGTCGCTGCGCTTGTCCGCGCCCACCACCTGCGCGGTCAGTTCGCCCCGGTCGGACAACCCGACCGTGATGCTGCTCATGCCCTCGACCACATGCGCGTTGGTGACGATGTAGCCGTCCGCTGAGATAATAAAGCCGGAACCTACCGAGGAACGCGGTCGGGCGGGCATGTCGGGCATTTCATCGAAAAAGCGTTTGAAGTAATCATGAAAGGGGCTATTTTCGGGAATGGCGGGATGCCCGCGCTTCGATTGTTCCTTGGGTTCGGATTTGGTTTGAATGCTGACGACCGCCGGACTGTAGCGTTCGACCAAGGTGACGAAGTCTGGATAATCCGCCGCCCGACCGGCCGCGCCCCATAGTAAACCGACAGCGGCGAGCAGCCAAAACGGCGGTTTCAAACATTGCATGCGCATTCTCCTAAGGACTCTAAAAGCAAGTTCAGATCGGTGGTCGGAGTCGAGCGAGGCCGAGCGCCCACTCGCCGGCCAGCTAAAATTGACCGCCGGCGCTTGCCTTGGTTCGCGCCGCGCCGCCTTGCCCGGGGCGCGCGACGCCAGGGCCCCG
>DJIW01000118.1:7729-7982 GCA_002433805.1 Competibacteraceae bacterium UBA6584 | reverse complement strand
CCGGCCGCCGCCTCGGTTTCGAGGTGTCGAACACCCACAGCTATCTGGTGGACGGCGAGCGGGTCAGCAGCACCCGCATCCGTCAAGCGCTCGCCCGTGGCGATTTGGAGCTGGCGACCCAGCTTTTGGGCCGGCCTTACGCGATGTGCGGTCGGGTGGCCTACGGCGACCAGCGCGGACGCACCCTCGGCTTTCCGACCGCCAACGTGCACCTGCACCGGCGCGTCACCCCGGTTTACGGCGTTTATGCCGT
>DJIW01000118.1:0-7564 GCA_002433805.1 Competibacteraceae bacterium UBA6584 | reverse complement strand
TGTGTCGTTCTACACCGGTTTACGGCGTTTATGCCGTGCTGATGAGCGGTCGAGATTTACCGACTTGGCCCGGTATCGCCAACGTCGGCCGCCGCCCCACCGTTTCGGGGGAACGCGAGCGGCTGGAAGTCCATCTGCTCGACTATCACGGCGATTTGTACGGCCGCTACGTCAATGTCGATTTCTTGCACTACCTGCGCCCGGAACAGCGCTTTGAATCGTTGGATGCCCTGCGCCGGCAAATCCAGCGGGACGAGGCCGCCGCCCGAAGTTATTTTTTGGCGAGAAGCCTCACTATTCCTTCCGCCAAGCCAGGAGGGGTTCGGGTTTAAAGAACGGGCTCCCCCGCGTCGAGAAGGAGTTTTCATGTTGGATTTAGAGGTTTACCGTGGCTGATTATAAAGACACCCTCAATCTTCCCCACACCGATTTTCCGATGAAAGCCGATCTGGCCAAGCGCGAGCCGGATATGCTGCGCTATTGGGGCGAGTTGGCTTTGTACGAGCGCCAGCGCGCCGAATTCGCCGGCAAGCCGAAATTCGTGTTGCACGACGGCCCTCCCTACGCCAACGGGACCATTCACATCGGCCACGCCGTCAATAAAGTCATCAAGGACATTATCGTCAAAGCCCGAACGCTGAGCGGTTTCGACGCGCCCTATATACCCGGCTGGGATTGCCACGGCTTGCCCATCGAGCAGGTGGTCGAGAAAAAACTGGGCAAGGTCGGGGTTAAGGTGGACGCCCGCGAATTTCGCACCGCCTGCCGGGCCTTCGCCAGCGAGCAGGTCGCCAGTCAAAGCGCTGATTTTCAGCGGCTGGGAGTGTTAGGCGATTGGAAAAATCCGTATCTGACCATGGATTTCCGGGTCGAAGCCGACATCGTGCGGGCGCTGGCCCAAATCATCGCCAACGGCCATCTCTATCGCGGCTCCAAGCCCGTATATTGGTGCATCGACTGCGGCTCGGCGCTCGCCGAGGCCGAGGTCGAATACGAAGACCGCGACTCGCCGGCCATCGATGTGCGCTTTTCGGTGGCGGACCCTGAAGCCCTGCTGGCCCGCTGCCGCCATGTCGAAGGCCGCGAAGGCAAAGGACCGCTGGCGGTGGTGATCTGGACCACCACGCCGTGGACGCTGCCCGCCAACCGGGCGGTGGCGGTCAACCCCCACTTCGAATACGTGGTGGCGCAAGTCGCAACCGACCGGGGCCAGGAACGCTTGCTGGTCGCCGAACCGTTGCTCAAGGATTCGCTGGCGCGTTGGGGCCTCGACGATTATCAGATCATCGCCTACGGCGCGGGCAAGGATTTGGAAGGCTTGGCCCTGCGCCATCCCTTCTACGACCGCGAAGTCCCGATCATTCTCGGCGATCATGTCACCACTGAAGCCGGCACCGGTCTGGTGCACACCGCACCCGCCCACGGTCAGGAAGACTACGTGGTCGGCTCGCGCTACGGTCTGCCGGTGGACAATCCGGTGGGGCCGGATGGGAAGTTTTTGGCCGACGTGCCGCTGTTCGCCGGCTTGCACGTCTTCGCCGCGAATGATCGAGTGATCGACGCGCTCAAAGCCCACGGCGGGCTGCTGCGGGTCGCCCGCCTGCAACACAGCTACCCGCATTGCTGGCGGCACAAGACCCCGATTATCTTCCGCGCCACCCCGCAGTGGTTCATCGGCATGGAGCAACACGGTTTGCGCGCCCGCGCCTTGGAGGAGATCAAGAAACTCCGCTTCACGCCCGATTGGGGTGAGGCGCGGATTCAGGGCATGGTGGCCAACCGACCCGATTGGTGCGTGTCCCGCCAGCGTTATTGGGGGGTGCCGATCACGCTGTTCATTCACCAGAAAACCGGCGAATTGCATCCGAACACCCAAGACCTGATGGAACAAGCGGCGCGGCGCATCGAACAAGGCGGCATCGACGCTTGGTTCGAGCTGGACCCGGCGGAACTGCTGGGCGAAGACGCCGCCCACTACCAGCAGGTCCGGGATACCTTGGATGTGTGGTTCGATTCCGGCACCACCCATCTTTCGGTGCTGGACCGCCGGTCCGAACTCCGCTTTCCGGCGGATCTCTATCTGGAAGGCTCCGACCAGCACCGGGGTTGGTTTCAATCCTCGCTGTTGGCCTCGGTGGCGATGCGCGGCGTCGCCCCTTATAAGGGATTGCTCACCCACGGCTTTACCGTGGACGCTCAAGGCCACAAGATGTCCAAATCCTTGGGCAACGTGGTCGCGCCGCAAAAGGTCGTCAACTCCCTGGGCGCCGACGTGCTGCGGCTGTGGGTGGCGGCGACCGACTATCGCGGCGAAATGGGGGTTTCCGACGAAATCCTCAAGCGGATGGCTGATTCCTACCGGCGGATGCGCAACACCGCCCGCTTCCTCCTGGGCAACCTCAAGGGTTTCGATCCGGCCCGGCATTCGGTTTCGCCGGAACGGATGCTGCCGCTGGATCGGTGGGCGGTGGATCGCGCCCGCCGCTTGCAAGACGAAATCCTGGAGCACTACCAACAGTATCAATTCCATCTGATTTACCAAAAAATCCACAACTTCTGCTCGGTGGACCTGGGCAGTTTGTATCTGGACATCATCAAGGATCGCCAGTACACCACCCAACGCGACAGCCTCGCCCGGCGCTCGGTGCAAACCGCGATGCACCACATTCTGGAAGCGCTGACCCGCTGGCTGGCTCCGATCCTGAGCTTCACCGCCGAGGAAATCTGGCGCAGCGCGCCCGGCGAGCGGGGGCCGTCGGTGTTTCTGGCGGCTTGGCACGATGGCCTGTTCGCCGTGGATGACGGCGATCCATTCGATGCGGCGTACTGGGAACGGTTGATCGGCGTCCGCGAGGCGGTGAGCAAGGAATTGGAAAAGTTAAGGGTGGCGGGCGGGATCGGCTCCGGTCTAGAGGCCGAATTGGACCTGTACTGCGATGGTGAACTCGCCGCCGACCTGGCCAAGCTGGAGGATGAACTCCGGTTCTTCCTGATCACCTCTTATGCGCGGCTGCGGCCTCTGGCGGCGCGACCGCCGGAAGCTATCGAAATCCAGGTCAACGGCCGGCCGCTCGCCCTTCGGGTGCTGCCCACCGCCCACGCCAAATGCGCGCGCTGCTGGCATTATCGCGAGGATGTGGGCCAGCATGCCGAGCATCCGCAGCTGTGCGGGCGGTGCGTGGAAAACGTCGTCGGCGGCGGCGAAATCCGGCGCTACGTCTGATGAGGTCCCATCAATGGTGTTGGTGGCTGAGCGGTTTGATCGTCTTGCTCGATCAGGTCACAAAACATCTGGCCGAAGCCTTTCTCCAGATGCATCAGCCCGTCGCGATCTTACCTTCGTTCAACCTGATGCTGACGTACAACACCGGAGCCGCGTTCAGCTTTTTGAGAGAAGCCGGCGGCTGGCAGCGCTGGTTTTTTCTGAGCTTGAGCATCGCGGTCAGCATCGGTTTGATCGTCTGGCTGACGCGGCTCAAGCCGGAGGAAAAACGGCTGGCGCTGGCGCTGGCGCTGGTTTTGGGTGGAGCGATCGGCAATCTGATCGACCGGACCTGGCTGGGTCACGTCATCGACTTCATCCAACTGTATTACCAGAACTGGTACTGGCCGACATTCAACATCGCCGATTCAGCCATCACCGTCGGGGCGGTGTTACTGGTCTTGGATAGTCTGCACTCCAAAGACGCCAATTCCATTGACAGGTCGCAGAATTCCTAAAGTGCAACGTCTTCCGAGATAACGCCATGAGCGCACACATTCATCTGGCCAACCCACGCGGTTTCTGCGCCGGCGTCGATCGCGCCATCGGCATCGTGGAACGGGCGCTGGAGCTGTTCGGCGCGCCGATTTACGTGCGCCATGAAGTTGTCCACAACCGCTTTGTCGTCGATAACCTGCGCGAGCGCGGGGCCGTGTTCGTCGAAGAACTGGACGAGGTTCCCGATGGCGCGACGGTCATCTTCAGCGCCCACGGCGTCCCGCGTTCGGTGCGCGAACAGGCGGAACAGCGCGGCCTTAAAGTATTCGACGCCACCTGCCCGCTGGTGACCAAGGTCCACCTGGAAGTCAGCCGCCATGCCCGCGCCGGCCGCGAAGTGGTGTTGATCGGCCATGCCGGACATCCCGAGGTTGAAGGCACCATGGGCCAATACGATGAGGCCCAGGGCGGGCGGTTATATCTGGTGGAAACGGTGAACGACGTTCGGAAATTGGCGGTGCGCGATCCCGCCGAACTCGCCTACGTCACTCAAACCACGCTGTCGGTGGATGATACCGTCCAAATCGTGGAGACATTACGCAAACGCTTTCCGGCGATTCAGGGACCGCGCAAGGACGACATCTGCTATGCCACCCAAAACCGTCAAGACGCGGTTAAGGAACTGTCCGAACAATGCGAATTATTGCTGGTGGTCGGCTCGCGCAACAGCTCGAACTCCAACCGGCTGCGGGAACTGGCCGAAAAAGAAGGTACGCCCGCTTACTTGATCGATGGGCCAGAGGATATCAATCCAATTTGGCTGGCGGGCAAGTCGGCCATCGGTGTGACGGCCGGGGCCTCAGCGCCTGAGTTGCTGGTGCAACAGGTGATCGACCGGCTGCGGGAACTCGGCGCTTCCCAGGTCATGGAAAGCGCCGGACGAGAGGAAAATGTCGTGTTCGCGCTGCCGAAAGAACTGCGGTGATTTCCCTCAAACTCGCGCGACTCCTAACAACCGCTTGAATCAAAACTTTTTAGCGCCAGCACTCCGCTACCGGTTTCGACCCCGTGACGTTTCTGACCCCTGCGTTAGTGAGCGTGAAATTGCCGCAAGGATCGCCGCTCTGAGCATTTGTTGGAACGGCTTGAAGCGTGTAACTACTTTGATTGACGGCTTGTAAGCTAATGTTGTAGAAAACCCCGCCGTCCTTGGGAGACACCGTCAAACCCGATCCCGGAAATTGACCAGCAGCGGTAACAGCCGTCCCCGCCCGATTTTGATCATAACGAAGATTATCAGTATAAAATCGCTCCATCCATTGCGATGCTTCTATCAGTACCGCTTTAAGATCGGCTCGCCTAGCTTTTCTCACACTATCCTGGTAACTGGGATAAGCGATGGCCGCCAGAATCCCGATAATCGCCACCACAATTACCATTTCAATTAAAGTAAATCCCGTAATCCTCGATTTCATAACCACACGCTCCATCCGTATTTGATCACGTTCGCCGAAAACCTGCCGCAAGCGTCGGTCTGAAGCTTGCGGCAGGTGACTACACTTTTAGTTCCGGCGCACGACTGCTATTGCGACAATTGCCGCCAGGATTGCCGGCCCACCACTTGCAGCGCGGGATCTAGTTCCGTCGAACTCGGATTGCCCGAACTGCCCATCTGCGTGAGGAAAGTGCCTTCAGTTTCCAAATTAACCAGCGGTATCGGCTCGGACAAAATATCCAGCGACGGAATGCTGCTGACTGGAACCGAAATGGTTTGGCCATCGACAGTGATTGAAACAAGAGGCCTGTGCCTGAAAGCAGATGCACTGAAACGCGAACCGCCAACCGCATCCAGAATGAACTGGTTGCTGCTGCCTCCCGCATCGCACAGGCTCGACGAAGGAATCGTTGAATTGAAGACGATTTTCTTGTCTAGCAGCCGGCCGCTGGTCACCTGTTTCTCGCCGAGGTTATCGTTTCCGAACTTAAGGTCCAAATACCAACCGAGATGGGTGGCCGGCGGCGTGCCGCTGGGGTTGGAGGTCATTTCCGGATGCCAGTTGATTTGCTCGGCGCTGGTGACATACGAGAACAAATGATTGTCCGGCGCAGGAAACGGCACCTTGGCGATAATAGTCTGTTGCAGCAAATGAGCGCGGGTCTGCGGTAACAGGCTACCCGCCACACTCAGTGAAGGATCGCCCGATACTTCACCCCACGCCCGATCCCAGACTGCGTAGAGGCTTTGGGTTGGTTGATTTAAATTGCTGTTATCGGTTGCTTCGAAATACTTTCCGGTGCCGAAATACACCAGGTAACCGCGATAAGGATGGACATCGACTTCGGGCCGTACCGTGATCGCCTGTACTACGTTGTCCGCGTTTTTGGCGTTGAACAAGGGCTTGCAGTTATTGGCGGCGGCGCAATTCGAACTGTTGTAAGCGATGGCGGACGCGCTGCCGCTCAAGTCAAACTTCCACAAATTACCTTGCAAGTCGCCCGCATAAACAGCAAGGACTGTTTTTGGCTCGACCGGATTGAAAATGACGGCCGGCGTTGCCAAGCCGTTAGGCTTGCTGTCGGTGCTCGTGGCCAAGCCTTTACCCGTATCGAGCTTGATAACGGTATCGAGTTTTAAATCCGCTTTTAACGGGAGGATATAAAGCGCTGCGTTACCGGTGGCGCTGGCTCCTTGCGCGCCGGCCACGGCGAGGTCGTCATCTTCGGTGTTGTTATAACCGTTGCCGATAAAAACAGCCCATTGGCCATTACCCATTTGGGCGATGGTCGGCTTGCTGAAGGTATAACCCAGATCGTTATCGCTGTACTCCCATAGAATGTCGTTGGCGCTGAAGCTGCCGGGATTGGTCACATCCAGGGCGAATATACTCTGCCCGCCACCCCGCAAGGTGCCGACGAGAATCTTTTTGTTGCCGATTTTCCTTACCACCGCCGATCCGTCCACGGTCGGCTGATAGCTAAAATTGCGGTCGGGTATGGCGTTCAACCGTTTGAATACCGCCGTGGGAATGTACGCAAACCGTTCCGCTCCAGTCGCGGCATCAATGGCGTGCAACATGCCGTCGTTGGCCCCGATGTAGACCACGGAAGCGGTGCCATCATCCGACCCGTCCACGAAGAACGGATCGGAGTGCACGATGGCCCCCAACATGCTGGCCCGCTCGCGGAATGCGTTGGTTTTAAGCCATACGGCGTCCCCCGCCGCGACACCTTTTCCGCGCAGAAATTCCAACCGTTGCGGACCCTTGGTGTCCGCCGCGTTGGTCGTAGGATTCTTGTTCAACATAGCCTGCTGCGTGGCATCGAGCTGGTCCCATTTAAACTCAATCCCAGTACCGTCCGGCTTGCGGGTAAAAATCTTGCGGGTGGTCGGCGACATACTGGCGAATGCGGATGCGGGGTCACCGGTGTTCCATAAGGGAGTAGTGAGGTTAAAGGTTCCATCACCATTCATAGTGATCCCCAGCAGTTGACCGGTCCAGTCCCCGCTGTTGAATCGGGCAAGATAAGCTCTCGTGTTAGTGGTGTTGGTAATAAACCCAGGATTCAAGGACAGCGCCGCCGCCGATCCCACGCGGGCCTGAATACTGCTTAAGGCTTGTCTCAACCCCTCAACAAGTTCGTCAGGACTACGGGCGGAAATGAAGTCGCCGCGGCCGTTGTAAGCTGCGTGCCACATATCGTCGATTTTAGCTGGTGTCGTACCGCTAACGGTCGGATCACCCCAGTTCGTATTCTTTTCGGTGTTATTCGGAGGATCTCCATACTTGAGTAGATTTTCATCAATCGGTAAAACTTCATCTGGCCAACCGCTCCCATTATTGGGAGGATACTTTAATAAGCCGT
>DJIW01000144.1:505-6803 GCA_002433805.1 Competibacteraceae bacterium UBA6584 | reverse complement strand
AGATGTGTATAAGAGACAGACGACGGTCGTTTTAGTTCCAGGATGGCCATGAAGTTACACGATAATCCAACGCTCGGCGTCATTGCCGGCGGCGTCGCGCTCCTCGCTCTAGCAGCCTGCGCGACGGTTCCGGCCACCCCCGTTCCCGAAACCGCCGCCGACGGATCGGAGGCGCGGGTAGCGGAACGTCCCGCGACGCCGGCAACCCCTGAAACCGCCGCCTACCCCAACGACGCCGGCAAGCTCGCCAAGATCGCCCAAACCGCAGGGCGCGGCCAATCGACCGCTCCGATCCTTATCAATTATTTTGGCGGAATCGACGCGGCGAATACCGGATTTTTGGTCAAGACCATTCTGGCTGAAATCGCCAATGGCGAAAGTCATTTCCAGATCAATCTCAACAGCAACGGCGGCGATCCGAATTATTCCATCGCGACCTACAACCTGCTTAAAAACCTCCCGATTCACATCACCACTTACAACGTCAATCAGGTGGAATCAGCGGCGGTTTATTTATATTGCCTCGGCAACCGCCGGCACGCGCACCCGCGCTCGATTTTCACCATCCATTCGGTCAAGTGGAGCCTGACCGCTTACTCCCCCGCTAAAATTTTGGATATATCGAAAAAAATCAATCTCCAACAAGCTAATATCGCCGACATTTTCAAAGCTTGCATGAACATCGACCCAGCCGAAATCGAGCGGCACCTCTACGGCGACGCCGACTGGTATTTAGAAGCGCGGGAAGCGTTACAGAAGGGTCTGGTTAATAGCGTGACCTCGGCCAGCGTCAAGCCCAAAAAAGTGTATTTAATCTCCGATGGTTATAAGGGGTAAGGTCGTCATGACCCAATCCAAGCCCGATCCCGATCAGCTGGCGAAACAGGTGTCCGCCGAGCGTCCTCCGCCAGTCGAGCGCTGGAACCCGCCCTTAAGCGGCGACATCGATTTGCGGATCGCCCGCGACGGGACTTGGTATCACGAAGGAACCGCTTTCCAGCGCGAGTCGCTGGCGCGGTTATTCGCCTCGATTTTGCGCCGCGATGAAGACGGTCAGTATTATCTGGTGACGCCGGTGGAGAAATGGCGGATTCAGGTGGACGACGCGCCTTTTGTGGCGATCCATCTCGACGCGCGCGGGACCGGCTCCGAGCAATCCTTGACCTTCACCACCAACCTCGGCGATGCGGCGACCGCTGGACCCGACCATCCGCTGGTGGTCGAATATCTGCGGCCCGGCGGCGAACCCGCGCCTTACATCCACATCCGCGGCAGGCTGCGCGCGCTGTTGAGTCGGGCGGTGTTTGTCGAGTTGGTCGATCTAGGCGAGGAACGCGCGACCGCCGAAGGCCGCTGTCATGGGGTGTGGAGTTCGGGAACGTTTTTCCCGCTCGGTCTGCTGGACGAGGACGGCTGATCGCCGAGGGAACGTCATGCGCCGCTTTTCATGGATCCCGGCGTTGCGCTGGATCGTCCTGCTGCCCTCGTATAGCGTGGTTTTGCTGGTCCGCTTGCTAAAATGGCTCGTCGCGCCGGCGGCTTTGCTGTTGCAGCTCGCCATCGGCGTTCCGCTGGGGCTGCTGCGCGTCAGACTGCCGTTAAGACCGCGATTCACGCCTGTCGCCGAGCAAGATTTACCCGACGCCGCCTGGATCGCTTTAAGCGAGGCCACCGATTCGCTGGCTCCCGAAGGCTTTACGCCGCGCGGCGATTTTCGCTGCGATGAGCTGCTGCGCGGCGGGGTGATCTGGCTGCGCTATTTGGAGCATCCGAGCTCGGGCGTCCAAGCGCTGGCCGCTCAACTCACCCTCAAAATCAAGGTGCGCCCGCTGCGGCGATTCGTCGAATTCACAACTGAATTTGGCGATAGCCGAACGCTGGTCACCACCAATCGCGACCTTCCCTACAGCCTGCCGCCTCCGGCGTATCTGGCCCGCATCGAACTGAAAGACGTCTGGGAACCGCGCGCTTTGTACGGATTGCATCGCGATTTGGTGGCTTCGTTGGGCCAATCGCGGGATGCGCCGCCTTTTGAAACCGCTGGCCGCGATCCCGCCGCCGTGTTGGCCGACCGACATGCCCGACAAGTTCGATTGCTGGTCGAGCGCGGGTGGTTGCGTTGGGATTCCGAACCGCACAGCGTCCGCTTGCGTCCGCTTGCGGCGCTAGCCAGCGTCTGGCGGCAAGCCTGGCCGCTGCGCGGTGTGTATTTGCGCGCCGCCGGTCAACGTTCGCGCCGCCTGCTGCTCCAACATGGCCTGGAGGTTAAAGCATTGACCGGCAGCGCCTCAACCATCACGGTCTGTCGGCAACCGTTACCGAATCCGGCCGCCCTCGACGGCGTTCGCGCCAGCTACGAACACGTACAGCGTTTGGCCCGACAAACCGATCCGGGAGCAATCTTGGAAACCGTAACGGTGGCCTTGAAGGATAACGGCCCCGATAATGCAATCCTTTTTAAGGAATTTCGTTATTCTTTTCGGAGCCACGAAGATTGTGCCGAGCGTCAAATTCGCCGGCTTTGCAGTTTCGACATCGTGCTCGATCCAGCGGCCGAGAGTTTGTCGGTTACCGCTGCGGAACGTGAATTCGATCAGGCCGCCAACGCCGACGAATGGACAACGCTGGCCGCGCGCGCGCCGCTGGAGCCGCTGGCCTTCGATCCCTGGATGCGCGATTTGGATACCGTTCTTCCCGCTGCTCGCGCCACTTTCGCTCGGGCGGCTTCGAACCAAGCTACGCTGGATTCCGCGTCGCTGTATCTGGAAAACAGGCGGTTATGCTGGCAAGTCGTAGCGTGGACCGATGATGATCAGCCGCTTTTCGTAGTCCTGGACGCCCGTTCGGGCGCTGTGTTGAATCCATAAGCCTTGCAAGGAGTTGAGTGATGTTGGAAGGTTTTTCCGCGTTTGTGGTCGGCTTGGCGATCCTGGCCGCCATCCTGGTCTTTCTCGGGGTCAAGTCCGTGCCGCAAGGCATGGAATACACGGTGGAGCGTTTCGGCCGCTACACCGAAACCCTCAAGCCGGGGTTAAATTTCATCGTGCCGGTCATGGACCGAATCGGTCAAAAAATCAACATGATGGAAACGGTGCTCGACGTTCCCTCCCAAGAAATTATCACCAAGGATAACGCCATGGTCCGGGTGGACGGCGTGGTGTTCTTCCAAGTGCTGGACGCCGCCAAAGCCGCTTACGAGGTCAACAATCTCGAATTCGCGATCCTCAACCTGACCATGACCAACCTCCGCACCGTGATGGGTTCGATGGACCTCGACGAGTTGCTATCCAAACGCGACGAAATTAACAATCGATTGCTGACGGTGGTGGATGAAGCGACCACGCCCTGGGGCATCAAGGTGACCCGCATCGAGATTAAAGACATCGCGCCGCCCAAGGATCTGGTCGATTCGATGGCCCGACAGATGAAGGCGGAACGCGATAAGAGAGCGTCAATCCTGACGGCGGAAGGCGAACGCCAGGCCTCGATTCTGGCGGCGGAAGGTCAGAAACAGGCGGCGATTTTGGAAGCCGAAGGCCGCAAGGAATCGGCGTATCGGGATGCCGAGGCCCGCGAGCGTCTGGCCCAAGCCGAAGCCCGCGCCACCTTGATGCTGTCGGAGGCCATCGGCAAGGGCAACATTCAGGCGATTAATTATTTCGTGGCGCAAAAATATGTGGAGGCCGTGGCGAAATTGGCGGCCGCGCCCAATCAGAAAGTATTGTTGATGCCGCTGGAGACGTCCGGACTGGTCGGCAGTCTAGCCGGGGTGGCCGAACTGGCGCGGGAAGCGCTGGACAAAACCGGGCCGCGCCCATGAACGGTTGGTTGCTGGAACCTTTCTACTGGAACTGGTGGCTGCTGGGCGTGGTGCTGATGGCGATTGAAGCCATCGCCCCCGGTTTCTTTTTTCTCTGGCTGGGCGTGGCGGCGCTGCTGGTGGGTCTGGTGCTGACCGTGTTCCCGATTTTGCCTTGGCCTTATCAGGTGTTGCTGTTCGCGGTGCTTTCGGTCGGCTCCATCGTCGCCTGGCAACTGCGGCTGCGCAGGCACCCGACGCCCACCCACGATCCGTTGCTCAACCGGCGCGGCCATCAATACATCGGCCGGGTGTTTGTCCTGCAGACGCCCGCCGTCAACGGCCACGGCAAAATTCGCGTGGATGACAGCACTTGGAAGGTCGTGGTGGATCGCGACTATCCCGCCGGCACCGCCTTAAGAATCATCGGCGTCGATGGGGTGCTGTTGAAAGGGATCGCCGAGGGCGATAAGGGCTAAAAATCCCTCGAATCTTCCGCCAGCCCTCATGCTGCTTCTGCTTAAAATTCTCAGCCAGTTGGCCTATCCCCTAGCGGCCTCCTGGCTGCTGGCCGCCGGGGGCGGATTTCTGTTGTGGCGCAACCGCCGCCGGACGGGTGGTTGGTTACTGGCTCTCGCCTTGACTTGGCTGTGGTTGTGGTCCACCCCCGCGTTCAGCGATTGGGTCCGATCCGGTCTGGAACAACGCTATCCGCCAGCGCGGATCGAGGAACTGCCCACGGCGGATGTTATCGTCGTGCTCGGCGGCGGGATGGACGCCGCCAAACCCCCCGAACGGCTCTACCCGGATCTTGGCGCGGCGGCCGACCGAGTCTGGCACGCGGCGCGCTTGTTTCACGCTCGCAAAGCTCCGTTGATTCTGGCCAGCGGCGGCCGGCTGCCTTGGAGCGATGTCGATCACCCTGAAGCCGTGGTTATCGCCGAGTTGCTGCAAGTATTCGGCGTCCCCGAAGCCGCCATTTTATTGGAATCCGACAGCCGCACCACCCGAGAAAACCGCGATTATTGCTTGCCGATCCTGCAAGCCTCAGGCGCGCGCCGCATCTTGTTGGTGACTTCAGCCTTGCATATGCCGCGCGCGCTGGCGCTGTTCGAAACAACCCGGCTTGAAGTCATCCCCGCGCCCACCGACTTCGAAATTTATCAAGGTCGTTGGCACCTTATGCGCTGGTTGCCTGACGCTCGGGCCCTGGCGGATGGCACTCGTGCTTTCAAAGAGCATTTAGCCATCTTGATCAATAATTTAACTGACGACGAAGACAACACTTCAGCGGCTGGCGGAGGATGATCCAGCGTCGGTACCGGACCGGCGTTCACGCCTCGCGGTGGATGGCGAAGGGCGAAAAAGCCTGACAGACCGGCATCACCTCGATCCGGTTCAAATTGACGTGCCCGGGTCGGGTCGCCGCCCAATAGACGATGTCGGCGATATCGTCCGGACGCAAGGGTTCGGTGCCTTCATAGGTGCGGGCGGCCTTGTCATCATCGCCCTTGTAGCGCACCAGCGAGAACTCGCTTTCCGCCAAACCGGGTTCGACGTTGGTGACCCGCACGCGCGTCCCCAGCAAATCCGCGCGCAAATTGAGCGAAAACTGTTGGACGAACGCCTTGGTCGCGCCGTAAACGTTGCCGCCCGGATAAGGATAACTGCCCGCCACCGAACCGACGTTGACGATATGGCCACGATTCCTTGACACCATGCCCGGCAACAACGCTCGGGTGCAATACAGCAAACCCTTGATATTGGTATCGATCATCCGCTGCCAATCCTCCATGTCGCAACGCTGGGCCGGCTCTAGCCCGAGCGCCAAACCCGCGTTATTGACCAGCACATCCACCTCGGCGAAAGCGGACGGGAGAGCGGCAATCGCGGTATTGACCGCCAATTCGTCGCGGATGTCGAGGGCGAAGGCATGCACGGAAACCGCGCCCGCCAGTTCGATCCGCAGCGTTTCGAGGCGCTCCAAACGACGCCCGCACAGCACCAAACTCCAACCGTGGGCGGCGAACACCCGGGCGCAGGCCGCGCCGAATCCGGATGTGGCACCGGTGATAAAGGCAATTTGAGACATCGGGATTCTCCTCTTAGCCAGCTTCACTGCAAACGAGCCCGCAGCTCAAAGCGATTCGAGTCCTCGCCTCGACCGGTTGCGGAAGTCGGCCGGCGCCGCCGCTGGCCGCTCGGCCTAATTTCCCCGCAGAATCCGCCTCTCGCTCAGATACGCCAATAGATGCTCCAGACACATTTCGACGGACTGCTGTTCGGTATCCAACACCAGTTCCGGCCGTTCCGGCGCTTCGTAAGGCGAGTCGATGCCGGTAAAATCGCGAATCATCCCGGCGCGCGCCTTGGCGTACAGTCCTTTCGGATCGCGCTGCTCGCACGCTTCCAGCGAGGCCCGCACGTAAACCTCGACAAATTCCCCTTCCTGCACCAAGGCCCGCACCAGCGCTCGATCCGCCTGAAACGGTGAGATGA
>DJIW01000144.1:0-351 GCA_002433805.1 Competibacteraceae bacterium UBA6584 | reverse complement strand
ATCCGCCTGAAACGGTGAGATGAACGCGGTCACCACGATCAAACCGGAATCGACGAACAGCGCGGCGACTTCGCCGATACGCCGGATATTTTCGATACGATCCTCCCTGGAAAACCCGAGATCCTGATTCAAACCGTGGCGGACGTTATCGCCATCCAACAGGTAACTGTGATAGCCGCGCTGCATCAAGCGCTGTTCCAAGCCGTTGGCCAGCGTCGATTTTCCCGAACCGGACAAGCCGGTCAACCAAATCACGCACGGCTGCTGAGCCTTTTGATTGGCCCGCTGCAGCTTGGTCACTTTGTGATCGTGCCACACCACATTGCGCGACTTATCCACCACCGGCTCGAC
>DJIW01000076.1:8698-9641 GCA_002433805.1 Competibacteraceae bacterium UBA6584 | reverse complement strand
GTATCCGGGATCGAGAGCTGGCGTCAGTCCGCTTAGGAATACAGCGGCGCCACGCCCATTTGCTGGTGAATGGTGTTGACCGCTTGGGCGTCCAAGCCCAGGGTTTGCGCCAGTTTGTCCATATAGTTGGCTTCTTCCTGGGAGTCGAGATTGATCGCCATCAGCGAGATCAGATAAATATCCGGGGCCATCTCGCGGGCGATGCCGCCGAGAAAGTCCAGGTTGAGCGGCTTGGCCAGTTCGTTTTGCAGAAACTCCACTTCTTTTGAACCGAGTTCGGAAACTTTAGACAAAATATTTTGCCGCTCTTGATCGTCAACTCGGCCGTCCGCCTTGGCGGCGTTGATCATGGCCTTGATCATGAGCAGCGCTTGCTGTTGCATCTCGGAGACGACGGCTGGAGCGGCGGCCTGTCCGGGCGCCATCATTTTTTCCAGCCCGTCCAGCGAGGATTGCGCCGCCGTCGCGCCGCGCTTGCCCATCATCTGATAGGCCGCCATGGCCAAGCCGCCCAGCAGCCCCCAATTGACGCCGCTGCTCTGCGGCCGGTTTCCGCCGAGCATCCCGCCGAGCATCCCGCCCAGGCCGCCGGATTGCGCGCCGCCTCGCATCAAGCCGCCGAGCACGTCGCCCAAGCCGCCGGCTCCACCGGCCTGCGCCCGGCTGCCCATCAGGCCGCCGAGCAAACCACCCAGGCCGCCGGGTTGCCCGCCGCCCATCATGCCCCCCAACACGTTCCCCAAGCCACCACTTTGCGCGCCGCCTCTCGTTAAACCGCCGATCATCTGATCGAGAAACTGCCCGCCGATCCCAGAGGATGTGGCGTTATTACCCAGCAAACTACCTAAGATTTTTAATGCATCCATTCCGATATCCTCATTGGTGGCTTCACTGATAATCGCGGGGCGGCTGACCGTCGCCCCGCGGCACTGTCAAATTCATG
>DJIW01000076.1:0-8546 GCA_002433805.1 Competibacteraceae bacterium UBA6584 | reverse complement strand
GCACTGTCAAATTCATGTGGGTTTCAACCGCTCTCAACCCAGGGGAATACGGATTTTCTGGCCGGGATAAATTTTGTTGGCGTCCTGGATCACTTCGCGGTTGGCTTCGAAAATCTGATTGTAAGCCGAGGCGTTGCCCAGGAATTGCTTGGCGATGGACGACAGGGTATCGCCCGACTTGATGGTGTAATACTCGACTTTGCCCGTCTGGGGCGGAGCCTTCAACTGGTCGGCCGAAACGTTGGAAACGCCCTGGATATTGCCCGCCATCAAGACGGCCTTCTCCATGGCGTCGGGCGTGATGGCGTCGCCGGACAGTTGGACCTGACCGTCTTTAAATTTGACGTCGAGATTCTTGACGCCGGGATTCGCGGCTTCGATTTCCTGCTTGATTTTGGCGGCCGGATCGTTGTCATCCGCGCCGAACAATTTCTTACCCTGGTTGACGATAAAGTCGAAAAGTCCCATGACAATCTCCTGTGGTCTTTGAATCTTCAAAAAGCTGCACGGTTAAAAAGACCCATGCCCGGTCAGTCACGGTTTCAGGCATTGGGCAGGGGTGGCGGCAAACTGGCAAAAAGCGCTTGCAGCGCCGGCGCATCGCCGGCTGGAGTCCAGTTCGCCATGCCTTGGGTCCACACCAGCGTGGTGCGGGTCAGTTGGCCGTTTTGCGCCTGTCGTTGCAGTTCCTCCATTTCAAACGGTCCGGTCTGCTGGTTGTCCGCGGCCACGAAATAACGGGCGGCATCCGGCAACGGTGGCGGCGCGCCGGCCGGGGCCGAGGGCGTTTGTGTGGCTTGGACCGGTCGGTTCAAAGTTTCGTTCAATCGTTGGGCCATTGCCAGCCCCAGCCCCATATTCAAGGCTTCGGAACCGCCGCCGGGCTGGCCGGCGGCGTCGCGCAGGGCCTCCGCTGCTTGAAATTGAGTGTAGTGGTCGAGATTGCCGACGATGCCCATGCTGGAGCGTTTGTCGAGCGCCGCTTCCACCTCCTTGGGCAAGGAAATGTTTTCCACCAGCAGCGCGGGCAGTTCCAAGCCGACCGCTTCGAATTCCGGAGCGATGCGCTGTTGCAGGAACTGGCCGAGCTGGTCGTAGTTTCCGGCCAAATCCAGCGCTGGAATTTTGGACTGACCGAGGAGGTTGGCAAAGCGCGACACGATCAGGTTGCGCAGCTGGCCGGTGATTTCCTCGGTGGTGAAACGGCCGTCAGTGCCGACGATCTCGCGCAGGAACGCCGGCGCGTCCTTGATGCGAACCACGTAGCTGCCGAAGGCCCGCAACCGGATCGGCCCGAATTCGGGGTCGCGCAGCATCACCGGATTTTGGGTGCCCCATTTAAGATCGGTGAAGCGGCGGGTGTTGAAGAAATAGACTTCGGCCTTGAACGGGCTTTCCAGGCCGTGCGGCCACGCTTGCAAGGTCGAAAGGACCGGCAGGTTGTGGGTCTTGAGTTCGTACATGCCCGGTTGGAAGGCATCCGCGATTTGGCCTTCATTGACGAACACGGCGGCTTGGCCTTCGCGCACGGTCAATTTGGCGCCGTATTTGATCTCGTTGCCGTAGCGTTCGAAACGGTAGACCAGCGTGTCGTTGGAATCGTCGGTCCATTGGATGACATCGACGAATTCACCGAGCAATTTATCCCACAAGCCCATGTCAGCGGCCTCCGGTCGGTTGGCGGGTCCGAGCCTGGGCGGACGTCAGCGCTTGCCGCAGTTCGGATTCGAGCGTTTCCAACTGCGCGGTCGCTTCCTTGCGGCGGCGGCGGCCTTCATCGGCGATCCGCAAACTGTCCTCGATGGTGGCGACCAAGTCCGCGTTCGCCTTCTTGACGGTTTCGATGTCGAACGCGCCGCGCTCGATTTCGGCGCGGGCTTGGGCGTTGGCTTGCCGGAGATTTTCCGCGTTGGATTTCAGCAGCTGGTTGGTGAGATCGGTGGCGGCCTTGACGGTTTTGGCCGCTTGACCGGAACGATAGATGGTGATGGCTTGAGCCAATTGTTGCCGCCACAGCGGCACCGTGTTGACCAGGGTCGAATTGATTTTGGAAATCAATCCTTTGTCGTTTTCCTGCACCAAGCGGATACTGGGCAGGCTTTGCATGGTAACCTGGCGGGTGAGTTTGAGATCGTACACGCGCCGCTCCAGATCGTCGCGGCTGGCGCGCAGGTCGCGTAAGGTCTGCGCCTTGACCATATCGTCGCCGGTCGCGACCTCGCGTTCCATCGCCGGCAGCTCTTGCGCGTCCACCTGTTGCAATTTGGTCTCGCCGGCCGCGATGTAGAGCTCCAAGGTGTGAAAGTAGTCGAGGTTGGCGTTATACAGCCGATCCAGTCCGGCGATGTCGGTCAGTAATTGCGTCTTGTGGCGTTCCAGCGCGTCGCTGATGTCATCGATCTGATTGCGCACGGTTTCATACTGTTGGATGATTTTGACCAGCGGCTTGGTTTTGCCGAGCAGGCGGGAAAACAAGCCGGGCCTTTTGTTCGGGTCCAGATCGTTCAGATCGAAGCCGCGCAAAACCGCCACCATTTCGTTCAAGGACGCGCCGGCGGGTCCGCTGTCTTTGTTGCGCACGCCCTCCAACATTTGATCGGAAATGCGGGTCAGTTGCTCTTGGGCCTTGGCGCCGAAAAAAATGATGGAATTGCTGTCGCTGAGATTCAATTCTCCGACCAAGGCGGCGATTTGCTTCTGGTCCTGGACCGGGGCGGGCGCGCGGGCGGCCAAGTCTTGCTGAACGTGCGGCAGAGCGGCGGCGAACTCCTGGGGCATCGCCGGCAGAGTGGGCAGCGGGGCGGTCGGAGCGTTGGAAGGCGTGGGGCTCATGCGCGGCAATTCCTTGAGATGAGGATTGATCTTTTAAATAAAAAGTTTATTAAAAGCAGGACGGCCCGTGCAAAGCCGGGATGAGGCGGCGCGTGCGAATCGTTCATGCTTCGCGCTCGGGGCGGGTTTAGCCCGTTCGACTCGCGTGCCCCTCAGACCACCCCTTCCCGTTTCAGCTGAGTGGTTAACACCTCGATTTGCACGTCGAGGTCGGTCAAATCGGCTTCCAACAGCTTTTGCCGTTGTTCCCCGAACACCTCCTCGATCGTGGCCAGGACTTGACGGAAATTGTTTTCCAACTCCGGCGTATTGAGCCGGCCGTGCGTTTTGGCATAGCCCTCGGTCACCTGTTTCGCCCCGTCGAGATAAACGTTCAGAAACTTGCGAGCGCGGCGCAAATCGCGGGGGTCTTCTTCCAGCATCGTCAAGATTTGGCGGGCTTGGCCGACGATGCGCCGCAGACGGCTGTTGATTTCAGCGTTGTGAATGTTGCGGATGCTTTGTTCGATGGCGGCGATGGAGCTTTCCGCTTGGGCCAGCGCTTCCAGCACGCGGTCGGTGGAGTCGATGCCGTCGCGGTCGGTGAACCGTTTGGCGATCCGAGGATCGAGGCCGTAGGTCAGATAACAGCCGAGGAAGGCGAGCAGCCCGTAAACGACCGACATCAGCGGCGAATGGCCCGCGCTGGTCCAGGCGACCGCGGCGGTGGCCAGCGCGATCAGACCGCCGCCGAGCGTTTTGAACGGCCACGGCATCTTGGCGACCTGGCGGCGGCTGTAGTCGGCTTCCGAGCGCAGGCCCCGCCGCAACAGCAGCGCGCCGCCCAGAAACAGGCTGTAGCCGACGCTGTGGTTGAACAGACCGGCTAAGTCGCCGTAAAGCAACGAGCCGATGGCCGCTAGCAACACCGGCAGCGGCAGCAAGAACATCAACAGCCCCCCAAATGGATTCGAAGGGCGAGAAATGTGCTTGTAGCGTTCGGCCACGATCGCAAGTCTCCGTCTCAGCAGTAGAACCAGGGGAATCGCCAGTAACGCCGCGCCGGTCAACCATAAAAAGCGGGTCATGGCGGCGGGTCGCGCCCTCAGCCGCGCGGTCCCGATAGAACCGACGGCGTTGCCAGAGCAGCGGGCTCGGGGGCGGCCAGCGCCTGACAGGAAACGACTCCCACCGTGGCTAGAATCAACAGCACGCCGATAAATTTACGAACAAAATCAGACATAATGACAGCCTCGCGCGATGAAGGGCGACGTTGACCACTATAGCATATTTCGTGTTACACCCGATCGGGCCAGCGCCCGTTCCAAGGCCGCATCGGGATCGAAATCGCGCTCGGCCGGAGCCGTGAACGCACGGTGAACGAACCGGCCGTCCGCGTCCGGTCGGTACAGCGCCCGATAATGCTCGGGCCGGGCCAGCAGGTCGCGGATGCCAGTCAATAGGGCCGCGATATCCTCCTCGTGGGTGTACCAACCGAGGCTGGCCCGGACCATGCCTTGCCGGCGCTCCAGCAGCGCCGCCGCCTCGGGGGCGTCGGGGTCGAGTTCCAGCGCCCACAGTTCCGGTTTCAGCAGCTCCCGAACGTAAGGATGCGCGCAAAAACAACCGTTTCTGACCGCAACATTGTGGTAATCGTTCAATACGGCGGTGACCAGCCCGTGCTCCAGTCCGTCCAGGTTGAACGACACCACCCCCAGGCGCGGCGCGCGTTCGAGATCAAGCTCGCCGTACAGCCGCACGCCCGGCAACGCCGCCAGCGCATCGAGCAATGCGCGCAGTCGGATTCGCTCTAGCGCGTGAACGCGCTCCAAGCCGGCGCGCTCCAACGCCGCCAGCGCCGCGCCCAGCTGCACCGCGCCGATCAGATCGGGGGTGCCGGCTTCCTCGCGATCCGGAAAGCGGCGGGCGATCTGATAGCCGTTGAGGCGCACGTCCTCGACCATGCCGCCGCCGACTTCATCGGGTTCCTGATCCTCCAGCAAGCTCCGGCGCGCCACCATTACGCCCGGCGATCCGGGCGCGTACAGTTTGTGGCCGGAAAACACCACGGTGTCCAATTCCCGGTCGGCCCCGCCGGTGTCGCTGATGGACAACGGCGCGTGGGCCAGATATTGGGAGGCGTCCACCACGATCCAAGCCCCGTGCGCGTGGGCCAGCGCCGCGATGGCGTGAACCGGATTGACGATGCCGGTGACGTTGCTGGCCGCCGATACGGCGATGTAGTTGACCCGGCCGCGATACTGGTGCAGCAGCGCCTCAAGTGCCGCCAGATCGACCGCGCCGAGCGCCGGCGCGTCGCCCGTCAGCGGCGCGTGAACGACGCGGCCGGCGTGCTTGCGGTGCGGCAGGTCGTTGGCGTGGTGCTCCATCAGCGTCAGCAGCACCACGTCCCGTTCCGGCCGGCGCGCCGCCAGCGCCCGAGCCAGCCGGTTGAGAGCGGCGGTGCAGCCGCTGCCGGCGAAAATGGCGGTATGGCGTTCGGGATCGGCCCGCAGGAAGCGCAGCACCCGCGCGTGCGCCCACTCGTAAGCGCGGCTGACGATCCGGGCGGAGAAATGCAGGTCGCTGTGGGTGTTGGCGTAGTGAGGCAGCAAGTCGTCGGCGACTTGGCGGGCGCAGCGCAGCGCCAGGGTCGAGGCGGCCGAATCGAGATAATGCCGGCGGCTTACCCGGCCGTCGGCCAGACGGTAGCGAGTATCCAGGCCGATGAAATCATGGGTTAGGCAATCGGGCGGCATCGGCGTCGGCGCGGGTTTCGAAGGCTCCGCGAGCTTCGATGCGTGGGAAAGGCGTCGGTTCCCAAGCGGCGTTCCGGCCGTTCGACGGCCGGAACGCGCGCTGGCTCAGCGTTGGTTGACCGGCAGGTAATCGCGGATCGTGTCACCGATGTAGACCTGGCGCGGCCGATAGATGCGCGATTTGGGATCGTCGTGGATTTCCTTCCAGTTAGCGATCCAGCCCGGCATGCGGCCGATGGCGAACATGACCGTGAACATGTTCAGCGGAATGCCCATCGCCCGCAGCGTGATGCCGCTGTAGAAATCCACGTTCGGATAGAGCTTGCGCTCGATGAAATAGTCGTCGTTGAGCGCCGCTTCTTCCATTTGCAGCGCGATGTCCAACAGCGGATCGCTGATGTTGAGCCGCTCCAGCATTTTGTCGGCGGCCTCCTTGAGAATCTTGGAGCGCGGATCGAAATTTTTGTAGACCCGATGCCCGAAGCCCATCAGCTTCAACTTGGCGTCTTTTTTCTTCACCCGGTCGATGTATTCCGGCACCTTCATCCCGGATTGCCGGATGAATTCCAGCATCTCGATCACCGCCACGTTGGCGCCGCCGTGCAGCGGACCCCACAGCGCGCACACGCCCGCCGCGCAGCTGGCGAACATGTTGGCCTGGCTGGAGGCCACCATGCGCACGGTGCTGGTCGAACAGTTCTGTTCGTGGTCGGCGTGCAGGATCAAAAACAGATTGAGCGCGCGGCTCACTTCCGGAGTCGGCCAATACTCGCGATACGGCACTGAGAACATCATGTGCAGGAAGTTCTCGGCGTATTTGTACTCGGGATGCGGGTACATCAGCGGCTGGCCGATGGACATTTTGTAGCTCGCCGCCGCAATGGTGCGCACCTTGGAAATGATCCGGGCCGCCGCCTTCTCCATGGTGTTCTCATCGTCGATGTCCATCATCTCCGGTTCGTAACAGCTCATGGCGTTGATCATCGCCGAGAGGATCGCCATCGGATGCGCGTTCGGCGGAAAGCCTTGGAAGTGATTGCGCAGGCTCTCGTGCATCATCTGGTTCATGGTGAGCCGGCGGCTGAAGCGCTCCATTTCCTCCTCGGTCGGCAACCGCCCCCAGATCACCAGCCACGCCGTTTCCACGAAGGTGCTGTGCTCGGCCAATTGCTCGATGGGAATGCCGCGATAGCGCAGGATGCCCTTGTCGCCGTCGATGTAGGTGATAGCCGATTTGCAAGATCCGGTGTTGCTGTAGCCGTCGTCCAGGGTGATGTAGCCGGTGCGGTCGCGGAGCGTGCTGATGTCGATGGACAGTTCGTTTTCGGTTCCTGCGAAGACCGGAAAATCGTGGGATTTTCCATCCAGTTCGATGCGGCACGTATGGCTCATGGCGTGGCTCCGTTGATTAATAGCGGTAGTGGGTTTAGAGCGTGTTTTACGTTGCGGAGTCGTTCGCGGTCGGGCGGCCGGACAACGGCCGATTTCTCCGGTGAGCCCGGTAGTCGGTTAGCGACCGGGCGGCGCTTGGGGTTGATTATACAGGGCGGACCGCGCTTGCAAACTCTAGGGTTTTGCGATCTCGGCGGTTGCGGCGCGGCGATGCCGCCAGTATTCGACCACCCCCGGCATCAGCGACAGGATGATGATGGCCAGGATCACCAGGGAGAAATTTTGCTTGACGAACGGCAGGTTGCCGAAGAAATAGCCGCCGTAGAGGAACGAGGAGGTCCAGGCGATGGCGCCAGTAATGTTGTAAATCAGAAATCGGCTGTAGGTCATACTGCCTGCCCCGGCGACGAATGGAGCGAAGGTGCGCACGATTGGCACGAAGCGCGCGATGATGATGGTTTTCCCGCCGTAACGCTCGAAAAAGCGGTGGGTGCGGTCGAGGTAGGCTTGTTTGAACACGCGCGCATCGGGGCTGAACGCTTTTTCGCCGAAGTAGTGACCGATGGCGTAGTTGACCGTATCGCCGATGATGGCGGCGGCGGTGAGCAGCAGGAATAAAACGTGAACGTTCAACGCGCTGTCGGCGATGGCCGACAGAGAGCCGGCCGCGAACAGCAACGAATCGCCCGGCAGAAACGGCGTGATCACCAAGCCGGTTTCGCAAAAGACGATCAGAAATAGAATCGCGTAAATCCAACCGCCGTATTGGTGGGCCAATTCCGTCAAGTGGCGGTCGAGGTGCAAAAAAAACGATAACACATCCGCAAGGAAATCCATGTTGGGCACTCGTTGATCTAGAATTGCAGACAGAGGGGTGATGGGGTTGGGAACCGTGACGGGTTAGGACCCGCGCTTGGCGCTAATCCGAGCAATTGCACCACGGTTCCGCCGGATCGGGATAGCGGTCGGTGAGATAACCGCCGCGCCGCAACGCCGCTTCGGCCGAAGCCGGCCAGCGCAGCAACTCGACTTCCCAGGACGCGATTTTATTGCTATCAAAATCGACCAGCGTCGGAACGTCGCTTGCGAGGGTTCGTCTTAACGGTAAGAGTCGCCGCGCGCGGCCGTCGCTGGCGATAATATCCTCGGTGGGCGGACTGGAAAGAAGGGATAGGGAGCGGCTGGTCGTCACGGTCTCATCTCAGGCTGAATCATCCAATCCAACACTATACCGGAAGCGGCTCGCGGCCGATCATTCGGATTTGGCGTTACAGCGGTTGCCGCGGGAGCGGGAAAGACCCGCGAGGGGGCTTTAATGGCGGCGCGAGGCCACCGCATTAATCGAGGAGATTGAAACTGTGTTGGTTCACAAAATCCAAAAGCAGCTGCGTCGGCCGGTGGCGAGCTGCTGGCGCTGCGGGTTGGCGGCGCTGCTTGCGGGAGTGGGGCTGGCGCTGGCGGCCGGGCCGGCGCAAGCGGCTTGGACGGCGGCGATCACAAAAGACCCGCTCACCCGGGAATCCCGCTGCCTGCTGCTCAGCGACACCCAGACGATCTCCGCCGGTTACGAACAAACGCCGGGTT
>DJIW01000079.1 GCA_002433805.1 Competibacteraceae bacterium UBA6584 | reverse complement strand
AGACGGGCCATCGGCGACCGGGCGGGATCATGTGCAACGCTGTTCAATATAGGTCATATTTTTCTTGAAAATAATGACGAAAACCAAGCGATTGCTTGCTGGTTAGGGGTTTATCGGATCGCTAAGGAAATCGGGAATGCGCAAGCCCTTGCGGCATTGGAAAATTTGGCGAAATCACTTGGCGGCAGCGGCTTGGAGGACTGGGAACGGTTGTCGCAACAAATGGAGTCCGGGGAATAATCCGCGTGGAGCCAACCGATGAACCAAGCCCAAGCCAGCCCACGATTGACCCTTTACGATCAATTGGTTGCCCTGCCGGAAAACCAGGTGGGCGAGGTCATTGGCGGTCAACTCTACGTCCAGCCGCGCCCCGCTGGACCTCATGCGGCGGCAGAATCGGCGATCAACATCAATCTGGGATCGCCTTTCCACTTTGGACGCGGCGGAGGGCCTGGAGGGTGGTGGATTCTGACCGAACCGGAAATTCACTTCGTCCGCGACACCGAAATCGTCGTGCCCGATCTGGCCGGTTGGCGGCGCGAACGGATGCCGGCTATTCCCCGCGATCACCGGTTCGAGGTGGTTCCCGACTGGGTTTGCGAAATCCTCTCGCCGTCCACCGCCCAAAAGGATCGCACCCTGAAATTGCCGCTTTATGCCCGCTACGGCGTCGCCCACGCCTGGCTGGCCGATCCGCTGGCGTGCACGCTGGAAGCCTTCGAGCTGCGCGACGGTCGCTGGCTGCTGCTCGACGCTATCGGGGAGGCTGATCCCGTTTGTTTCCCACCCTTCGCGGCGGTGACTTTTTCGCTTGCCGATCTGTGGGTTTGACTATACTGGCTGTCCACTTCGTCACCGCAACCTGTTCTTCTCATGTCCACATCCCTTGTTTCCCCCGCCGATTTCGCCCCGCTGCGCCTGCGCAAGGATGAAGACCGCCGCCTGCGCGCCGGCCATCTCTGGGTTTACAGCAACGAAATCGAGGTCGCCGCCACCCCGCTGCGCGATTTTCAGCCCGGCCAGCCGGTCGCCATTCAAGCCAGCAACGGCAGAGCGCTCGGCACCGGCTACATCAACCCGCACGCGCTGCTGTGCGCCCGACTGGTCAGCCGCGATTCGGAGCATCCGCTCGGCCCGTCGCTGCTGGTGCATCGCCTTAACGTCGCGCTGAGCTTGCGCGAGCGGCTGTACCACCGGCCGTTTTACCGGCTGGTCTACAGCGAGGGCGACGGCCTGCCGGGTTTGATCGTGGATCGCTACGGCGAGTTATGCGTGGCCCAAATCACCACCGCCGGCATGGAGCGTCTAAAGGATGACATCCTCGCCGCCTTGCAAAAAGTGCTAAAACCGGCGGCGGTGCTCTGGCGCAACGATAGCCGGATGCGGGAGATGGAAGGCTTGGAGCGCACCGTCGCCGAGGCGGCGGGCGAGGTTCCGAATGCCGTCACCGTCGAGGAAGACGAACTGCGCTTTCAAATCTCGCCGCGCGAGGGTCAAAAAACCGGCTGGTTTTACGACCAGCGCGACAACCGCGCCCGGTTGGACCGCTACGTTGCGGGCCGGCGGGTATTGGACGTGTGCAGCTATGTCGGGGCTTGGGGGATTCGAGCGGCGGCGCGCGGCGCGCGGGACGTGCTTTGCGTCGATTCCTCCGCCGCCGCGCTGGCGCAAGCGACCCTCAACGCCGACCTCAACGGTGTCGGCGACCGCGTGCGAACCCAGCAAGGCGACGCTTTTGAAACGCTCAAACAACTGCGCGAAGCGCGCGAGCGTTTCGATGTGGTCATCGTCGATCCGCCGGCGTTCATCAAGCGGCGCAAGGATTTCAAGGAAGGCGCGCTGGCTTACCGCCGGCTCAACGAGATGGCGATGCAGGTGCTGGAACGCGACGGGCTGCTCATCTCCTGCTCGTGCTCGCAACTGCTGTCCCGCGATCTCCTGATGCAGACCCTGCTACAAGGCGCGCGGCATCTCGACCGCAATTTGGTGATTTTGGAGCAAGGTCACCAGGGGCCGGACCATCCGGTGTTGCCCGCCATTCCCGAGATGGATTATCTCAAGATGCTCATCGCGCGGGTGTTGCCCGCTTGAGGGGCGGAGTCGGTCGGTTCGAAGCCCGCGTTGGCGCGTTATCGATCGCGCCTGTAGCTAAAACCGACCAGTTTGATAAATAATCTCCCTCCATCCTTTTTGACCAACCTCCAGGGGGACCTAACCATGATGCGGTTGAAGGAAATTTTGACGAACAAAGGCGGCCAGCCGGTGACCGTGTCGGAAGCCAGCACCGTGGGCTCGGCGATTCGGACCATGAACCAACATCGCGTCGGTTCGGTGATGGTGCAAGGCCAGAACGGCGAACCGATCGGCATCCTGACCGAGCGCGATGTGGTGCGGCTGTACGCGCAGGGCGAAACCGACTTCGAAACCATGGTGGTCAAGGATTGGATGACCACCGACATGACCACCGGCCAGCCGGACGACTCGGTCAGCGAAGTGCTGGCGATCATGACCGTGAAGCGGTTCCGGCATCTGCCGGTGGTGGAAGAAACCCGGATGGTGGGCGTGGTCTCCCTCGGCGATTTGGTCAAGGCGCAACTGGAAGAAATCGCCTTCGAGGCCAAGGTGCTGCGCGAATACATTTCGTCCTGATTTCGAGCTGTTTTTCAGCCCCCGCGCCGGTCCGCCCGCCGTGGATACCGCCTCCCGCTTTTGGGAAAGCAAGCCGCTCGCCGAGCTGACATCCGACGAGTGGGAAGCCTTGTGCGACGGCTGCGGCAAGTGCTGCCTGCACAAATTGGAAGACGAAGATACCGGCGAGCTGTTTCACACCAATGTCGCCTGCAAGCTGCTCGATCTTGGAACCGGCTGTTGCGGCCGCTACGCCGAGCGTTTCCGCTGGGTGCCAGATTGCTTGCAACTGACGCCCGCCTTGGCCCGACACACGCACTGGCTGCCGCCGACCTGCGCCTATCGCCTGCGGGCGGAAGGCCGCGCGCTGCCGGACTGGCATCCGCTGCGCACCGGCGACCGCGAGTCCACCCGGCGGGCCGGAATGAGCGTCTGCGGCTGGGCCGTGCCGGAACGGCGGGCGCGGCGCTTGGAAGACCATATCATCGAGTCCCTGCCATGAAAGTCCGCTGCATCACCCTGGGCGCGTTCCAAGTCAACGCCTACCTGCTCGAAGATCCCGCCACCGGCTGTTGCGCGGTGGTCGATACCGGCGAAGGGCGGGATTTGGCGGCCGCGCTGGCCAAAATGGACCCTCGCCCGAACCTGCAAGCCATTTTGCTGACCCACGCCCACTTCGATCACGCGGGCGGGCTGGCGGACGTGCAGCGGGAATTTCCCGACGCGACGACCTATCTGCCGGCGTTGGAGCGGGAACTGTTCGAGATGTTGCCCAAACAGGGATCGACGCTGTTTGGCATGCCGGAATTCGACCGGCCGTGCGGGCGGATCGACCGCTACATCGAGGACGGCGACGAGATCGATGTCGGCGAATGGCGGTTTCGGTTCTTGTCCACGCCCGGCCACACGCCCGGCCAGGGCTGTTATTACGACCATCAGTACGTGTTTTCAGGCGATACGCTGTTTGCCGGCAGTATCGGCCGCACCGATTTTCCGCTCAGCGATCCCGATCTGATGTGGCAAAGCCTGCGGCGGTTGCTGGAATTGCCCGGCCATCTGATCGTATGCAGCGGCCACGGTCCCGCCACCACCCTGGAAGAAGAATTGCGCGGCAACCCGTTCCTGGATTACCTGCGCCGGGAGCGCGGCTTGCCGAGCTACAGCTTCGATATGGCGCCCGGACCGCGCTGGGGCTGATTTCTGGGGGCGAGAGGACGATGTGCGAACTGCTGGGGATGAGCGCCAATGTCCCCACCGATATTTGCTTCAGCTTCACCGGGCTGATGCAGCGCGGCGGCAAGACCGGCCCGCACCGCGACGGCTGGGGCATCGCCTTTTACGAAGGGCGCGGCTGTCGGACTTTCCACGATCCCAAACCCAGCGCCGAATCGGAAATCGCCCGGCTGGTGCAGCGTTACGCCATCAAAAGCTTGATTGTCATCAGCCACATCCGCCGCGCCAACCGGGGTCGGATCTGCCTGGAAAACACCCATCCGTTCAGCCGCGAACTGTGGGGGCGCAACTGGGTGTTCGCCCACAACGGCCAACTGCGCGGGGTCAAGCGGTTGGCGCTCGACCATTATCGGCCCATCGGCACCACCGACAGCGAACACGCCTTCTGCTGGCTGTTGGGCCGCATCCGTGATCGCTTTCCCCAACCACCGCGCCGGTCGGTCGATTTATGGCGTTGCGTTCAGGCCTTCAGCCTGGAATTGAACCGGCTTGGCGTGTTCAATTTTCGTAAGCGTTCGATTCAAACCG
>DJIW01000086.1:1470-8329 GCA_002433805.1 Competibacteraceae bacterium UBA6584 | reverse complement strand
GGTCCACCACGATCATGGCATCCGGGGCGAGTTCCAACCAGGGGCTTTCTAGAAGAGCGAGGTCTGTTTCCACCGCCATTTATCTTGTTAATTTATTAATTTTTATTATCCACCTGCTAAAAATAGCCCACTTCCCGCAAGCGGGAAGGACGGTCTCCCCTATAACAGCTTCAATTGCGCCGCATTGATCAAGAACACCCCCTGTCCGCCCCGCTCGAACTCCAACCACGTGAACGGTACGTCGGGAAACGCTTCACAGAGCGGATATTGGGCGTTGCCGACCTCGACGATCAACAAGCCGTCGCGTCCCAAGTAGCCGCCGGCCTGGCGCAGAATTTCCTTCACCACGTCCAGACCGGCCTCGCCGGCGGCCAATCCCAAGCGCGGCTCGTGCTGGTACTCGACGGGCAGCGCATCCAGTTCCGCCAGATCGACATAAGGCGGGTTGCTGATGATGATGTCGTAGCGACGGCCCTTCAACGCCGAGAATAAGTCAGACTGCACCACCTCGATTTGATCCTCCAACCCGTGTTCGACGACGTTGCGCCGGGCGATCTCCAGCGCGTCGGCGGACACGTCGACCAAATCGACCCGCGCCTCGGGAAAAGCGTAAGCGCAGGCGATGCCGATACAACCGCTGCCCGTGCCCAAATCCAAAATGTGTTCGACCTTGCGGTTGGCCGGAAGCCAGGGCGCAAAATGCCGCTCGATCAACTCGGCCAGCGGCGAGCGCGGCACCAGCACCCGTTCGTCCACGTAGAAAGGCAAGCTCATGAACCAGGCGCGGTTGGTCAGATAAGCGGCCGGCTTGCGCTCGGTGACGCGCCGTTCCAACAGGCGCGAGGCCGCTTGTTTCTCGGCGGGAGTCAGGCGCGACTGGAAATATTCGCCGTGCAAGTCCGGCGGCAAATGCAAGGCGTGCAACACCAGCGCCGCCGCCTCGTCGATGGCGTTGTCGGTGCCGTGGCCGAAATGCAAGCCGGCCTCGTTCATGCGGCTCGCGCCCCAGCGGATGAGGTCGCGAATCGTCTGCAAATGGCGCAAGGTGTCGTCGTGGCTAGTCATCAAAAATTCGGCCTCGGTCTGGACCCGGCGGGCTCGACTGGGCGCGAACCCGCCGCCAGCGGGCGCGCCGCCCGCCCGGACGGTCCATCAGCTCAGCTTAAATTCTACCGTTTCGACGGCGAAGCGGATATGCTCCCGAATGTAGGCGGAACAACAGCCGACACGGCGGCTAAAGTGTAAACCATCGGTGATTGAGGAAAGCGAACCATGACCCATCGGGCGACGTTGATCGGGCTGGCGCTGGTCGGGGTTCTGGCGCTGGGCATGGGGGTTTGGTTAGGGGATCGGCTGTTCGGCCATCGACCCGCGCCGGTCGCTCCGGACATCGCTGGCATCTACCTGAGCGACCAGCGACCGTTCGAGGAGTTTCGCTTGATTCATCACAGCGGTCAACCGTTCACCCGCGCCGATCTTCTGGGGAAGTGGACCTTTCTGTATTTTGGCTATAGCTTTTGTCCCGATGTCTGTCCGGTGACGCTGGTGGAATTGAACCGCCTGCAAAAGTTGCTGGCCGAGAAAAACGCCGACGCGGATACCGCTTACATTTTCATTTCGGTCGATCCTCAGCGCGATACCCCGCAGCGACTGCAAGAATACGTGACGTACTTCAATCCGAAATTTCAAGGCGCGACCGGTCCGTCCGAGGAGTTGAGCCGCTTGACCCAGCCGCTGCATGTATTCTACCAGCGGGGCGCGGCGGATTCGGATTCAAACAATTACACCGTCGATCACACCTCGACCGTCACCTTGATCGACCCTCAGGGCCTGCCCCGCGCCATCTTCACGCCACCGCAGAACCCCGAACGGATGGCGCAAGATTTTCTGAAAATCCGCGCCGGTGCGTCTTGAGGAACTGTCCCCGCTGACGCCTTTACCGTTAAGCACCCTGCCATGTCTGACGCCACTCCAGAGCCGGCGGCCCTCCTGGGCGATTGCCTGCGCAACCTCCCGCAATATCTGCTGCCGCAACGTCTGCTGACCCGCTTGACCTATCGGCTGACGCGCGCGCGGACGCCTTGGTTGAAAAATTTGCTGATTCGCGGCTTTACCCGCCATTTTCAGGTCAATTTGAGCGAGGCGTCGGAGCCGGACCCGCGCGCCTATCCCGATTTCAACGCTTTTTTTACCCGAGCGCTCAAGCCCGGCGCCCGGCCGCTCGCCGCCGGCGACGGCGCGGTGTGCTGCCCGGTCGACGGCGCGATCAGCGAGATCGGCCTCGCCGAGGCTGACGCGCTGTTGCAGGCCAAGGGTCGGCGCTTTTCCCTCACCGCCTTGCTGGGCGGCGATGCCGAGCGCGCGCGGCCGTTTCAGGGCGGCGCGTTCGCCACGCTGTATCTGTCGCCGCGCGATTACCACCGCATCCATATGCCCTTGGGCGGCGTTTTGCGAGAAATGGTCCATGTCCCCGGCCAACTGTTCAGCGTCTCGCCCCTGACGGCGCGGGTGGTGCCGCAGCTGTTCGCCCGCAACGAGCGCGTCGCGGCCCTGTTTGATACGCCGGCGGGCCCGATGGCGCTGGTGTTGGTGGGGGCGATCAACGTGGCGTCCATCGAAACGGTTTGGGCCGGAGCCATCACCCCGCCGCTGGGTTCCACGATCCGCTGCTGGCGCTATCCGGCGGCGGGGGAGGGCGCGGCGCGGCTCGACCGAGGGCAGGAGATGGGCCGTTTCAATATGGGTTCGACGGTGATTGTGTTGTTCGGGCCCGGCGCGGTTCGCTGGGAGGCCGGGGTTCAGGCCGCCGCGTCGGTGCGGATGGGGCAGCGTCTGGGAGAACGGATCAAGCCGAGGGCTTGACCGCGCGATCAAGCGATGTCGATGGGAAAGGCGATCACCTCTTGAATCGAGGTTTTGCCCGCCGCCAGCATGACCAGGCGATCGAGGCCGAGCGCCACGCCGGCGCAATCCGGCAAGCCGCTGTCCAACGCCGCTAACAGCGGCTCGTCAATCGGTACGGCCGGCAAGCCCAACGCTTGGCGGCGGGCGTTTTCCGCTTCAAACCGACGGCGCTGTTCGCGGGCGTCGCCCAATTCGTGAAAGCCGTTGGCGAGCTCGACGCCGTTTAAATACAGCTCGAAGCGCTCGCCGACCGGCGGGTCGCCCGGTCGCAGCCGAGCCAGCGCCGCTTGCGAGGCCGGATAATCATAGACAAAGCTCAGCCGCCCCTGTCCCAGTTCAGGCTCGATACAGTGGGTCAGCAACAAATCCAGCCAGGGGTCCACGTCAGCCAGCGGCATTCCCGGCGGAACCGAGAGGCCCCAGCGAGCGGCGCGGGCGGCGAGGTCCTGAACTCGACTCCGATGCGGGTCCAGACGCAGGTGGCGCTCGAATAGTTCGCGGTAGCTCAAGCGCTCCGGTTCGGCCAGCGCCAGCCGCCCGGCCAGCAGCGCCTTCACCAGTTCCGTTACCTCATCCATCAGCTCGTGGTGATCGAAACCGACTCGATACCATTCGAGCAGGGTGAACTCGGGATTGTGGCGGTGACCGGCCTCGCCGTCCCGAAACACCCGCGCGATCTGGTAGATAGAGCCGCTGCCCGCCGCCAGCAAGCGCTTCATCGGAAATTCTGGCGAGGTGTGCAGATATAGCATCCGCCCGTATTGCGGTCCCGGCCCCGAGTAGCGCGTGCTGAAACTGGCCAAATGCGGATCGGTGATCGCCGCTCCCGACAAGGCCGGCGTCTCGACTTCCAGCACGCGGCGCGCGGCGAAAAACGCGCGGATTTGCGCCAGCAGTTCGGCCCGCAGCCGCAAGGCGGCCCAATCGGCCCTGGGCCGCCACGCCGTATCCGCCGGCCTCACGAGCTAGTCCGCTGGTGGATGAGGCGGCGAATCGGCCCGTTCCGCCGCGAAACAAACCCGGTCCCGACCGGCGTTCTTGGCGTCGTACAAAGCCGTATCTGCGCGCTGGATAAAATCCGAAAGCGCTTCCCTGACATGGCGGACTCCCACGCCGATGCTCAGGGTCACCGACCGGCCGACCAGCGGGGCGTCGAAGCGCAATTCCGCGATCCGCACTCGCAAGCGCTCGGCGAAACCGGCGATCTTGGCCAGCTCGTCCCCCAAGGAGAACACCGCGAATTCATCGCCCCCCAACCGCACCGGAATATCGCTGGCGCGGATGACGTGCATGATTTCCTCCGCGATCCGGCGCAGCACGATATCCCCCTGCTGGTGGCCGCAGGTGTCGTTGATCGGTTTGAAGTGATCGAGGTCCATCATCATCACCGTCAATGGGCCACCGGCGCCGCGATCCTGAATATCGCACAAGCGCTGCACCACTTCCCGCATGTGCGCGCGGGTGAACAGGCCGGTCAACGGATCGCGGATCGACTGCTCGTAAACCCGCTGCCGCTCCAAATCGAGCTTGCGGTGGATGACTTCCCGTTCCACCGCCACCTGTAACGGCACGCTGATCTGCTCCACGATCTGACGCAATTCGTCGCTGGCGCTGACCATCTCCGACAGGGTCACGATGGCGACCGCATGGACCGTGCGCTTGTCCGGCGAAAACAACGGCAACACCAAAACCGGGATGTCGTTGCCGTCGCGCGAGAGCATGAAACCGCCCTCTCCGCTGGCGTTCAGCTCGTTCCACTGCTGTTGGTCCAGATCGAGAATGCGGGCGACCGCCGCCGGCGGTTCGAGTTCCAGACCGCCGTGCCGGGCCGCCGCCGACAGATTCAACACGCTCCGGTGATCCAGGCGGGCGTAAAATTCCAACGACAGCACCGGCAGCACCCGCTGGGTGATCGCCAGCAAGCTGCTGGCGATATCCCGAAAATCCCGGTGGACCAGCATGGTGTTGGTGATGTCGCGCAGGGCCTGATTGATCCGCAACAGCCGCTGGATGTCGGTATCGCCCCGCGCGATCAGATACAAGCCGCAATCCAGGGTTTTCAGCTTGTCGATCATCGGTTGCACCAGATGCTCGGGGATGATCGAACCGTGTTGGGGCGCGATCATCCGAACCGGATACCGCTCGATGGCGCTCAAAGCGTAATCGAGGATGTCCCGGCTCGGCATGTAGTGCTCGTGAAAGGGCCGCATCGACTCGAAGTAATGCTCGTCCTTGGCGACCAGCGAAAATTCTGGCGTCAGCCCGCCGAAGATGTCGCTGGAAAACAGCACGCCCGAGACCGGATCGAAGGTGCAAATCGCGCCGGGAAAATGCGCGTAGGGGGTGAAAACGAACTGGAGGCGGCGATCCGGCAGCGCGAGTTTCCACTCATTGGCGTCGACCAGCCAGAACGGCAGCCGGATCCCGTAATGTTTGATCAGCATCTGGGCGCGCCAATGGGTGACCAACACCGCATCCTCGCGGTCGATCAACTGATCGATCAACGGCAGCGCGCCGGTAATATCGGGGTCTTGGTGGTGACAGACGAAATAGCGAATGTGGGAAAACGGAACGACTTCCTCGACCTTGCGCAGCGTCTGGCGAAAGGTCAGCACCGAGCCAGGGTCCAGCAATACCGACTGATCGCCCTGTTCGATCAGATAAACATGGCATTGAAAAACATCGTTTTTCAACCGGTGCCCGACCCACCAAATCCGATCGGCGATTTCGATTGCATGATCGGTGTCGGCCCGTTCGAGCTCATCCAGCGTATAGGGAGTCATATCGTTTTCACAATGCGCCTTGCCGCTTCAAAACCTGTTAAAACCGGCGGATCTTCGCCCGACGACCGCGCCCGATCAAATCCCTTGCGCTCTTGATGGCCAGATCGCCGTTCGGTCTATTCCTTCACCCGCGAGACATATTCGCCGGTCCGAGTATCCACCTTGATCACCTCGCCGCTTTGCACGAACAACGGCACCCGGACCACCGCCCCGGTTTCCAAGGTAGCCGGCTTGCCGCCGCCGCCGGAGGTGTCGCCGCGCAGGCCGGGGTCAGTTTCCACGATGGTCATGATCACGAAATTGGGCGCGGCCACGCTCAGCGGCACGCCGTTCCACAGCGTCACTTGGCAGATCGCCTCTTCTTTCAACCACTTGGCCGCGTCCCCCACGGCGGTGGCGTCGGCGGTCAACTGTTCGTAATTCTGTTGGTCCATGAAGTGCCAATATTCGCCGTCGTTGTAAAGGTATTGCAGTTCGACATCGACCACATCGGCGCCTTCCGCGGTGTCGCCCGACTTAAACGTGCGTTCGATGACCCGACCGGTTTTCAGATTGCGCACCTTGACTCGGTTGAACGCCTGACCTTTGCCCGGCTTGACGAATTCGTTCTCGACGATGGCGTAAGGATCACCGTCCAACATGATCTTCAATCCGCCTTTAAATTCATTGGTACTATACGTGGCCATACACCATCCGTTCGGTTGAGAAAGGGTTAACGAAACCAGTCGACTATGATACTGACAAAATCGAACAGGCGTCAGCCGCCACGCTGGCAACAGGAACTGGCTTGCGCCATCACCGATCCGGCCGAGCTATTGCAAGAATTGGACCTCGATTTAACGCTGTTGTCCGCCGCGCGCGCGGCTTCGGCGCGATTTCCGCTTCGGGTGCCGCGCGGGTTTGTGGCCCGGATGCGCAAGGGCGATCCCGCCGATCCATTGCTGCGCCAAGTATTGCCCCTGGCGGAGGAACTCGCGCCCGCGCCCGGCTTTGTGGCCGACCCGGTGGACGATCGGGCGGCTCGGGTCGCGCCGGGCGTGCTGCACAAATACCACGGTCGGGCGCTGTTGATCGCCACCGGCGCGTGCGCGGTCCACTGCCGTTACTGTTTCCGCCGCGAATACCCCTATGCCGAAAGCCGGGCCGGTTGGGGTGAGTGGCGGGGGCAGCGG
>DJIW01000086.1:0-1329 GCA_002433805.1 Competibacteraceae bacterium UBA6584 | reverse complement strand
GGTGAGTGGCGGGCGGCGCTGGCTTATCTGACTGATGAGACCAGCCTCCGCGAAGTGATCTTAAGCGGCGGCGATCCCTTGTCGCTGTCCGACCGGCGGTTGGGCGCGCTGCTGGCGGAATTGGATCGCATCCCCCACCTGCGCAGAGTCCGCATCCACAGCCGCCAGCCCATCGTCTTGCCCGAGCGGATCGACGCGGGTTTTCTGGAGCTCCTCGCCCGAACCCGGCTCCAGCCGGTGCTGGTGGTTCACGCCAACCATCCCCGCGAAATCGACGGAACCGTCCGCGCGGCGCTGGAACGCGCGGCCGCCGCCGGAATGACCTTGTTGAATCAATCCGTTTTGTTGCGCGGCGTCAACGACAGCGCGGCGATTTTAGCGGAGCTGAGCGAGGCGTTGTTCGCCGCCCGCGTCCTGCCCTATTACCTGCATCTGCTCGATCGGGTGCGCGGCGCGGCGCATTATGAGGTGAACGAAAGCGAGGCATCGGCTATCATGGCGCAACTGCTCGAGCAGTTGCCGGGTTATCTTGTCCCTCGGCTGGTACGGGAACAACCGGGACATCTGGCCAAAGTTCCGATATGGAGCGTCCCCGTCAAGGTTCGCTGACCGTTGGGTTTCTCTCCATCCGTAGAGGTTGGAACACGTGTCTGATCCTTCCGACATCAATCTGCTGATCGTGGATCGTTCGAGATCCGATATCGAGCATATCGTCACGACCCTGCGCGCCGACGGTCATCGCATCGAGCTGGTTGAAGCCGATACGGTGGACCAAACCCGCAACGCCATCGACTATCAACTGCTGGATCTGATTTTGCTGCGCCTCGACGAGGCGCTGCCCGCCATCGCCGAAGTGCGATTGATGATGGCGGAATCCCACCAGGCTATCCCGATCATCGCGGTGGTCGATGAAGAGAGTCGCCAGCGCCATCGGCCCGCGCGGCTTTTGGAAGAAGGCGCGGACAACTATTTTTATCTGGAAGACGCCGATCATCTGGTGGCCGTGGTGCGCAAGGAACTATCGCACCTTCGGGCGCGCAAGCAAGGCCATTCCTTCGAAACCCGGTTCAAGGAAACCGAAACCCGGGTCCAGGCGCTGCTGGAGAATAGCCAAGAAGCGGTCGCCTACATCCACGAAGGCGTTCATGTCTACGCCAATCCGGCCTACCTTCAAATGTTCGGCTACGAGCGCAAGGAAGACTTGGCCGACATCCAACTGGTGCATATGGTGCCGCCGACTTACCGGGACGCGCTGAAAAGCATCCTGCGCCGCAGAATCCGCTCCGGCGAGGCGGTGGAGCCGGTCGACCTGGTCGGGCTGCGCAGCAA
>DJIW01000082.1 GCA_002433805.1 Competibacteraceae bacterium UBA6584 | reverse complement strand
CTTGAAGACGCCGTCGCACATCGCTCCGGTGTGGTACTTCACCCCGTTCTACGCCATTTTGCGGGCGGTGCCCTCTTTCGCGGGCACGCAAGTCTGGGGCGTTCTGGCGATGGGCGCGTCCATCGTGCTGCTGTTCTTTTTGCCGTGGCTGGACCGCAGTCCGGTGAAATCCATCCGCTATCGCGGCCTGTCGTTCAAACTGGCGCTGGCGGCATTCATCGTTTCGTTCCTGATCCTGGGTTATCTTGGCGCGCTGCCGACCACCCCGGCCCGCACCACCCTGGCGCAGATCTGCTCCGTCGTTTACTTCGCGTTCTTCTTCGTATTGCCGATCCTGCCGTGGTTCGAAAAAACCAAACCCGTTCCGGAAAGGGTGACCTGGAAATGAAAAAAATAATCGTTGCGATCGCGTTGCTGGCGTTACCCGCGTTGAGTCTCGCAGCTGGCGGAGAAGGTTATCCCTTAGAGAAAGCGCCTATCGATCTCCACAACAAAGCCTCCCTGCAAAAAGGCGCCAAGCTGTATGTCAACTATTGCATGGGCTGCCATTCCTTGGAGCACCAGCGCTACAACCGCCTGGCCCGCGACATCGGCTTGACCGACGAGCAGGTCAAGCAGAATCTGATCTTCACCGGGGCCAAGGTCGGCGAACTGATGAAAAACGCGATGCCCAAGACCGACGCCAAGCAATGGTTCGGCGTGGTGCCGCCAGATCTGACCCTGATTGCCCGCTCGCGCGGGACGGACTATCTGTTTACCTACTTGCAAACTTTCTACCTGGACCCGACCCGGCCGTTTGGGGTCAACAACGCGGTGTTCCCGAACGCCGGCATGCCGCATGTGTTGTGGGAACTGCAGGGCTGGCAAAAACCGGTTTACGAGGTCCATAAGGCCAAGGAAAAAGGCGCGCCGGAAACCAAGGCGCTGACCGGTTTCGAACTGGTGCAACCCGGCAGCATGAGTCCGCCGGAATTTCGCGAGGCGATGGCGGATTTGGTGAACTTCCTGTCTTATGTCGGCGAACCCGCGCAGTTGGACCGGCAGCGGATCGGCATTTGGGTGGTCTTGTTCCTGGCGCTGGCGTCCTTCATCTTCTATCTCCTCAAGAAGGAGTACTGGAAGGACATACACTGACGCCATCCTTCGGCGGAAGGCGGCGACCGCGCGTCCCGTCTTTCCGCTGAAAGCCGCTTTATTCTCCAGCCGCGTCCTGGAGCGGCGGTTTTTCCCTTGCTGGACCCCTCCTCATGACCTCTTCAACTCGTCCTTATTTAATTCGCGCCTTGTACGAATGGATTGAAGATAACGGGTTGACCCCTCACCTGCTCGTCAACGCCGAGCTGCCCGGCGTGGAAGTGCCGCAACAGCACATCAAGGACGGACGGATCGTCCTCAACATCAACGCCACGGCGGTGCGCGAGCTGCGTTTGGGCAACGACTGGATCGAATTCAACGCTCGCTTCGGCGGTGTCGCCCGCACCGTCACCATTCCGGTGACCGCCGTTTTGGCCATCTACGCGCGCGAAAGCGGACAGGGCATGGCGTTTGTCGAGGAGCAGGATGGCGAGCCTTCGCCACCGCCGGATCACCCGCCGCAACCGAGCAAGCCAGTCGGCCCGTCCGCCCGCAAGCCGATCTTGAAGATCGTGAAATAAGCTCAGTTGATGAATTCGAACAGCGTGACCACTTGGCGCACGCCGCTCACCTGACTGGCGATGTTGGCGGCGGCATCTCCCTCCGCCGGCCGCACCAAGCCCATCAGATAGACCACGCTCCGATCCGTGACCACCTTGACGCGGCTCGGATCGAAGTCCTTAAGCCTGATCTGGAACAGCGAAGCTTTGATCATGCTGGTCAAAAAGCCGTCGTTACTGCGCGTGGCCAGCGGACTGGGCTGGGCGACGATCAGCTCGTTGTACACTTCCCTGATCGGCGGCGTCATCGCGCGCGCTACCTCCGTCGCTTGCTGCTTGGCCCTTTCCGAAACCGCCTCGCCGGTCAGCAGCACGACGCCGTTGTAACTGGTGGCGTTGATCCGATTGCCTGGCGGGAGCTGCTTGTTCAGCGCGTCATAAACCTTCAGTTCGACGGTCTGATCATCCACGAACGTGCCGGCGGTCCGGCGGTCGTGCGCCACGCCCACGCCGACGGCCGCGCCCCCGAGCAGCAGACCCGCGCAACCGCTCAGCAACAACACCGATCCAAGCGCGCCGATCGCGTTTAACTGCCATGCTTTCATGAGTGCTCCTTTCCAAACAGCAACCAATCCACGCCGTCACAAAGGCAGTGGATGATGAGAATATGGGTTTCCTGAATTCGGGCGGTCGCCGTCGAGGCCGCCCGAAGCTCGATATCGTCTCCGATCAGCTGGCGGGCCATGAGGCCCCCGTCCCGTCCGGTCAGCGCCACGACCGACATGCCCAACTGGCGGGCGGCTTCTGCGGCCGCCACGACGTTCGGCGAATTACCGCTGGTGGAAATCGCCAACAACACATCGTCGGGCCGCCCCAAGGCCCGCACCTGCCGGGCGAATACCTGCTCGAACGCCTCGTCGTTGGCGATGGAGGTGAGCGCGGAGCTGTCGGTGGTCAAGGCGATGGCGGCCAAACCCGGACGTTCGACTTCAAAGCGGTTGACCAGTTCGGAGGCAAAATGCTGGGCGTCGGCCGCCGAACCGCCATTGCCGCAGACCAGAATCTTATGACCGTCCCGCAGTTTTTCAGCTAAATGCCCGGCGGCTTGCGCGATCCGCAAACCCATCGCTTCCAAGGTGCGCTGTTTGGTTTCGAGGCTGGCGGCAAAGTGGCGGTCGATGCGCGCGATCAATTCCATGGCGTTATCCGGGATTCCGAGTCGGCTAAAAGATCGGTTTATTTTAATCGAAAAATTGGCGATCACCTCAGTTTCACGGACAGATCCACCGTTGACGGAAACCGCGCGAGGGCTGCTTGAGCTGGCGTCGCCCGCTCGCGCCAGTTCGAGATTTCCGGCGGTTTCAACCGGTGAAGCTCACGGTTTGAACCCCTCCGGCTTGGTTTCGATCCATTGGACGAACCGCAGGATTGCCGGATGCGCCAGCAGGGCTTCGCGGCTGTGATAAGCGGCCTCCATCTCTTTCTCGCTCAACACCTCATGAAGGTGATTGTGACAAGGCCGGCAGATCCATAAGATTCGCGCGCGGACCTCTTGGTGATCGAACAGCCGCTGGTTGCGTTTTTTCCGATGGCGGGCGCGGGGGATCAAGTGGTGCCGCGTCAGCGCGCTCATCGCGCGCCCGCACAGTTGGCACCGCTCCGGCTTGAGCGGAATCCGAAGCGGGCTATGAGGCATAGCTTCAAGCCCGCCAAGCGCCGGGCGAAAAAAAAGGCCGGACAAAGGCTGTCCGGCCAAAAACCACCAAAGGAGGATGTGCGGCAGGCTGAGGAGAAGGAAAATGCCCGCCACACGCTGCATAGATTAACAAAAAAATTAGAAAAAACATACCATCTAACGTTGTTTTTCGGCAAAAAACAACAATTTGTTTCACAAACAACAGCTTATCACAGCGTTTATAACGGATTTTATGCTGCAATGCCAAAAATCAACTCGACCGGAATAGCAAATCGGGCAAGGTTGCGTCATCCGAAAGCGCCAAGATAGCGTCGATCAGGCGATCCGGTTCGGGGACTCCGCCGTGGCTCATCAACATCCGCGCCTTGGCGATCAATTCGATGGGCGATAAGGCCGCTTCGGGATCGCCCTTGGCATGATCGCGCCGGACCGTGATCCGCTCGCCCCCGCGCCGCGTCACCGTAACCGCGCTGCCCCACGCGCGCGGGTACGCGGAACGGTAAGGTTCGCCGGCTCGCAAGCTAACGCTTTGTCGCAGCGCCGCCAATTGTTCCCGCGCCGGACTCAAAAAAGCGGCAAAATCCACCGAATCCCGCGCCAGCGCCGCCGCCGCGCAATGCTGCAACGAAAATTTGGCCTCATAATCGCTTTGCGGCAACGGCCGGTCGCAGACGTCCAATGCGGTTGGATACGTTTCCACCTCAATTCGTTCAATGTCATCGGACGGGATTTGCCGGCGTATTTCGAGCGCCGCGTCGATGGTCGGATGGGTGTGCCGGCAGGAAGGCCACGGCTTGATCGACGTTTGCAACAACTGCCAGGGTCCGTCGGGATCGCGCGTCACGGCGGCGGGATCGGCATCGGGACAACTCGCGGCGAACCAACCCTTGCCGCCCTCCAGAATTTCGGGGGGGCCGGTAAATCCAAAGCGGGCCAGATCCGCCGCCAGCACGCCCGCCGCCGCCGCCCGACCGGCATGGAGATGCTTGCTCATCGCCCCGGTGTCCAAAAATTGCCATAATCCCGAAGCCTGGGTGCCAGCGTTGCCCAGCGCGTGAACGGTCGCCGCCTCGTCCAGTTGCAACAGCGCCGCCGCCGCCATGGCCGAGCCATAAGGCCCGCAGGTCGCGGTGTTATGCCAGATACGATAGTGCGTCGGTCCGACCGCCATGCCCACCCGCGTCGCCGCCTCGAAACCCCATAACACCGCCTTGAGCACGGCATGACCGCGAAGGCCCTCCCGCGCCGCGATCCACCACGCCGCCGGCGCCACCACGCAACCTGGGTGAACCACCGACGCCCGATGCAAATCGTCGGTTTCCAAAATATGGGTCAAGGCGCCGAATAAAAAAGCTTGCCGCTCGACATCGACCGTTTCGCCCGCCCAACGCAGCAAAATCGCGCCGGGCTCGGTCGCGCGACCGGCCAGGGCGTTGGCCATGGCGTCCAAGGTCATCAACGCGGCGTGTTCGAGATCGGTGGATCTCACTGGCTTGGCGGCGATCAGCGCGGTCAACTGTTGGGTCAGGCTTGAATCGGGCATGGCGTTCTCCTCTCAAGCGGCGCGTCATTCATAAGGAAGCGAACCGCGCTGGCAGCGGCGGCTCCTCGCGGACGCGACTTCGCGCAAAGCCGCGCCAGAACTTCTCGCACCGTTAGCTGTAAGGGTGGAGCATGGCGTCGCTCAGTCCTTCCAGGGACGCTCGCACGCCATAAAGTGTTGCCAGAGTTCGTCGAACTGATCTTTTTGAGCCTCCATTCGACAACCGGTCCAGCCTTCGATGACCTGCCGGGCGGCGGACGCCGAAGTCAAGCCCGCCTCGTCCAACAGCCGGTGGGTGACCGCGGTATCGTTCATGATGCCCAGGCAATCCTGCAATTTCGCCAAAGACGCGAGATAAGCCTTGACCTCGGCGGTCGGATAGAGGCTGGCGAAAAAATCCAGCGCGTAACGCAATTCCTTGATGCGGATGCGCAAGGCGTGCCGCGCCTCGGCCGAGAGTTCCGCAAAGTCTTCGCCCCGCTTGGCCACCCGGCGCTGGTTGCGTTCGAGCAGCGGCGTCGAAAACGCCAACACCGGTTCCGCCAGCCCTTGCCGTTGCTCGTCGTCCGAGATTTCACGCCACGCGCGCCGCTCCAGCCAATCGTAAAACCGCTGCATCATCACCTGATAGCGCGGCTCGTCCAGCGCCTTGCGCAAGGCCCGACGGTGAGCTCGACGGATGGTTTCAGCCTTGGTTCGAAACAGCAACAGACCGCGCTTGCGTGGAAAATGATCGAACAGGACCGAGAGCCCTTCGTTTAAGAACACATCCCAATCGCGCGCCGGGCCCAGAAAACCGTTGAGCCAGCGCGGATCGTCAAGCAGTCCGGCGCTCGCTTCGCGCGGGACTAGCGGCCGAAACAACTTTAACCCGGAACGCAGCCGGCGAAACGCCACCCTCATTTGATGGACGCCTTCGATCTGCCCGTCCCGCACCGCTGGCAAATTAGCCTCGGCGTGGCGCAAACAAGTGTCGATCACTCTGACGAAGGCGTCTTCTGCGGAGGTCTCAAGATCCAGTTGCAGCGGGCGGGCTTTGACTGAGGCGATGGCCGGATTCATGACCGATGAGCGTTCTAATTTTTTGCAAAATTAAGATTAAACAGGGAATTATGGGCACATTCAAACATTGAGACACTCGTGTGTCACAATTAATCTAGACAAGCCCGTGCACGACCTTGAAATTGCGATAGCGGCTCAAAATCGAATGCTTGCGGTGTATAGATCAGCGTGGCAAAGCTAGTATGATCTTTAATCAAACCTCTTTCCCTCAAAATCAGATGTTGATTGTCCAGCCAAAAAATTCGCTGTAGAGCCACTACCCAACTATCCGATATTGGCGCCCGACCTTCAAGCAAAGCTTAATGTGTGGCTTTTTGGGTACCGAGGCCGCCTAATATTCGGATGGAAACTTCCGCAACCTGTTCGGGTGGGAACAAGCGGATGCGCGCGGGCTTCAGACGCACCCGCTGTCCGGCGCTGAGATTCAAAGCGTCGGCGCGCTCGCGCGATAGCTCCACTTCGTAAAGCCGCCTCGGTTCGCCGTGCGCTCCGGTCAGTTCGACGCGCGCGGTCGATCCAAAGGCCAAAATCCGCTCGACCTGGGCGACGAAACCTGAAGGGTCCGCCAGATCGGTTGCGATATCCAATTCGTGCGGGCGGACGAAGCCCAAGGCCTCGGTGCCAGCCGGAAAATTACCGTAATTCAAAGGCAAACGCCCCTCGGCCACATCCAAATGTTGACCTTGCACCCAGCCGTGAAACAGATTCACCGCCCCGAGAAAGCCGTAGACAAACGGGGTGGCGGGATGCTCGTAAACCTGGGTGGGCGTTCCGACCTGCTCGACCCGGCCGTGATTCATCAACACCACCTGATCGGACACCTCCAGCGCTTCTTCCTGATCGTGGGTCACGAAAACGCTGGTGAAATGCAGCGCGTCGTGCAAGCTCCGCAACCAGCGGCGCAGCTCCTTGCGCACCTTGGCGTCCAAGGCTCCGAACGGCTCGTCGAGCAGCATCACCCGAGGCTCGACCGCCAGCGCCCGCGCCAGGGCGATGCGCTGGCGCTGACCGCCGGACAACTGAGCCGGATAGCGTTGCGCCAAGGCCGCCAGTTGCACCAGATCGAGCAGCTGGCCGACGCGCTCGCGGATCGCGCTCTCTGCGGGGCGCTGGCCGCGCGGCTTGATCCGCAAGCCGAACGCCACGTTGTCGAACACCGTCATGTGGCGAAACAGCGCGTAATGTTGGAACACGAACCCGACTTGGCGCTCGCGCACGTGGGTGTCCGAGGCATCCTCGCCTTCGAGAAAAACCCTTCCGGCGTCGGCCGACTCCAAGCCGGCGATGATGCGCAACAGCGTCGTCTTGCCGCAGCCGGACGGCCCGAGCAGCCCCACCAGTTGGCCGGTCGGAAAATCCAGCGTGACGTTATCAATCGCCACGAACTGGCCGAAGCGCTTCACAATCTTTTCGACACGAATGCTCATCCTTTCCCCTTAGGTCGCTTCCTGATCGGCGCTCAACTGCTGCTGGCCGCGCCACTCGACCACCGACTTGACCACCAAGGTCAGCAGCGCCAGCAACGCCAACAACGACGCCACCGCGAAGGCGGCGGCAAAGTTGTATTCGTTGTAAAGGATCTCCACATACAGCGGCATGGTGTTGGTGCGCCCGCGAATGTGGCCGGACACCACCGACACCGCGCCGAATTCACCCATGGCCCGGGCGTTGCACAAAATCACCCCGTAGAGCAAACCCCATTTGATGTTCGGCAAGGTCACATGCCAAAAGATTTGCCAGCCGGACGCCCCCAGCACCACCGCCGCTTCCTCGTCTTCCCGCCCCTGAGCCTCCATCAAGGGAATCAGCTCGCGGGCGATAAAGGGAACCGTGACGAACACCGTCGCCAACACCAATCCCGGCATCGCGAAAATAATCTTAAAATCGTTTTGCAAAAGCCATGCCCCAAACCAACCCTGCGAGCCGAACAACAGCACGTACATCAAGCCGGCGACCACCGGCGAAACCGAAAAAGGCAGGTCGATCAACGTGGTTAATAATTGCTTGCCGCGAAAATTAAATTTGGCGACCGCCCAGGCCGCCGCGACGCCAAAAACCAGATTGAGCGGCACGGCGATGGCGGCGACCAGCAAAGTCAGCTTGATAGCCGAGCGCGCGTCCGGTTCGGTCAACGCCGCGAAATAAACGACCCAACCCCGGCGCAAGGCTTCGGCGAAGACGGTCGCCAGCGGCAACAGCAGAAACAGCGCGAAAAACGCCAGCGCGATGGCGATCAGCAGCCGCTTAACCCAAGCGGGCTCGCGGGTGGCGGCGTTGGTTTCGAACCGGTGCGAATGCACCACCCAATGACTGACGACAGCGCCGCTCATGATTTACCTTTCACGGCTGCGGTTGGTCCAGATTTGCAGGCCGTTGATCAAAAAAAGCAACACGAAAGACACCACCAGCATCACCACGGCGATGGCGGTCGCGCCGGCGTAATCGAATTGCTCCAGCTTGCTGATGATCAATAGCGGCGTAATTTCCGAGACCATCGGCACGTTGCCGGCGATGAAGATCACCGAGCCGTATTCGCCGACCGCGCGGGCGAAGGCCAGCGCGAAACCGGTGAGCAAGGCCGGCAGCAGCGCCGGCAACACGATGTGCCGGAAGGTCTGCCAGCGATCCGCGCCGAGACTGACGGCCGCCTCCTCCAACTCGGTGTCGAGGTCTTCGAGCACCGGCTGCACGGTGCGCACCACGAAAGGCAAGCCGATAAAGGTCAGCGCGATCAAAATACCCAACGGGGTGAAGGCCACCTTGACGCCCAAAGGCTCCAGCCATTGCCCCAGCCAGCCGTTGCCGGCGTAGATGGCGGTCAACGCGATGCCGGCGACGGCGGTGGGCAGAGCGAACGGCAAATCCACCAGCGCGTCCACGACCCGCTTGCCCGGAAAGCTGTAGCGGACCAACACCCACGCGAAAATCAAGCCGAACACACCGTTGATGGCGGCGGCGAGCAGCGCGGTCCCGAAGGTGACGCGATAAGACGCCACCACGCGCGGCGCGCTGACCGTCGACCAGAACTGCTCCCAATTCAGCGTCGCCGATTTCAAGAACACCGCGCTCAACGGAATCAACACAATCAGCGCCAGATAAAACAGGGTATAACCCAGCGCCAGCGGAAACCCCGGCAAGACGCGATGCCGTTTGCCCGGCCGCATCAACGATTGACCATGATCTGATCCAGCATGCCGCCGTCGGCGAAATGAGCCTGCTGGGCCTTGGCCCAACCGCCGAAGACCTCGTCGATGGTAAACAGCTGGATCGGCTTGAATTGTCCGGCGTGGCGTTGCATCACCGCGTCCAGCCGAGGCCGGTAGAAATGCCGGGCGACGATCTCCTGGCCCTCGGGGGAATAGAGAAATTCCAGATAGGCTTGCGCCTGCTTGCGGGTGCCCTTCTTGTCCACCACCTTATCCACCACCGCCACCGGCGCTTCGGCCCGCACGCTGATCGAGGGATAGACGACATCGAATTGGCCGGTCCCCAATTCCCGCTCGATCAGCACCGCTTCATTTTCGAAGGTGACCAGCACATCGCCCATGCCGCGCTGGGTGAAGGTGGTGGTCGCGCCGCGCCCGCCGCCGTCCCGCACCGGCACGTTGCGGAACAGGCGCGTCACGAAATCGCGCGCCGCCGCCTCATCGCCCCCTTTCTTGATCGCATACCCCCATGCCGCCAAGTAGGTGTAGCGACCGTTGCCGGTCACCTTGGGATTGGGCACGATCACCGCTATACCCGGCTTGGTCAGATCGTCCCAGTCGCGGATGTTTTTCGGATTGCCCTTGCGCACCAGAAACACCGTGGTGGAGGTATACGGCGCGCTGTCGTAAGGGAAACGCTTGCGCCAGTCTTGAGCCACCACGCCCGAGCGCGCCAGCAGGTCGATATCGGTCGCCTGATTCATCGTCACCACATCGGCCTCCAGGCCGCTGGCCACCGACATCGCCTGTTTGCTCGAGCCGCCGTGCGATTGTTCGATGGCGATCCGTTCGCCCGTGGTTTTTTGCCAGCGTTCGATAAAGGCGGCGTTGATGTCTTTATAGAATTCCCGTGTCACGTCATAGGCGACATTCAGCAGGGTGACATCGGCTTGGGCGATTCCCGCCCATAAAGCGGCAACGCCCAGCAGGGCGCGAATGGGCACGGCAAACTTCATGAACGGTCTCCAGATGAGGACAGGCGAGGGTAAGATCGGCGAGCTCTAAATAACATCTTGATTATTTTAAAATTTATTTTTAGCAGCCTACAATTTGGATCAAGCTCTCCATGCAGTGCTGACGATGCGGGCCGCGTCTCTATTAAACAACATGATGATTTAAAAACGAACTGTAAGATTCTTAATATTTATAGAATATAGATCAGCTAATGATATACTTTTGTTGCAACTTTTAACTAAACGCTGAAATAATCAGCAAATTTTTTTCGGATCCGTGAACGGGCGTCCGAGGGCCGACAGCGGAGGGCTGGGTTAAATTCAACCGCGCCGCCGCTCCCCGCGACGAGGGTTTGCCGCCGCCGTGAAAAGTGGTTGGACACACCACGATAACCACCCGATCTTAAGTGGATCGAGATGCGCGCTTTTAACGAGGTTAATTGCCGGTGAGCTGCTTTTACTGGATGTTAACGGTCGCTCTGCTTCTCAGCGCTCCGGCCGCCCTCGGCCGCGACGCGCACAACCCGCCGCCGCTCGACGCCGCCCCGCAAGACAAGTACGGCGATTTGGTGCGGATGGGACACGCGATCATCACCGATACTCCCAACAAGGCTTCGCGCTATACCGGCCCCGGCAACCGGCTTTCTTGCACCAATTGCCACCTGGACGCCGGCCGCAAGGCCAACGCCGCCCCGCTTTGGGCCGCTTTTGTGGCGTTTCCGGCGTGGCGGATGAAAACCGACCGGGTCGACACCTTCGACGAACGGGTGCAGCAGTGCTTTCGCTATTCGCTGAACGGCATCCCGCCAGCTTTTGGCTCGATCGAGCTGATCGCCATCGCCTCCTACGCCCGCTTTCTCGCTCAGGGTCTTCCGATCGATTCGGAAACGCCGGGGCGCGGCTTTCCGCTGCTCGGCAAGGTGGGGTTGGACCCGAATCGAGATCGCGGCCGCGCCGTTTACCGGCAACACTGCCTGAGCTGCCACGGCGAGGACGGAACCGGTCAAGCCGGCTTGCCGCCGCTGTGGGGATTGGGCAGCTATAACAAAGGCGCCGGCATGGCCAACATCCCCACGGCCGCCGCCTTCATCAAGGCCAACATGCCGCTTGGCGCGCCGGTGCTAAGCGATCAAGAAGCCCTGGATGTCGCGGCCTACATGAACTCGCAACTGCGCCCGCCCGATCCCCGTCAGGGCCTGCTCAGCATCTTCCGATGAGCGCGGAACTCCGCGCGTCCCCTTTCCTGGCGGGCGTGGCCGCCAGCCGCCAGGACTGGCTGCCCGGCCTGCTGGCCGCCCTGCTGACCTTGCCGCAAGCCATCGCCCTGGCCACGCTGGCGGGGATGCCGGTGGAACACGGGCTTTATCTGTCACTGCTGCCGGCCTTGGCGGCGACCTTGATCGGCAACTCCCGCGTGGCCCTGTCCGGCCCCAACACGGCGGCGAGCATCTTGCTGTATGCGTCGGCGACGATGTTCGCCACGCCGTACAGTCCGGTTTACGTCAATCAGGTTTTACTGACCACCTTTTTCGCCGCCGTATTCCAGTTCGCCTTCGTTTTTCTTCGCGCGGGCAATCTGTTTCTCGACCTGCCGATTTCGGTGGCGCAAGGGATCATCGCCGGCACCGGGATGCTCATCTTGTCCCAGCAAGTGGGGCCGTTGCTGGGGGTGATCATCAACGGTCAAGGCTTCATCGAATCGCTCGGCCAGGCGCTGTGCTTCGACGCTAAGAACTACTGGCCGCTGTTGGTGGGCGCGGTCGCGATTGGGGCCGGGCTGGCCGCTAAGGCTCTGCGGCTCGGCCGCTATCACCTGCTGATTGCGCTCGCCGCCGGTTGGCTGGCCGCCGATGTATGTGACCTGCTGATCGGCAGCGCCAACACCGCGTTCGAACGGCTGGGCCATTTGAATCTTTCGATCCGGGTCTTGAGCGTGCCGACGGTCAACTGGACCGAGCTGGTGGCGCTGTTCGCCGCCGTCAGCGACGGCTTGGCGGTGGCGGCGGTGGGCTCGCTTCAAGCCGCCATCATGGCCCGGACCACTTCCTTGCTAATCAAGGAACCGATGGCGGTCAACCGCGACATCCTCGGTCAGGCGGTGATGAATCTGCTGGCGACCTTCACCTCCGGCTTCGCCGGGGCGACCAGCTTCAACCGCACCTTGGCCAACATTGAATCCGGCGCGCGCGGCCGGGCGGCGGGCGTGGTCGGCATCCTGGTTTTAGGGACCGGCATGGCCATCAGCGAACCCTGGTTGGCCCGAATTCCGCTGCCGGCGGTGGCGGGCGTCCTGGTGCTGGTGGCGATCGCGCTGATGAGCGGCTTTAAAGCGCTCGATTTAAAGAAACCGCGCCAAACGGTCGAGCTGTTGGCCACCGTGTTGGTCGCGGTGTTCTTCGGTTTGTTTTACGCGGTGTTGACCGGCGCGGGCCTGGCGTTCTACCACCGCGCCCTGGACCACCCGCAAAAACACATGCCGCCAATTTTGGAGGATTCCTAACTCGCGCCCCGCCGGGCGATGCCCTTGGGCTTGCGCTTTTTCAACCGCAGCGCTTCCTTCTGGCGGCGTTCGGCCAACTCGATCAGGATTTGTTGCGAACCGCGCGCGTCCTCCTCCTCTGCGGGTTGGCGCTGGCTGTAGCCGCCGTCAGCTTGCATGTCCCAAGCCGAACGCCGGTCCTTGAGCTGCACGTCCAGAATTTGGCGCAGCTCCATCTGCAACTCCGGGGTCTCCACCGGGGCGACCACCTCGACCCGGCTTTCCAGATTGCGCTTCATGCAATCGGCCGAGCCGATGAAGTATTCTTCATGATTGTTGTTGTAAAAGTAAAAAATCCGGGTGTGCTCCAAAAAGCGGCCGACGATGCCCATCACCCGAATATTGTCCGAGACGCCGGGGAGGCCGGGCCGCAGCCGGCAGGTATCGCGCACGATCAGATCAACCTGCACGCCGGCCTGCGAGGCTCGGTACAGCGCGGCGGTGATGTCTTTGTCTTCCAATGCGTTCATCTTGAACTGAATCCGCCCCGGCTTGCCGGCCTTGGCGTGGTGGATCTCGCGCTCGATCTTGGCAAGCAGAGCCGGCTTGAGCACCTTTGGGGCCGGCAACAGCTTGCGGTAATGGCGCTTGGGCACGTAGCCGGTGGTCAGATAATTGAACAGCTCGGTCAAATCCTCGCCGATGGCCGGATCGCAGGTCAGCAAACCCAGATCGCTGTACAGGCGGGCGGTGCCGGAATGGTAATTGCCGGTTCCGATGTGGGCGTAGCGGCGCAGCCCGTTGAAATCGCGCCGCACCACCAGAATCACCTTGCTGTGAGTCTTTAGGCCCACCACCCCGTAGGTGACGTGAATGCCCGCCTCCTCCAGCCGGTTGGCCCAACGGATGTTGGCCGCCTCGTCGAAGCGCGCCTTCAATTCCACCACCACGGTCACCTGCTTGCCGTCCTGGGCCGCGTCGATCAGGTACTGGATGATCTTGGAATCCGCCGAGGTGCGGTAGAGCGTCATCTTGATCGCCAGCACCTTGGGATCGTCGCTGGCTTCCAGCACGAAGCGCTCCACCGAAGTCACGAACGATTCGTAGGGATGCTGCAACAAGATCGGGCCGGTCTCGCGGATGATGTGAAAAATGTTGCGCTTGTCGCTCAGTTTGGGATGGTCGAGCGGGTGGTGCGAGGGGTCGCGCAGGTCGGGCCGGTTGATGACCACGATCTGGAACAGATCGCGCAGCGCCATCATGCCGTTGACCTCGAACACTTCGTTGGATTCATCCAGACCGAGTTCGGCGGCCAGCATCCCCCGGTGGATCGGGTCCATGTTCTTTTCCACTTCCAGCCGGACGATCGGCGCGAAGCGGCGTTCGCGCAGCTCCGATTCGATCATCACCAACAAATCGTCGGCGGAATCCTCGGCCCGTTCGGTCATGGCGTTGCGGGTGACCCGAAACAGCTCGCAGGCTTCAATCACCATGCCCGGAAACAACAGATCGAGATTATTGGCGACTACATCCTCCAGCGGCACGTACAACTCCTCGTCGCCGACCTTGAGAAAGCGGGGAATCCCCGAACCGACCGGCACCTTGATCCGCGCCAGCCCGCTGGACTCGTCATCGGCGTAGCGCACCGTCACCAGCAGATTGAGCGACAGGTTGGACACGAACGGAAAGGGGTGAGCCGGGTCCATGGTCTGCGGGGTGACCAGCGGAAAGATGTTGAGTAGATAATAATCCCGCATTTGCTGGCGTTGGGCCTCGGTCAAGCGCGCGTAACTGCGCAAGTGAATCCCCTTTTCCTTGAGCGAGCCGTGCAAGTCGGACGCCAGTTGCCGCTGCTGGTCCACGATCTCGCGCACCACCGCCAGACATTCGTTGAACTGTTGCTCCGGACTGCGGCCGTCCACGGTCAGCTCGCGCACCCGCGCGCCGATTTGCTGCTTGAGGCCGCCGATGCGCTTCATGAAAAACTCGTCCAGATTGGCGCTGACGATCGCCAGGAACTTGACCCGCTCCAGCAGCGGGTTGCGCTCGTCCTGAGCTTCGTTGAGCACCCGCCGGTTGAACGCCAACCACGTCAGTTCCCGGTTCAGATACCACTCTGGCGCTTCCAGATCGATCTCCGGTTCCGGCGGCGCGGGGGCTTCGGCGGCCGGTGCGTCGTTGGGCTTGGTCCGACCGGCGCGGGGTTTCGGTCCGTCGGCCAACGCCGCGCTCGCATCACCCTCGGACAAGGCTTCGGCTCGCTCGCTCATCATGACTCCTTGATTGACTTCGCTGTTGATGGTTTGCTGGCTTTTTTGACCGCTTTGCGAACCGGCGGCGCTGGTTTGGCGTCACCGCCGCCGAGCGCCGACTCCAACCGCTCGCACAAAGTCCGCAACACTTCGACGCGCGCGTAGCGCTTGTCGTTCGCCTCGATCAGCGTCCAGGGAGCCTGTCGGGTGCTGGTGCGCTCCACCATGTCGTTGACCGCCATCTCGTAATCGGCCCAGCGCTCGCGGTTGCGCCAATCCTCGTCGGTCAACTTCCACGCCTTGTAGGCGATCTGCTCGCGCTCCTTGAACCGGCGCAGTTGCTCCTCCGAGGTGATGTGCAACCAGAATTTACACAGCACGATGCCCCGCTCCGCCAACTGAGCCTCGAAATCGTTGATCTCGGCGTAGGCGCGCTGCCATTCGCGGGTGCGGGCGAAGCCTTCCACCCGTTCCACCAGCACCCGGCCGTACCAACTGCGGTCGTAGATGGTGACCCGGCCGGCGCGCGGGATATGCCGCCAAAACCGCCACAGATAGTTGTGCTCGGCTTCCTCGTCGGTGGGCGCGGCGATTTGGATGACCCGGTAGTCGCGGGCGTCCAGCGCGGCGGTGATGCGGCGGATACTGCCGCCCTTGCCGGCCGCGTCCCAGCCCTCGAACACCAAAATGGTCGAAACCTTGCGATCGCGCGCCATCCTCTGCAGTTGGTTCAACCGGGCTTGATAGCGCTTCAAATTCGCGCTGTAGGCATCCTTGACCAGGGTTTGACTCATGTCCAGGCGCGAGAGCACGGTTACCGACGCCTCGCCGTTACCCTCCGGCGACGGCGGCTTGGCCCGGAGGCCGGTTTCGCCACCGCCCATGGCGGACGCTTTCTCAGCCTCGTCCAGGCGGAAGCGGATGGCGTCGCGAATGGCGGCGGCCACCGCGACGCTGCGATAGCGCTCGTCGTAACCCTCGACGATTTTCCACGGCGCAAACCCGGTGCTGGTCTTCATGATGGTGCGTTCGGCGGCGGCGACGAAATGATCGTACAGCTCCCAGTTTTGCCAGTCGCGCTTGGAAACCCGCCAGTGTTGCAGCGGGTTCTTTTCCAGCTTGCGCAAGCGATCCTTCTGGGCGTCCTGGGAAAGATGCATCCAGAATTTCAGAATCAGGGCTCCATCGTCAGCCAAGGTCTGCTCGAAGGCTTTGATGCGCTCGATCCGTTCGTCGAATTCCGCCAGCCCGATCTGACCGTAAACGTGATCGAGAATCGGCGTCGAATACCACGAACTGAGAAACAATCCCATCCGACCCTTGGGCGGCAAAGCCCGCCAGAACCGCCAGTATTCCGGCCGGTCGCGCTCCTCGTCGGACGGTTCGCCGAAGGCTTGAGTGATCAGCCAGCGCGAGTCCAGCCATTCGTGCAACTGGTTGACGGTTTCGCTCTTACCCGCCCCATCGACGCCGGCGAACACCACGATGACGGGAAACTTGGCCTTGCGCAGCTCCATTTGCAGCATCAATAATTCTTCCCGCAACGGCGGAACTTGTTGCTGGTAGTGTTCTTTCGGCAGCTTGCGTTGCAGTTCGGCGGTTCTGAACATGAGATTTTTCTCGCGCTGACAGCGGGTTCGGCGGAAAGATTTTTAGGGGCCTAAAATAATTTTAGTAGAGGATTCAAAATGATCATCAAATTTTACGCTGGAGATAGTTCCTTGTTAGTCCGCATGGCGGCTTGCAAAATCGAGTAATATGTTAATCTAATTCGATCAACCGACAGATGCTCAGTCTTCCGCTGCGGTCGAGAAGGTCCCCCGACCTCATTCGCAAACCCAGCTTTCATTTAGGATCAGACTAGGAGAAACCCATGAAGTGGCGGCTTGTGGCCGGTTTGGTACCGATGGCGGTCATGGCGTTGTGCAATCCCGTTCAGGCGGATATTTACGCTTTCGTGGATAAAAACGGCATACGCAATCTCAGCAACGTCCCCAACGATCCCCGCTATAAACTGGTCATGCGCACGCCGGCCTATCGCCGGGAAGCCGTTCAAACCGTTTCCAGCTTCGCCCCCAACACCGTATACGGTTCGGCTTTCCGGGGCGGCCAGAGCGGTTATTCCCGCCCTAGGGCCTGGGCCAGGACTCCGCGCGTCAAGGAAGAGCACCGCCAGCGCTTCGCCCCCGACATCCACCGCATCGCGGCTCAACACCGGCTCGATCCCGCCCTGCTGCACGCCGTGATCAGCGCCGAATCGTCCTACAATCCCTGGGCGGTATCGCCCAAGGGCGCGATGGGCTTGATGCAGTTGATGCCCGGCACCGCCGCGCGCTTCGGCGTCGGCAACGCCTACGATCCGGTGGCCAACATGCAAGGCGGCGCGCGCTATTTGCGCTGGCTGCTGGATTATTTCAACGACACCCGGCTGGCGGTGGCGGCCTACAACGCCGGCGAGGGCGCGGTGCAAAAATACGGCAACCAGATCCCGCCCTATCGGGAAACCCAAAACTACGTGGTGAAGGTGCTGAATTTCTATCAGCAGTACAAGGGCAACAGCTTCTACAACACCGCCTCCTACACCGGCGGCCCGACGCGCAGCCCGCTGGCTTACAGCGCTTATAACAACGGCTACACCTACTACAGCAGCAGCTATCCCGGAACCGGGGCCGGCTATCTGAACCGGCCCGGCGGCGTCACCGTGCTCACCCCGCGCGCCGGTAAAACGCGCGGCGTCACCGGCTCGGCCGCCATCCCCCGGACCTATATGACGCCCACCGGCACCCAGATCATCGTCGGGGCCAGCGGCGGCGCGAGCGCTTCCCGCAGCCGACCGCCGGTGGTCTACTCCGCCCCGCCGAGCGGCGTCTCGATCCCGGCTATTCGGGCTAACCTGTTCGCCGGCAACGACAAATAAGCCAAGCATGTACGACCGGCGCCGCTTTAGCGGCGTTCGCCATTCAAATCCCAGCCACCCGCTCGCCGCGAGCGGCGGGCGCCACCAATTTCGACGGTGGGGCCTCCTCCCCCTCGCCATCCTCGCTTTGAGCCTGGCCGGCGATGTCGGCGCGGCCGAGTCCCCGAATGCCTGGCGCGAGCGCTTTCTAGCGCTCGAACGCTCGCTACAAGCGCGCGAACCGGTCGATTACTCGGAGCTTGCCGCTTATCCGCTGTATGGCTATTTGCGCTATCGCGACCTTTCGAACCGGCTGGCGGAATTTCCCGCCGCCGAAGTTCGCGACTTCCTGAAAACCCAAGCCGATTCGCCGCTGGCCGACCACCTGCGGACCGCTTGGCTGCGGCAGCTTGCCGCCGCCCGTCGCTGGAGCGATTACTTGCTCGATGTCGCGCCATCGCCCGATCTCGCCTCGGACTGTTGGCGGCGGCAGGCCCTGCTCGAAACCGGTCGAGGCGAAGCGGCGTTGCGCGACTTCGAAGCGCTGTGGCTGCGCGGCGTCGCCCTGCCCGCCGCCTGCGATCCGCTCATCGCCCGCTGGCAAAGCCAAGGACAACCGTCCCCCGCCTTGCTCTGGCGGCGCTTCGGCTTGGCGATGGCCAACCGCAATCTCAGACTGGCGCGTTTCCTGCGCGAGGCCATGCCCGCCGCCGACCGGAACCCGGCCGATCTGTGGCTGTCGGTCGCCGCCGATCCGCAACAGATTCTGGACGCCGCGCGCTTTCCGGAACACGAACCGCGAATCGCGCCGATCATCGCCGACGCCTTGAACCGCTGGGGCCAACGCGACCCGCTGGCGGCGGCGGCGGCGCTCGATCTCCTGAAGGCGCGCTACCCGGCGCTGGCCTCGCAGTGGGGCGAGGTCGAGCGGTCGCTGGCGCTGAGGATCGCCAGCGATTACCACCCGACCGCCTTGGCGCGGTTAAGCGCCTTGGCGGAAGCCGTCTCCGACGCCGCGGTGCGGGAATGGCGAGTGCGGGTGTGTTTGCGGGCCAAGGATTGGGCGGCGGCGTTGCGCTGGCTGGAGCTATTGCCCGTTGCGGAGCGAGACAGCCCGCGCTGGCGGTACTGGCGAGGTCGGACCTTGGAATTATTGGGCCGGGCCGACGAAGCCCGTCAGGCTTACCAAGCCGTCGCCGGCCAGCGGGATTTTTACGGCTTTCTGGCCGCCGACCGGCTGGGCCAGCCCTACGCCATCGCCAACCTCCCGTTGCCGGCGCCAGCGTCCGAACTAGAGGCGCTGCTAGCGCAATCACCCGCCTTAAAGCGGGCTCGGGAACTGTATCTTTTGGGCCGCGCGCCAGAAGCCGAAGCCGAATGGCGTCGGTCGGTTCAAACTCTCGACCGCCCGGCCCTCCAACGCGCGGCGGTCCTGGCCTCCCGCTGGGGCTGGCATGCCCAGGCGATCGGCGCGCTCGCCCGCGCCGAGGCGTGGGACGATCTGGACATCCGCTTTCCGCTGGCCTATCGCGACAGCGTGGTGGACAGCGCGCGCGCCAGCGGTCTGGATGCGGCTTGGGTGTACGCTATCATCCGCCAGGAGAGCGCTTTTCGACCGGACGCCCGCTCCCCGGTCGGCGCGCTGGGCTTGATGCAGCTCATGCCCGACACCGCCCGGGATATCGCCCGACAGTCGGCGGACGCCAGCGACGGCAACCCCGAAGCGCTGTTAGAGGCTGAAACCAACATCCGCCTGGGCGCGCGTTACCTGCGACACGTCGCCGGGCGCTTGCAAGACAATCCCTTGCTCGCCACCGCCGCCTACAACGCAGGCCCTTCCAAAGTGACGCAATGGTTGCCGGAGCGCGATCCCATCGCCGCCGACCTCTGGGCGGAAACCATCCCCTATCAGGAAACGCGCGGCTACGTCCAGCGCGTGCTGGAATACGCCGTCATTTACGGCCGCCGGCTGGGCGCGTCGCCCGAGCTGCCGCTGGCCTCGCGGATGAAGCCGGTGTTGCCCGCGCCATCCCCAACCGTTGCCAAGCCGGGTTCCGACGCCGGTTGAAAGGCGCGCGGAATGCGGCGCGGCTCAGCCGAGCTCAACTTCCAAAGCCGCGCGCGCGACGGTAAATTCCTGCTCGATCAGCGCTATTCGCTCCGAGGCGTCTTCGATCCGCTGCTCGCGCGCCCGACTTTCTAACTCCTTGCACAGATCGTGAAGCTTCATCGCGCCGACGTTGGCGCTGCTGGATTTCAAGGTATGCGCCGCCATCCGTATCGCGGCGGCGTCGGCCTCCGCGCACGCCTTGCGCATTTGCCCGATCAGCGGCGGCGTCCCCTGAAGATAAAGCCCCACCAACCGGGCAACCAAATTGGGAGCGCCGTTGCGTTCGAGCGTCCGGATTCTGTCCAACACCTCTTGATCGATACTGGAATTCACAGGCCCTCCGGTTTCAGGGGCTAAGAGAGTGACCACGGGCTGTTGCGGCGCGGCCGAAGGAGACGGCGCCGGCAGCCAACGTTTTAAAATCGCGCCTAAATCCTCGCGCCCGAACGGCTTGCTCAAATAATCGTCCATGCCGACCGCCAGACAGCGATCCCGATCGCCGCTGATGGCGTGCGCGGTCAGCGCGACAATCGCTTGACGCTTCACCGGTTGGCCCGCGCCCGAGGAGCGCCGCTCGCGCTCGCGAATCCGCTCCGTGGCCTTGAAACCATCCATCACCGGCATCTGGCAATCCATCAACACCAGATCGTAAGCCTTGCGATCAAGCGCTTCGAGGGCCTCTTGTCCGTTGTTGACGACCGTTATGTCGCAGCCGAATTGCAACAGCGTGGCCTTGGCCACCTCTTGATTGACCAGATTGTCCTCGACCACCAGCACGCGGGCGTCTGGATAGTGGGGCAGCCGCTGCTGGAATTCCTCGTCCTCGACGGCTCCGGCGATTCCTTGTGGCTGTTGTTCGTCGAGCAACCGACGCAAACAATCCCGCAACGGTTTTTTAAGAACGGGCTTATTGAGTTGCGCCTCGAACTTCGCCCTCAGCGATTTTTCGTGCAAGGCGTCCTGAAAAACCATGACCGTGAGCAGCACCAGCAAGGTATCGCGCAGCTCGGCGTCGGCGCGGATCGCCAAGGCCAGATCCGGCCCGCTGACTTCCGGCATTTGCTCGTCCAACAAGGCGACGCGATACGGATCGCCGGCCGCGCGGGCGGCTCGCAGTTGCCGCAAAGCCGCCTTGCCGTCGGCGGCGGTATCCGCGCGCAAGCCGGCGGCCAGCAATTGATCGCGGATCAGTTCGCGGCTGGTCTGATGGTCGTCCACCACCAACACCCGGATTTTAGGCAGTTGCGCGCGGTCTTGTTCGGTTTCCGCGGGCGCGGTTTCAGGCCGCTCCAGCCGCAGGATAAACCCGAAGGCCGAACCTCGCCCTTCCACGCTGTTGACCGAGATGATCCCGCCCATCAATTCCACCAACTGCCTGGAGATGGTCAGGCCCAAGCCGGTTCCGCCGTACTTGCGGGTCATCGAGCCGTCGGCTTGATTGAAGGCGCTAAAAACGCGCTCCTGTTCGGCCAGCGGAATGCCGATGCCGGTATCGCTCACCTCGAATTGCAAACGGTAACTGTCCGGCCGCGCTTCCAAAAGGATCAGCCGCAACACCACTTCGCCCTGCTCGGTGAATTTGACGGCGTTGCCCAGCAGATTGCTCAGAATCTGTCGCAAGCGCCCCGGATCGCCCCGCGCCCAAAGCGCCGGAGAAGGCGCGGCGCAGACCAGTTCCAGGCCCTTGCGCTGCGCGCTCTCGGCGAACAGGACCACCACGTCCTCGACCAGGGCGCGCAACGAAAATTCGACTTTCTCCAGTTCCAGCTTGCCCGCCTCGATCTTGGAAAAATCCAGCACGTCGTTGATGATTCGGAGCAGGCTGTTCCCGGATTGCTTGATGATCTTGGCGAACCACTGTTGCTTGGGGCCCAACTCGGTTCCCAACAACAAATCGGCCATCCCCAGCACGCCGTTCATGGGCGTGCGGATTTCATGACTCATGTTGGCCAGAAACTGCGATTTGGCTTGACTGACCGCCTCGGCCCGTTCCTTGGCCTCGCTGAGTTCTTGCACCAACGTCTGCAATTCGGTGTTGGCGAGCGACAGGTCGTGAGTGCGTGCGGCCACTTCCCGCTCCAGACGGGCGTTGTAGGTGGCCAATTCAGCGTCGCGCTGCTGGATTTGCGCCAGCATCGCGTTGAAGCCCTCCACCAACGCTCCCAGTTCGTCGGCGGTGGCGCGGGGCACGCGAACCGAGTAATCCTGGGTGTCGGCGATGCCGCTCATGACGGCCCGCAGACCCAGGATCGGCTGGGAAATCACCCGCTGCAACCGCGCGGACAACAGCGCCGCCAGGACCAGCGAACCCAGCAACAACCCGCCGAGGATCCAATAATAACGTTGCAGGCTGCCGCTCAAGTCGCGCAAATCCGAGTAGATTTCGATGTAACCGAGCGGCTGGCCATCGTGCGTGATCGGCGTTTTGACGGCCAGCGTCCGCGCCCCGACGCCGAACACCTCATGCTCCCCGACCGCGGTTTGCGCGGCTTTCGTCCCTTGTTGCCCGTAGTCTTGGTCCAGTTTGTCATCCCATTGGCGGATGCGATCGCGTTGGGCGTCGGTGAGGCCGGGCGCTCGGTACTCCGCCAAGGTCTTTTCTTGAAGGTCGTCGATCACGGCGTACGGCACGTCCGGCTTGGCTTTCAGCACCTCCAGATTTTGCTGCACGGCCTTCAGATCGTTAAACAACAGCGCCGAGGCGGCATTGGCGCCGATCACGGTGGCCAGCGTGAGCAGTTGCGACTGAGAGACCTTGCGCTGCGAATGCGTTTCGTTGACGATCAAAGCCAAGCCGACGGCCAACAGCACCAAGGCGTTGGTCAGCAGCATGACCACCATCAACTTATTTTTTACCGACAGCTTGTCGAATGCGACCATGAAGGTCCTCTGCCACCCTAGTCCACGACAGTGGCCAGCTTGAGCAGTTGAGAACTCAGTTTAAGATTGGCCTGACGGGCGGCGGTGAGATTGATGTTGAAACGGATGCGTTGTTCGGCTTCGATCAAGCCGATCATCCCGCCCGCTTCGATAAAGTCGCTGTTGTCGCCGACCGTCAACACCGGCAGTTGCGCGAGCTTGGCCAGCAGGGCCTTGCTCCGTCCTTGCTCGGCGCGGCCGATAAAGACGATATGACACTGTTCGAGGCCGCTCGCCGCCGGGAGATAGCGCACCGTCACCGGATGGCTCTCCACCAGTTTGCCGGCGAGCGTGTCCAGCGCCCCGCCGAACGGATTGGAGCCGGCGATGCAAATCAGCAAGGGCGCATCGGCTTGCGCGAAGGCTTCGGGCGGCCACTCCACGAATTTGGCGAAATTATAAAGGTAGGCCGCCTTGACGGCATATTCATCGAACTCGCCCGCCCAGACGCCGCTCGCCGCTACAAAACCTCCCAGCAGCAATCCAAGGCCGATCCGCGCCAGCCGGCGAGGCCATGCCGCCGCCAATCCATCACCGCCTTCAACCCACGCTCCGGCGCCGCCGCGACGCCGGAGGGAGCGCCGAACTGATTCCGGCGTTTTTAGAAGGTCCATTTCATTTGGCCGTAGAGGCTACGCTCCACCTCAACCGGGAATGCGAAGGCTTCCTGCACGAATTCCAAATGGTGGTCGTCCAGTAGGTTGGTCCCCACCAGAGACAGTTCCACATCCCGGCGAGGCCGCCACGCCAGCCGCAGATCCACGCTGGAATACGGTTCGATCTTGTTGGCTCCGGTAAAGGATACCCGGTTGGTTTCATTGCCGCCGACATAACGCCACCACAGATCGATATCCACATCATCGCGCGGGCTCCAAGAGGAAAACAAGGAAATCAGTTGATGATTGCCGTCGGTGTAGATGGGAGCGTCAGCCCGCTTGTCACTGAGGTCCGAATCCAAATAGGAATACGCCAGACGCAGCCGCCAACGTTCGCTCGGACGCCAATCGACCGCCAGTTCGAAGCCGCTCTTGGCGCCCGACCCACCGTTGGACAGGCTGACCGGCACCAGCACATACGGCGGCGAGACCTCCGTTTGCAGCGAAGGCGCCAATATCCCCCCGACCAATAGTTGATCGTAATTATGTTGGAACAGCGTGGCATCCATCGACAGCTGTTCTGTCAGCTGGACGCGATAGCCCAGTTCATAGGCGGTCAGCTCCTCGGGTTCGAGCGATTGTCCCGCGCCGGTGAGCGCCACCACCGTCGGCAGAGGGCCCGTAAACGGCGAAGGCGGCAGGGTGAACAGATTGATCCGCGAGGCGTCTTGTTCGCCGCGCGAGAGCGTCCGCACCGCGCGCGAGGCGGCGAGCCACACGCGGTGGTCGGGATGGGGCGTCCACAACGCGCGCGCGCTCGGCTGCCATTCCCAACCGCTGAAATCATTGTGTTCCAGCTTGACGCCGCCGATCAGGCGCAACCGTCCCGGAATCAGCTCGATCTGATCCTGCGCGAACGCGCTGAACAGCTCCGTGGTCAAACTCCGAGGATCGACCGAGCTGACTGCGGTACCGGTGAATTGATCTCGATTGCGCCGGTAACCGAGCCCCCACACGATTTCCTGGCGGCCGCCCAATGCAAAACTGTGTTGGAAATCCAGATCGAAGGTTTCCAAATCCGCCGCGTACAGCGGATCTTTACGATCCTCATATTGGTAATAAAGCTGCAAGGCCATTTTGGAAGTCGCGGAATAGCGCCGTTCCCAGTGCGCTTGCAAGCTGCCGCCATCGGCATCGACCGAGGACAGCAGATGGTTACCATACGGCGGCGTGAGGCTGAAGGTCGCGAAATTCTGCTTGAACTTTGCCTGGTATAGCTCGCCTTGCACGGTGAAGGCATCCCGATCCGAGGATGCCCAATCCAGGCGGAATCCACCTTTGCCGATCCGCCAATTATCCCCGGCATCCCGACCGTCGGGGGTGACCAGGCCATCGCGATCGGCGAATTGCCCGTACAAGCGATAGCGCGCCCGGTCTCCCAGCGTCCCGCCGTAACGAAGGCCGGCGATAGCGCGCTCCTCGTCGCCGGCGGTCAAGCTCACCAAGCCGCCCTGCGTCTCCTCGGGGCGCTTGGTGATGATATTGATGACGCCGTTGACCGCGTTAGCCCCCCACAGGGTGCCGCCGGGGCCTCGAATCACTTCGATGCGCGCGATATCGTCCAGCGGCGGGCCTTGCACTTCCCAATGGACCCCGGAAAACAGCGGCGTATAGACGGAGCGGCCGTCGACCAGCACCAGCAGTTTGTTGGCGAAGCGGCCGTTGAAGCCGCGAATGGTGACCGACCAGCGGCTGGCGTCGATGCGTGCCGCTTCCACGCCGGGCGCGAGTCGGAGCGCCTCCGGCACGCTGGTCGCTCCCGAGCGGCGAATATCGTCGGCGGTGATGACGAATACCGCCGCCGCGGTATCTTGCAAGGATTGCTCGATCTTCGCCGCCGAGATGACTTTCACCTTCATCAAATCTTCTATGCTGAATTGCGTCAGATCCGGCGTGGCGGCATCCGCCAGCCCGGCCGTGAACATCAAGCCAGCCCAAGCTATTCCCAGCCCCGTTCTGAAATACCTTTGCGCCCGTTGTCCTTTCATCGCATCCATCTTGATAGAGTCAATTCCACGAATATCCGCTCGAAATCCCAAAACGCTCCCGAGCGGCGGATAGCGCCGGCGGCGATCACAAAAACCGCCGCCTTATCCTGCAAACGCTGCCCTGCCCTTGTCGCCTGGATCAGGTTTAGCTTCATCAAACCTTCCATGCCAAGGACTGCGGGTCTCCGCCGCCAAAACCGCTCAGATCCGGGATAGCCGCCCTCAATTGATTGATCAGTCCGCTCGCGCCTTCCGTTCGAAGGCGCTCCAGCACTACTCCCTGCGAGTGCTGATCTTAAAAGTTGCTTCAGGCGTCGCGCCGAAGGAGCGAATTTCTGATTAACTTGCCCAAAGTACCTCTAAAACAATAAACAGTTTTTTAATATCCATGGCCATAATATCTCTAAATTATAGCAACTATTTAATCACAAGTTCAATTAGCGCGAATACTGTAACGATTTTTTGGTACTCACATGCCCGAGCCGCGTCAACCATGAGCCTGTCAAGCCACAGGGACCCAAGCGGAGAGAGTGCGAAGGCAGGCGAAATCTGAAACGATTGCGGTGGCCGAGCCGAGGGTCATGTCGGTCGCGGCACCGGCCAGCGGCGGGGATTTCAGACCGAATCACCACGATTCTGGGCGAAAAATCCCTCATCCACGCAATGCTGACGCGGGTTAGTCGCGTACCATCACCGCGATGGATTCGACGTGCGCGGTATGCGGGAACATGTCCAGCACGCCCGCGCTGTCCAAGCGATAGCCGAAGCGCCGCGCCAGTTCGCCCGCGTCCCGCGCCAGCGTCGCGGGATGGCACGAGATATACACCACCCGCCGCGCGCCCAGCGCCGCCACTTGCGGCATCAGTTCCAGCGCGCCGGAGCGCGGCGGATCGAGCACTATCTTGTCGTAACCGCCTTGCAGCCACGGCTGCCCGTCGAGATTGCCGGCCAAATCGGCGGCGAAAAACGCCGCGTTGTCGATGCCGTTGCGCGCTGCGTTGCGCCCGGCCCATTCGACCAGCGCACGGTCGCCTTCCACGCCGGCCACGAATCGCGCCCGCCGCGCCAGGGCCAAGCTGAAATTACCCAGCCCGCAAAATAAATCCAGCACCCGGTCGCCCGGCCCGACCTCCAACAGCTCGCAGGCGCGGGCGATCAAACGCCGGTTGATGGCGGCATTGATCTGAATGAAATGCGGCGGCTCGAACTCCAATTCCAGATCGAATTCCGGCAGCCGATAACTTAACGGCGGCGCAGCTTCATCCAGGGGCCGCACGCTGTCCGGACCGCCGGATTGCAGGTAGACCGTCAAACCGTGGCGCTCGCCGAACGCCCGCAGCCGCGCCAAGTCGCTTTCATCGGGCGGCGTCAGCACCCGAAAGCTCAACGCCATCATCGAGTCGCCACCGGCGATTTCGATCTGCGGCAGCCGCTCGCGGACCGACAAGGATTCGACCAGCCGCGCCAACTCGTCCAGCAACTTCCCAACGCGCTCGTCGAGCACCTCGCAGCGGCGCAGATCGGCGAGATAAGGGCTGTGTCGCTCCCGAAACCCCACCAGCACCCGGCCCTTCTTCTCGACCCATTTCACGCCCAGGCGCGCCCGCCGCCGGTAGCTCCAAACCGGTCCGGCCATCGGCTCCAAAACTTGCCGTGGTTCAAGCCCGCCGATGTGGCGCAGGCTGTCTAGCAGCCAGCGTTGCTTGATGCTCCGTTGGCTGTCCGGATCGAGATGCTGCAAGACGCAACCGCCGCAGAGGCCGAAGTGGGCGCAGCGAGGCTCGACCCGATCCGGCGCGGCTTGAAGCACGCGAATCGTCCGGGCTTCATCGCGGCGGTTGCGGCGGGCGGTGTAGACGCATTCCACCTCCTCGCCCGGCAGGCCGCCTTCGACGAACACGGCCTTACCCTCCCGCCGCGCCACTCCCAACCCCTCATGGGTCAGATTTTCGACGCTGGCGATAAACGGGGGAAGTTCCGCCAACGCTTGGCGCTTTTTCGCCGCTGACTTGCCCATGCGCCGCGCCTCAATCCGAAAACAGCCCGGTGGACAGATAGCGGTCGCCCCGGTCGCAAATGACGGTGACGATCACCGCGTCTTCCACCTCCTCCGACAACCGCAGCGCCGCCGCCACCGCGCCGCCCGCCGACACACCGCAACAAATTCCTTCCTCGCGGGCCATGCGGTGGGTCGTGACCTCGGCCTCATCCTGACTGATATCGATGATCCGATCCACCCGCGCCGGATCGTAAATTTTCGGCAAATACGCCGGCGGCCAGCGCCGGATGCCGGCGATGCTCGACCCTTCGGTCGGTTGCACGCCGATGATTTGCACGGCGGGATTTTGTTCCTTGAGATAGCGCGATACCCCCATGATGGTGCCGGTGGTGCCCATGGCGCTGACGAAATGGGTGACGGCCCCCCGAGTGTCGCGCCAGATTTCGGGTCCGGTGGTCTGATAGTGGGCCAGCGGATTGTCCGGATTGCCGAACTGATCCAACACCCGGCCCTTGCCTTCTTGTTCCAACCGCGCGGCCAGATCGCGCGCGCCTTCCATGCCCTCCTCCTGGCTGACCAAGATCAGTTCGGCTCCGTACGCCCGCATCGCCGCGCGTCGTTCCGCGCTTTGATTCTCCGGCATCACCAGCACCAGCCGATAGCCTTTCATGGCCGCGATCATCGCCAAGGCGATGCCGGTGTTGCCGCTGGTGGCCTCAACCAAAACATCGCCGGGCCGGATCGCGCCGCGCGCTTCGGCCTGTTGGATCATGCTCAGCGCCGGTCGATCCTTGACCGAACCCGCCGGATTGTTGCCTTCGAGCTTGCCGAGAATCAGATTGCGAGTCCGACCCGGCAGGCGCTGAAATCGAACTAAAGGTGTATTACCGACGAAAAAATCGAGCGCGGGGCATTGCAAATGGGACATATCGAATTCCAGGCTGTGAGCAAAAATCGCGGCGTCAACCGTTTTCCGACTCCGCGAAATATGTTAAACCGGTTATTAGCGTCACTCATTCAAAGGCCGCGTTGGAGCCCATCACGACCTTTAACTGTCTTACCAGCGCCGTTTTCATGCGCCGACAGGCCACGCCAACGACTGATTTTGTCATGATTCGATCCGGTTCGAGACCTCGCCCTAGCCGATTTTTTCCGCTGCTGTGTTGCCTTATCGCCCCCCTCGCGCCGCTGGCCGCCCAAGAGCAACCCGAACCGCCAGCGCCGGCCGCCGGCGCCGCCGTCCCGACCGGCACGCTGACCGTCGCGGTCGAGGGCGTGGACGGGCCGCTGCGGGATAACGTCCTCGGGCATCTGGACATCAACCGCTTCAACGGCAAGGCCGCGCCGGACGAAACCCAACTGCAATGGCTGCACGGCAACGCCGAGCGGCACATTCAAGAAGCGCTGCAACCGTTCGGCTATTACGAGCCCAAGATCGAAAGCACCCTAAATCGCACCGCCGGCGGCTGGGAAGCGCGCTACCGCATCCAACCCGGACGCCCGATACCCATCGCTCTGGTGGACGTGCGGGTGACGGGCGACGCCGCGCAAGATGCCATCTTTCAAAAACTGCTCGACAAGAAACCGCTGGTCAAGGGCCAAACACTAGAACATGTCAAATACGAGCAGTTCAAACAAAATTTGGAAGCGTTGGCCACCGAGCGCGGCTATTTCGACGCCCGTTTCGTCGAACACGCCATTCAAATCGACCTCCAGGCGTATGAAGCCGTCATCAGGTTGCATTACGACGCCGGCAAGCGTTATCGCTTCGGCGACATCTCCTTCAAGCAAAACATTCTGTCGCCGGATCTGGTCAGCCGCTATCCGCGCTTCAAGCCGAGTGATCCTTACGATGCCAACGAACTGTTGAAGCTGCAAGGCGACCTCGGCGGCAGCACCTATTTCAGCCAGGTGCGGATCAACGCCTCGCCCGACGCCAAAACCGTGAGCGTGCCGGTCGAGGTCGAGCTGGAGCCGAACAAACGGCACAAATACAGCGTCGGCCTGGGTTACGGCACCGACACCGGCCCCCGAGGGAAGGCGAAAGTCGAAAACCGCTGGGTCAACCGCCAGGGCCACTTTTACGAAGCCGAGTTGCAGCTCTCGCCGATCAAGTCGTATATCGGCGGCAAATACAACATCCCCGGCCGGGATCCGGTCACCGAGCAATACGCGCTGACCGCCAATTACACCGTGCAAAACTACGATGATCAGGACTTCGAGCGCATCGCCTTGGGCGGACAGTACCAGCAGGAAATCGGCAAGTGGTTAAGGATTTACAGCCTGAGCCTGCAATACGAAGATTACAAGATCGGCGACGAACCCCGCTCCACCTCGTTCTTGCTGATGCCGGGGTTGAATTGGACCTGGGTAGACGCCGACGACCGGCTGTTCACCACGCGCGGCTTGCTGTTCGGTTTCGAGGTGAAAGGCGCCTCGACCGCGCTCTTGTCGGACATTAATTTCCTGCAGGGTCTGATCCACCTAAAAGGGATTTACTCGTTCAATGAAGATCATCGGATCATCGCTCGCGGCGATCTCGGCGCGACCGCGATCCGGGAAGATTTCGAGGAGCTGCCGGCCTCGCTGCGCTTTTTCACCGGCGGCGACAGCAGCGTGCGCGGCTACGCCTTCAACAAGATCGGACCCACCAATGACAAGGGTCAGGTCATCGGCGGCAAAAATCTGTTGGTGGCCAGCCTCGAATACGAACGCCGGCTGTGGGACAACTGGGGGGTAGCGGTGTTCGTGGACGCCGGCGACGCCTTCAACGGCGCGCAGCCGGAACTGAAGACTGGGGC
>DJIW01000147.1 GCA_002433805.1 Competibacteraceae bacterium UBA6584 | reverse complement strand
GTGCGGGACCGGTGATAAATTTATTTTATAAAATTAGTTTTTTGCTTTAACCAACAGTTGAGGTGTTACTACATGTTTAATTTAACGCTTGTAATTTCCATGATGAGTCGGCTACTCTATCCGCCTGGTATTCCAAGACCGATTCTTATCTCAATTCACGTTTTTAAGCCCCGCCATTTTAATTAATATAGAAGGTCAATAAGAGGTAACCCCCATGAAAGAACCTACTTCCATCAGAACGAAAGAATCCGCATCCGTAATGAAAAAAGATTTCATTGAATGGTCGGATAGCTTAAGCATCGGCGTCAAGGAAATCGACGACCAGCATAAAGGCTTGGCCGCCATGGTCAATGAGATGAGCGAAGGGATTAAAGGGGGTTGGGGTAAAGAAGCCCGGGATGAAGTATTGACCCGGTTGGTCGAATACACCAAAGTCCATTTCGCGACCGAAGAGAGTCTAATGACGATTTCTAATTATCCGGGCGCGCATAATCATAAAAGACAGCACGAACAGTTGATCGATATGGTCGGCAGTTATATCAAAAAGTACAATGAAGACCCGAGCGCTTCAAATTACGATTTGCTGTTTTTCCTCAAGCGCTGGCTGGTCGAGCACATCATGAAGGACGATAAAGCGCTGGGCGACCATCTTGTCAAGCACGGCACGATAAAACCAGAGCACCGTGAAACGCTTTTCGGCCGGATTAAAAAGCTGTTTGGTTTTGGAAATAAAAGCTTCGGCGCCGCCGCCAAGGCGTAAATAGCCTTGCGGTCAACGGGTTTAAAATCCGCGCGCTTCTCGAATGCGCTCGTAGGCGGCGGTAATTTCTCGGGTTTTTTCGGTGGCTTTTTTCAATTCGGCGGGCGAAGTTTCTCCAGACGCCAGTTTGTCAGGGTGGTGGCGTCTGATCAGCCGACGATAGGCCAGCTTAATTTCGTCGATGCTGGCTTCCCGCTTGAGCCCTAACACGGCGTAGGCTTGACCGAGCGAGTTGACGGCTGTCGTCGGCCGCGAGCCCCGATCGCGCCGGTAGTGCGCTCCTGTATCGCCGGCCCGCCCGCCGTCGGTTCGAGAGTGCTGGCCGGTGTGATGATGGCGGGCGCGAAACAGATTGTGCAACGCTTCGAATTGCAAGCGGGGTATGCCTAATTCTCCGGCGATGGCCAGCAATCGCTCGTAGCTTTGCGGGTGCAGCGCGCCGTCCGCGTAAGCGATGTGCAACTGCATTTCCAGCAGTTGATGCAACAGGATAAAGCGCTTGGCGCAAACCCGCCTCAGCGTTTCAAGCGCCGCATTGATCGAGTAAGTCGGCTGTTTGCCGGCGGTGAAGCAGTCGATGGCCGCTTGGCGTTGCTGGTTATTTAAATGCAGGCGATCCATGATGGCGCGAGCCGCCTGGATTTCCGCTTCCGATACCCGGCCATCCGCCTTGGCGACATAGCCCATCAATTCAAAGGCGATGCGGACGAACGGTTCGGGGATCTTATTAGGATCGCCACTATCTGAATCAGCGCCTATTTTCCAGCTGCGTTGTTCGAGATTTTGATCGAGGTTGTGACCGACCGCCGCCCCTAACAGCGCTCCCAAGGGCCCGCCGACCACAAAACCAAACGCCCCGCCAAACAGTTTTCCCAACACTGCGTTTATTAAAACCTCGTTGACAGTATTACAGCCGTTGATTGGAGAGAAACACCGCTTATCACAGCGTTTTAGAATGGATTGAATCAATTCCTTAAATAAATATCGTCATCGTAAGTTTTTAACCAATCCGGTTTCAAGACGATCAAGACGGTCGTCACCATGCCGTTTAGCATTCCTTCCGGCAGTAAATAGAGAGGCACGAAGGGCAGGTATTCGGTGCTGATCCGTGCGAAGGTATAGCTTTCAGCGAAAACGAGCAGCGTCACTAGGACCAGAATCGCCGTTCCGGCGGCCACCATGGCGTTGAAAAAGGCGCACAGAAAGATATAGATAAACAGATGGCGCGGCAAATAGCGGTAGACCAGGCAATAGATTCCATAACTGATCGAAACCGGCAGGATGCCCAAGAGCAGTGCATTGATCGCCAGCGCCGATCCTTCACCGCTGGTCAGCGCAACCCCCGCCGCCACCAGGCTCACGCCGATGACGGCCATGGCCCAGCCGAACATCAGGGTGTACACGGTCACGCCCAGGAAGTGAAATCCCAGCGCCGGGCGGATTCCCGCCTCGAAAATCCACATTAAGAACAGCGCGGCGGATGCGCCAAGAAACACGTGCTGGAGCGTGGAACGGGCCAGAAACGACCGCCAGGGAGCCTTGCGGACAGCTTGGACCAGCACCAGCATCCACGCAAAATAGGCGAGATATAGCAGATCGGCGGGCAGCAAGCTCTCGGTGAGATTCATGGTTCAAGGATAACGTATTGCTCGAAAGGACGCCTACAACTAACACCGATACCCAAAAGCCGGACCGGGCTTGATGTTCGCGGCCCAGGCGGGCGGTTACAATGCGGGCTGCCCATCCCTTTTGCCTCAGGAGCCCTCCTGTCATGTCCGCGCCGACCGCCCCCGCACCGTCCGAGATCGAGAGCCTCCCTCTGTTTTATCGCGGCAAGGTGCGCGATTTGTACGCGGCGGACGACCGTCATTTCCTAATGGTGGCGAGCGACCGACTTTCGGCCTTCGATGTGATTTTGCCGACCCCGATTCCCGGCAAGGGTACTGTATTGACAGCGGTGTCCAATTTTTGGTTCGACCGCATCCGCCACCTTGTGCCCAATCATTTGCAACGGGCCGAAAAAATGCTGGAGGAGGTTTTGCCCGATCCCCGCGAGCGAGCGCGGGTCGCCGGCCGGGCGGTGGTGGCGCGACGCTTGCGCGGGCTGCCGGTGGAAGCCATCGTGCGCGGCTACTTGATCGGTTCGGGTTGGAAGGATTACCAGCGCGAGGGCGCGGTGTGCGGCATTCGGCTGCCGGCGGGATTGCGGTTGGCGGATCGCTTGCCGGAACCGCTGTTTACGCCATCCACCAAGGCGGCGCTGGGCGCGCATGATGAAAATGTCAGTTTTGAGACCATCGCGGATGCTATCGGTCAGAAACTGGCGGAACAAATCCGAGCGATCAGTTTGGCGATTTATCGAGAGGCGGCCGATTATGCTCTGGGACGGGGCATAATCATCGCCGACACCAAATTTGAATTCGGCTTGGATGAGCACGGGGAGCTGGTGCTGATGGACGAGGTGTTGACTCCCGATTCCTCGCGGTTCTGGCCGGTCGATGCGTATCGTCCCGGCGCGAGCCCGCCCAGCTTCGACAAACAGTTCGTGCGCGATTATCTGGAAACGCTGGATTGGAACAAGCAGCCGCCGGGTCCGGAGCTGCCGCCGGAAATCGTCGCCAAGACCACCGCCAAGTATCGCGAAGCACAACAGCGGTTGATGGGATGGGCGTTATCCTAACTCGATTCCGTCGGCGCGGCGCCAGCCGGTTCGCCAGCGCGTTCGCGCGAAACCGTTTTGAAGATTAAATTCAAGCGGTTGTGGAAAGTCGCTGCCGGACAGCGACCCATCGGCCGCGACGCAGGCGGGGCTGGACCCGGCTTGCATCGTCCCGGATCCAGCATTTCAAAGCTCAGCGGCGACGTCCGCCGGAGCGCTCCTTGGGCCGTTCCTCATTCACTTTCAAGCGTTGGCCGCGCAACTCCCACCCGTTGAGCGCGCCGATGGCCGCCCGCGCCTCATGCCCTTCCATTTCCACGAATCCGAAACCGCGACAGTTACCGCTGAACACGTCGCGGACCAACCGCAGCGAGCGCACCCGGCCGTGGGTTGAGAATAATTCGGTGATTTCCTGCTCCGTCGCATCCGGGGGCAGGTTGCCGACGAAAATCATCTTCATGTAGGTCCTCCTGATTTCGCCAAATGGCTAACGGGTGAGTGGCTGCGCGGCCGAGTGGGGTTCCGACGAGTTGGAGCCGCTGGCGTTCGAGGAGTTCGAATCGTCCGATCGCCGGCCGGCCGCGCGGCGTTGGCGTTGGCGCTGCCGCGTGGGTGGCTGGCCGGCGTTTGGGCGCGGGCGGAACCGGGTGTCGCGACCGGCGTGGAGCGGAGCGTGCGCGATGGCGCGAAACCGTCCACGACCGCCGACGGCAAGGCGCGGCCCAGCAGGCGCTGGATGGCGTGCAAGCGCGGGGCTTCATCCTCGCACACCAGCGACAGGGCGAGGCCGTCGCGGCCGGCCCGACCGGTGCGGCCGATGCGGTGCACGTAATCTTCCGGGACGTGCGGCAGTTCGTAGTTGACCACCAGCGGCAACTGCGCGATGTCCAAGCCGCGCGCGGCGATGTCGGTCGCCACCAACACCCGGACATGGCCCTGCTTGAAATCGTCCAAGGCTCGGGTGCGGGCCGATTGGCTTTTGTTGCCGTGCAGGGCGGCGGCGCGCAGGCCGGCGCGTTCGAGCTGGCGCGTCAGTCGGTCGGCGCCGTGCTTGGTGCGGGTGAACACCAGGGTTTGCCCCGGCTCGCCGGTGTGCAGCAGATGGGCGAGCAGTTCGGATTTGCGCGCGTGATCCACGGGATGGACCTGTTGGCGCACCAAATCGGCGGTGGCGTTGCGCGGCGCCACATCGACCGTGACCGGATCGCGCAGCAGCTCTGTCGCCAGCTGGCGGATCGTATCGGGCAAAGTGGCCGAAAACAGCAAATTCTGCCGCTGCCGGGGCAGCAGGGCTAGAATTCGCCGGATCGCCGGAATAAAGCCCATGTCCAGCATCCGGTCGGCTTCATCCAGCACCAGTATTTCAACATGGGACAGATCGACGTGGCGCTGGCTGACATGATCCAGCAGCCGTCCGGGCGTTGCGATCAACAAATCCACCCCGCGCCGCAGAGCGTCGCATTGCGGCTTCAGGCTGACTCCGCCGACCAGCACGGTGCTGCGGATCGAGGCGTGGCGGCCGTAACGGCGCGCGCTCTCGGTCACTTGCGCCGCCAGTTCGCGGGTGGGGGTCAGCACCAGGGCGCGCACCGGTTGCAGCCGTGAGGCGCCGTGCGCTGGGACGCTGGTTTGCAAGCGCTGCAACAGGGGCAGGGTGAACGCGGCGGTCTTGCCGGTGCCGGTTTGGGCGGAGGCCAGCAGGTCGCGGCCGGCCAACACCAGCGGGATCGTTTTGGCTTGAATCGGGGTCGGCGCGGTGTAACCTTGGGCGGCGACGGCGCGCGCCAGATTGTCCGCTAGGCCGAGGGAGCTAAAAGGCATACGAGATTCCTGAATCCGCCTGCTCACGCGCGGGCGCGTAGCCGGTCCAGGCAGACTGATGATTAAGTGATTGGGAGATCGAGGCAGCGCGAAGGGCGCGACCCCGACGGGTTTGCAGGAGAAACAGGGATCGACTGATCCGCTTGCGACGATTCCGTTCGGAATCGATCAAGAAACTCAGAGTGCGGACCGGGCCGCACGGCGACAAACTTGCCAATCACTGTAGCATGGGCCGAGCGATTTGCCTAATGAGCCGTCGCGATTCGTTCGCCGGGCGGCCGTGCGGCGCCTCCGATGGCGCTCGCTAGGCAAAGGCGGCCCGTTTAGTCCACCAAGACGGCCGGTTGCCATTTGCGGACCGCATTCATCAAGGCGATGCGTCGGGCCGCGCGCAAATCAGCCCGCGTCAGCACCCGTTCCCGAATCTGGCCATCTGCCAGCAAACGACCCCGAAACACCCCCGCTAGCAGGCCGCTAGCGACCGGCGGCGTATACCAGCGGCCATCCAAATCGAGCGCTACATTGGCCAGGCTCGCCTCGGTCAATTCGCCGCGCTCGTTCCATAAAAGGGCGTCGTCACAATCCGGTCGCGAGGCGCGAGCCACCTCGTAGACGGCGCGCCGGGTGGTCTTGTGATATAGCCAAACCGTCTGCGAATCGACCGGCGAGGCGGCCAAACCCACCCGCAACGGCGGCGGGCGCGCCGCTGCCAAGGGCGTTTTTTCCACCGTCAAAACGCCGTTTAACTGGATCAGCAGTCGGATTTTGTGAGGGCCGCGCAAGTCGGTCGCCAAGGTGCGCAGATGGTTTTTGATGGCGGCTAGGTCGAGCGGCGCGTTGAAATAAGCAGCGGTGTCGGCTAGCCGCGCCAGATGGGCGTCCAATAAGAAATAACCGGTTTGCGTCTCCCACAGCAGCGTCTCCAACAATTGAAAGGGAGGTTGTGGGGTCAGAACTCGCGCCTTCAGCAAACATTCGTCATATTCCTCCACAGCTTCCGAATCCCAAACCAAGCCGCCGCCCACCCCGTAAATCGCCGCCCCGAGCTTGCGGTCGATGAGCGCCGTGCGGATGGCGACGTTGAAGTGCGCCTGACGGCCGGGGCCGATGAAGCCGATGGCTCCGGTGTAGACGCCGCGAGGTTGCGGCTCCAACTCCCGAATGATGTGCATGGTGCGCACCTTCGGTGCGCCGGTGATCGACGCGCAGGGAAACACGCTCGCCAAAATCTCCACTATGGACGCTTGCGTTCGCGCGGTGACGGTCGAGGTCATTTGCAGCAGGGTGGGGTAGCGTTCCACCTCGAACAGGTGGGGCGCCGCCACGCTGCCGATTTGCGCCACCTTTCCCAGATCGTTGCGGATCATGTCCACGATCATCAAATTTTCGGCCCGATTTTTCGGGGACCGCACCAAGGCCGCCCTTTGGGCCTCGTCCCGCGCCAGCGTCAGGCCGCGTTTCGCGGTGCCCTTCATCGGCTTGGCGAGCAAGGATTCTCCGTCCAATCGGAAGAACAGTTCCGGAGAGGCCGAACAGATCGCGAAGCGGCCGAGGTCCATGAAGGCGGCGTCGCCCTGGCGCGCGGCCGCCAGTTCGGCGAACAGCGCTTCCGGTTCGCCCGAGAATGCCGCTCGCAGCGGGAAAGTGTAGTTGACTTGGTAGCTGTGGCCGCGCGCGAGGTAGCCCTTGACGCGGCCGACCGCGGCGGCGTAAGCGTCGCGGTCGACGGTCGGTCGCCAGGGGCCGACCGAGTACCCGGCGGATGCCGGCGGTTCCGGAACGGCGGATCGTTCGACCGTTTCCGGGTGGTCGTAAAGACCGAACCAAAGCAGCGGCAAGCCTTCAAGAGGCGGATGAACGGCGAGCCCGAACGCGGCGGCGGCTTCATAGGCGATGAAGCCGGCGGCGTGGTGGCGCTGTCGGAGCACCGCCGATTCGATGGCTTCCAAGGCTGGAACGACCTGCTCCGGTCGCCAGGCGGTCACCACGCGCGCCGGCGCGGCGAAGCGCAGCTCGCGGCCGCCTTGACGGAGGATGATTAGACCGGTCATGGGGCGCCTGGCACACTTACGGCGGCCGCCGAAAAACGCCGTATTGCCCGCTGAAGGTCATCGCGGTCTCGCCGTCGGCGAGGATTACCACCTCGACCGTCCAGCGAGCTTTGCCGCGCTGGCGGAAGCTGTCGATGAATCGCGCCGTCGCGGCGGGGTCCGGACGCGCGCATTCGGTCACGATCTCGCCGCGCACCGGCCGGATAAATTTTAACGTGCTCTCGGTAATCACGATTTCGGCGGTTTCATGATGCTCGCGCAGGGTGACGCGGGTCAGCGCCCAGCCGGCGAGCGAGGCGATAGCCGCCAGCGAACCGCCGAAGGCGATGCCTTTATCGTTGATGTTTGGCTCCAATGGGGCAGTCATGCGCAGACCGGTGTCGTCACAGCGGTCCAATCGCGCTTGCATGGCCCGGAACAGCGGCACGTGGCGGGTGAGGTAGTCGTTGATTTCCTGCGGGTAAGACATGAAGGGGCTCTCGATGGCAAACGAACGCGCGCATTCTCGCGCTTTTCGACCTTGATGTGGTCTTTAATACAAGTCTTGTTAGCCCACGCTTTGAAGAGAACCCTCATGCTTGTAAAACCCGCCACCACTCAGGTTCCCATCGCCGATTTGATCGCCCGCCGCTGGAGCTCGCGCGCCATCGATCCGAACCGGCCGGTCAATCGGGATCACCTGCTGGCCTTGCTGGAAGCCGCCCGCTGGGCGCCGTCTTGTTTCGGCGATGAGCCGTGGCGTTATCTGGTGTGGAACCGGTTTCATGATGCCGCTGCTTGGCAACAAGCGTTCGAGTGTTTGGCGGAGGGCAATCAGCTCTGGGTCAGGCACGCGCCGGTGCTGTTGCTGTCGGTCGCCGCGCCGGCTTTCGGCCATAACAACCAACCCAACCGTTGGGCGCAACACGATACCGGCGCGGCCAGCGAAAATCTGTGTTTGCAGGCTGCCGCGCTCGGTCTGGTGGCGCATCAGATGGGCGGGTTTGACTCCGAACAAGCCAAAACCCGTTTTAATATCCCCGCCGATCACACATGCATGGCCATGATCGCGGTCGGGCATCCCGCGCCCGCCGAAAGCTTGCCCGATGAGACGCGGAAAAAAGAACTTGAGACTAGAAAGCGCAAACCTTTGAATAAATTCGTTTTTGAAGGGAATTGGGCAAACGCTTTCGAACCCTAGCGCGGGTTGCGACAGCCAGTTTATCGTACCCATCGTCGTTCGGATTCCTGTAAAGTGCGCTCCCTCCGTTCGGACACGATGGATAAACCATGGCCATGACTGGTTCCGACCGACGCCCCAACCGGGGCGTCACCCGCTACTTACTGCGTTCGCTGCTGTTTCTGGCGAGTTTGGCGCTGCTGGCGCTCTTTTTTCGAAAACCGCTGACGGCGGCTTTTTTAACCAATCCGTATTTGAATGGCACGATCGCGGCCGCTTTTTTGTTCGGGGTAGGCTACACCCTCAAGGCGCTGCTCGATACGCTGGCCGACGGGCGTTCCGCCGAACGGGCGGCGGTCGTGGCGCTGCGAGCCCGCCGGCGGGAGTTGCCGCTCGCGCAGGTCGACGAGATACTGCTGGGGAGCGGCTGGCGGCGCAACGTGAGCGATTTTCTGCGCAAGGTCCATCGGGTCGTCAGCCACGGCGATACCGCCGTGACCTTGCCCTACTTATTGGATGCGTTGTCCACGCGCGGCGACGACCAGCGGGCGCTGGTGCGATATCTGGTCGGCGCGCTGGTGCTGTTGGGTCTGATCGGAACCTTTTACGGGTTGCTGCTCACCATCGCCGGGGTGCGCGATGTGATCGGCGGGCTGTCCGTCGAGAAAGCGGCCGACACCATGGCTTTAATCGCCAATTTCAAGGAGCGCCTGGCCGCTCCCTTGGGCGGAATGGGGACTTCGTTCTCGGCATCTCTGTTCGGGTTGCTGGGCGCGCTGGCGCTGGGCTTTCTGGAACTGCAACTGTTCCACGCGCAAAACGACCATCACGCTCAATTGGAAGCGCTGGTGGTGAGCGATTTGGCGCCGTTATGGCAGCCGGTGGTGACCGTCACCGCTCAAACCGACGCGATTTCGCCGCGTCATCTAGCCGCCTTGCTGCAATCCATCGCCGACCGGTTGGAACGGGTGGCGGCGACGGCGGAGTATGCGACCCAACACGGCCAGGGTGCTTCGCGAGTTGCGGAACAGATGGCGAATTTAAGCGAACGGATCGAATCGCTGCGAGAAACCTTGAAGAATATCGAAAACGACCGCACCGCCGACTTGCGCTACGAACTGCGCACCATCGCGCGGCTGCTGGAACGAGAATCGAACGACTACCGGGATTTAAAGCGCTATGCGCCGCCGGCGTGATGCGGTCGGTGAATTCAACATCTGGCCGGCGTTTACCGACGCGCTGGGCGGACTGGTGATGGTGTTGGTGTTTCTGATCACGGTGTTCGTCATTGCCGAGGTGTTGGTCAGCCGTGAAATCTTGGGCAAGGAAACCGCCATCGGTCAGTTGCGGCGGATCGTCGATCATCTGGAGGGGTTGGCCGGCGACGCCGAAAAAGAGGCGGCCCGGCTGCGCGCTCGGGCGCAGGGCTTGGAAACCACGGTCGGCGAGCGCGATACGCTGCTGGCCCAATTGCGCGACGAACTGGCGGCGGCGCAGGCCGCGCGCGCGCTGTCGGACGCCGATAAAAGCAAGGCCGAGCAAGGGTTGACCGGCGCGCAAGAGCAGGCGGCGCTACTGAGCGTCCGCGCGGAACGGCTGGCGGCGGAATTGGAGCAGCTCAACCGCGCCTTGGCCGCGAACCAACAGGATTTGGCCCAGCGCGATGCGGTCATCGTCGAGCAAAAAGGCCGGATCGAGGCGCTCGATAGCGCCTTGAAAAAGAAGCTGCTGGAGCGGGTCGAGGAATTGGAAAAATACGCCAGCGAATTTTTCGGCCGCCTGCGCGAAGTGTTTGCCGACAATCCTGATATTAAAGTGGTGGGCGACCGATTCGTGTTTCAATCAGAGGTCTTATTCGCTTCCGGCGAGGCCATGCTGTCGGCTTCCGGCGGCGGCGATCTGGACAAGTTCGCGATGGTCTACCAGCAGTTGGCGGCGAAGCTGCCCCCGGATTTGCCGGTGATTATCGAGGTGCAGGGTCACACGGACCGCGCGCCGATCCGCGGCGGCCGGTATCCATCCAATTGGGAATTATCCACGGCGCGGGCGCAACAGGTGGTGAATTATCTGATCCAGCGGGGCGTGCCGCCGCAGCGGCTGGCGGCGGTCGGGATGGGGGAATATCACCCGATCGACCCGGCGGACAACCCGGAAGGCTACCGCCGCAACCGCCGCATCGAGTTGAAGATCACCAGCCGCTGAGGCGCTTGCCGACTGTGTTAAACTGTTGAAATTACCGTTTTCAATTCGCAAGAGTGATTGCCATGGACTTTAAAACGACCGATCTTTGCGACGAATTTTCCGACCGGTTGCAAATCGCCGAGCCGCTATTTGGCGACTATGGCGGCGAGACCATGTTTTACGGCGCGATCGCGACCCTCAAGGTTTTTGAGGATAATTCCCTGGTGCGCACTGCTCTGGAGGAGCCGGGCAAGGGTCGGGTGCTGGTGGTGGACGGCGGCGCTTCGATGCGCTGCGCGCTGCTCGGCGATCAACTGGCCGATCTGGCCGAGGAAAATGATTGGGCCGGCGTGGTGGTGAACGGTTGTATCCGCGATTCCGCCGCCATCGCTGAAATCGACATCGGCGTCAAGGCCCTGGCCGTGCACCCGCTCAAAAGCGTCAAGCGCGGCGTCGGCGAGCGGGATGTTCCCGTGCGATTCGCCGGCGTGCAATTCGTTCCGGGTCATTATATCTACGCTGACGAAGACGGTTTGATCGTGTCGGAGAAGCCGTTATTCTGAGAGTCCGTCCGAACACATCATGAGGGTGCACCCGGTTTTCCGAGCCTGAGCCGGGTCGCTGCCAAGCGGTGTCGGCAAACCGGGTTTTAAGCTTGGAAAAGGTCTCCCCGAGCGTGGCCGACAGGCACAACCCGCTGTCCCGATCTTGCCCATCCGCCGGATGGGCGAGCGCTGGCGGCACTAGGCTTTGGGTCTCGAAGCCGATACCGTTGCTTGCCCTCATCCGCTCGCCCGCGTCATAGCCCGCCGGATCAACCCGCGCACCGCTTTTTCCGCCGATTGCACACTTTCCGAGATCACGAGTTAGCAAGCTCATGAGGGAATCGCGGTGAGAATTTGGATTGACGCCGACGCCTGTCCCGGTCCGGTCAAGGACATCGTCTTGCGCGCCTCGCGCCGGCTCGGCGTGCCGGTGACGCTGGTGGCGAACCGCCCGCTGCAACTGCCGCGCTCGCCGCTGATCACGGCTGTGCAGGTCAGCGCGGGTTTTGATGAAGCCGATCACCTCCTGGTCCAACGGGCGGAAAGCAGCGATCTGGTCATCACGGCGGATATTCCCCTGGCGGCGCGGCTGGTGGCGCGGGGCATCGCCGCGTTGAATCCGCGCGGTGAACTGTATTCCGAGGCGAACATTCAGGAACGGTTGGCCTTGCGCGATCTCAAGGAGGAACTTCGGGCGGCGGGCGCGGTGACCGGCGGGCCGGCGCCTTACCATCCCCGCGACCAACAGGCGTTCGCTAACGCGCTGGATCGCTGGCTGGCGCGAAACCGGGTGAAGTGAGTGCGGCGGGCGCGCACCCGCCGGCATGTTCGACCTGGTTACTGTTTTGGGTCAAAGGACACGACGCCC
>DJIW01000146.1:321-15119 GCA_002433805.1 Competibacteraceae bacterium UBA6584 | reverse complement strand
ATCCGAGCGCGACCGGCGGATTTTCAAACGGGGGCCTAGCACGATGTACCAGTACGACGCATACGATCAAACCCTGGTGGACGAACGAGTGGCCCAGTACCGGGGTCAGGTCCAGCGCTATCTGGCCGGCGAGCTGAGCGACGATGAATTCCGGCCGCTGCGCCTGATGAACGGGCTCTACCTCCAGCGCCACGCCCCGATGTTGCGGGTCGCCATTCCCTACGGCGTGCTGTCCTCGCGGCAACTGCGCGCGCTGGCCGACATCGCCCGCCGTTACGACAAGGGTTTCGGCCACTTCACCACCCGCCAGAACATTCAATATAACTGGCCGAAGCTGGAGGAGACGCCGGACATCCTCGCCGAATTGGCGAAGGTGCAGATGCACGCCATTCAAACCAGCGGCAACTGCATCCGCAACGTCACCGCCGACCATCTGGCCGGGGTGGCGGCGGATGAACTTGAGGACCCGCGCATTTACTGCGAAATCATCCGCCAGTGGTCCACCTTCCATCCCGAATTTTCCTATCTGCCGCGCAAGTTCAAGATCGCCGTAACCGGCGCGCTGCACGACCGAGCGGCGGCGCAGGTGCACGACATCGGCCTGAATTTGCTGAAAAACCAGCGAGGCGAACCGGGATTTCGGGTGTTGGTCGGCGGCGGTTTGGGCCGCACGCCCTTGATCGGTCACGCCATCCGCGAATTTTTGCCCCAGCGCGATCTGCTGTCGTATTTGGAAGCGATCCTGCGGGTCTACAACCAACACGGCCGGCGCGATAATTTGTATAAGGCCCGCATCAAGATTCTGGTCAAGGCGCTGGGGCCGGAGGTCTTCCGCCGGCAGGTCGAGGCGGAATGGGAGCAAATTCGCGAGTCGGGGTTGGTGCTGGATGAGGTCGAAGTCGAGCGGGTCCGCCGGTTTTTCGCGCCGCCGGCCTACGATTCCAACGCCGCGCGCGATCCCAGCCTGGCGCAGCATCTGGCGAGCGATCAGGCCTTTGCGACCTGGACGCGCCACAACGTGGCCGGCCACAAGGTCGCGGGCTATCGCAACGTGTTCGTGGCGCTGAAAGAGCCCGGAGTCCCGCCGGGCGACATCGACGCCGATCAAATGGACGCCGTGGCCGATTTCGCCGACCGCTACAGCTTCGGCCAAATCCGCGCCACCCACCATCAGAATTTGTTGCTGCCCGACGTGCGCCAGGCCGACCTTTACCCGCTATGGCGGGCGCTTGAAGCGCAACGCCTGGCCGCGCCGGTCATCGGCACCCTGGCGGATATGATCTGCTGCCCCGGACTGGATTTTTGCAGTCTGGCCAACGCCAGCTCCATCGCCATCGCCCAACAGATCAATCAGAAATTCGACCGGCTGGATTATCTCTACGATTTGGGCGAACTGCGGCTCAACATGTCCGGCTGCATGAACGCCTGCGGCCACCATCACGTCGGCCACATCGGTATCCTCGGGGTCGATAAGAAGGGCGAGGAGTGGTATCAGATCTCCCTGGGCGGCTGTTCCGAGAACGATGCCGCGCTGGGCGAAATCCTCGGGCCTTCGGTGCCCAAGGCCGAGGTCGCCAATACGCTGGAACGCCTGCTGCGGGTTTATATCGAGCGGCGCGAGGAGGACGAGCGATTTCTCGATACCGTGCGCCGGATCGGCCTCGAACCGTTCCGAGTGCGCGCCTATCTGCCGGGCAGCGACCAGGCCAAACAGGAGCAAGAGCGGTATGCGGTCGGTTATTAAAGATCGGCGGATCGTCGAGGACCGCTGGCAACATGTCGCCGACGAGGCCGAGTTGCCGGACGGGGCGATCATCGTTTCGCTGGCGCGCTGGCAACGGGAGCGAGCGGCGCTGCTGGCGCGGGCGGAATCGGTGGGCGTCCGCTTGCCGAATACCGCCGACGTGGCTGTTCTGGCCGAGGATTTACCGAAGTTCGCGGTCGTGGCGCTGGAATTCCCCAAGTTCGCCGACGGGCGCGCGTATTCCCAGGCGCGGTTGCTGCGCGAGCGCCACGGCTACCGAGGCGAGCTGCGGGCGGTCGGAGACGTGCTGCGCGATCAGCTGTTTTTCATGGCGCGCAGCGGTTTCGATGTGTTCGAACTGCGGGAGGACCGCAGCCTGGAAGACGCCTTGACCGCCTTCGGCGAGTTCAGCGAGAGCTATCAACCGGCGGTGGATCAACCGCAGCCGCTCTACCGGCGCTTGCGCTGAAGCGCGTCGGTCAAAACGCGCCGGCGCGTCACTGCAAGTACCAATCCGGCGGAATCTGATTTTCCAGAGTTTCGGCGGTTCGAGCCGGCGTTTGAGACGCCGCCGCTTCGGTGACGTTCACCACCACGGTGGTGACGTTGTCGCTGGCGTCCCGCATCAGGGCAAGATGGATGAACGCCTTGACCGCTTCCTGGCTGTTGTAATTGCTGTGCGCCAGCAGCCGGGCGATTTCCTCGTCGCTGACGGTTTTATTGAGCCCGTCGCTGCAGAGCAGAAACATATCCCCGGCCTGCAGCGGATAGATCGCCTCATCGATCGGCAAATCGTCCGCCGACCCGACCGCGCGGGTGATCACGTTGGCCAGCGGATGGCGGTGCGCGTCCTCAAAGGCGATCAAGCCTTGATCGACCAGTTCTTGGACGTGGCTGTGATCGCGCGTCAGCTGTTGCAACTGACCGTTTTGCATGCGGTAGATGCGGCTGTCGCCCGCCCAAAGGCACGCGCATCGACCGCCGTGCAACAGCAGCACCACGACCGTGCTGCCGATGGTGCGGTGGTGGTAGCGCTGGGCCGATTCCTCGCGCAAGCGCCGGTTGACGTCCTTGAGCCCGGCCCGCACCGAAGTCAGAAAGCTGTCCCAATCCGCCGGCGGCGGAATTTGCTGCAAGGTCTCGACGATCATCTGACTGGCGATATCGCCGGCTTCATGGCCGCCCATCCCGTCGGCGACCGCCCAAAGACCGACTTCGGGCAGGACCAGGCAGGCGTCCTCGTTGATCGACCGGACCATGCCGACATGACTGCGACCGGCGGACGACCATTGAAAGGCTTTGTTGTCAGTCATGCTCGATTCTCCTCAGCGGACGGCTTTCCCTCGCGGGAGCAAGCAACGCCGGCGAACGGTTGTTCACGCCAGCCCCATTGACTCCATTCGCCGGCCAGCAACGCCACAAAACCGCTGACCGGCGGCAAGCCATCGCAGATCAGCAGGCAGCGGGCGACTTGCTCGGACCCTTCGGTCCACCACAGACTGATGTGAGAAAACAGCCGTTGCAACAGCGCATCAGCCAGTAACGGCGCGAGCGACCCCGCATCCGGCGCGTCCGACAGCGGACAATACCAGGGCGCGCCGGCCGACGCATCCGCGATGGGCGGAGCAAGGAGGGTCGGGGGACCGCCCAGCGCCTCGACTTGGCGGCTGAAGTCGTCCAAATCCAAGCGGTCCAGATCGAGCCCGAACAGCGCCAGTCGCTCGGCTTGCTGGAACCAGGGTTCGGCGGCGACCGGCAGCGCGAGCAACGGCCGGTCCCGCTCCAGCGGGACGGCGATGGCCAGCGGATAGTAACGGCCCACCCGGTCGACGCTGGGCATCAGGATGCCGGCGTAGGCCGTTGGCCCGCAGACGCCCGAGCCGAGCGCGAACCGCCAGATAGGGCTGGTGCAATAACACTCGCGCCAGCCTCCGCCCAACTGAAGGCGGCTTTTGGCGATGCTCTCTTGCAGCCAAGCATCCCAAGGATCGAGGAACGATTTGGGCAGATGGCGGCCGATGAAGTCGCCCCGGCCGGGCAATTTACCGAAAAAGCCGGTGGCGGGCCGGATGGCGGGTTCGGAGGTCGAAGTGCTTCCAAACATAACGGGCCTGTTCCCTACCGACTTATGGAGCGAACTCGGGATTAAACATTATAGCTGCTCCGGACACTGAAATTTTTCCAATTCCCGCAGGCGAAAAGGGTTGCCGCCGCCGGTGCGCAGCTCGTAGACCGCTTGCCGGCCAGCCAGTTGAAACGCCACCCGAAACTGGGCCTCGCCGAGCGGTTGCATCTGGGCTTGATCGAGCAGCTTGAACCACGCCCAGGGACCGGTTTCGCTGAATTGCAGCGGGTTGCCGCCGCCGGCCATCGAAAATTGGAGCCGGGCTTGACCGGATGCGCCGGTCCATTGCAAGTCGGCGGGCCGCGCGGCTTGGCCGGCGGCATACGCCAGCGTCTGGCCGTCCACGCCGATCACCGCCTGGCTGATGTCGCCGCTCAGCTCCAGCGGCGTCAGTTGGAAGCGCACCGCCGGAGTCTGACCGCCGCCGAACAGGCTGGCCCGCACGGCGGCGGCGCGCTGAAAAAGTTGCAGGGCCTCGGGTGAGATGGTTTGTTCCGGGCCGGTCGGGCCGCGCCAGCGCCAGACGCCTTGCGAGGTGTCGACGTGGGCTTGCAAGTGCTGTTTGAAAAAACTGTCGAGCAGACCGTTGGGACCGAAAAAACGGCCGAATGCCGCCAGCGAGGCGTCCGGCGGACCTTGGACGGCGCGGCCCGCGCCGGGGCTGGCGTTTTGGCCGACCCATTGAATGGTGTTGGCCGGCGCCGCCGCGGTTCCGCCTCCGGCCGGCCCCGCGCCGCTCCATTGAATGGCGCTGCGCACGAACGGGTAGCGGCCGTTCAGATTGTCCTGAAAAAAAGCGGCAATTTGAGCCGCTTTCCATTGGGCGTTGAGCCGGTCGCGCAGGCTGCGGACGCTCTCGATGCTGTCCAGCGCCAGCTTGGCGAGCAGGGTGTTGAACGGCGGCGGCTTGCGGGCCGCCTCGACTTGAAGCTGGTTGGCCACCGCCGTGAATTGATCCTTGAGATTTTGCGCGACCGTTCCATCCGGACTGGATGCGCGCGCCCGGCCGATGGCGTTCAGGTGGCCGTAGAGGTCGTTGAGCGCGGAGAGAGTCTTATCGAGCGGAGGAATCGAGCCCTCGGGGCCGCCGATTTCCCGGCCGTATTGGCTGTTGAGGCCCAGCAAGCGCGGTTCGACGCCGCAGTTGAGAGGTTTGTCCGCCTCGGCGGTTTGCGGCTTGTTGATGATGCCGGCGATTTTTTCCGTCAGCGATTGATCGGGCGGCGGCGGTTCGGCGGGCGGCGCGGGCGGCGGGCGGTCCAGGGCGGTTTCGCGGGCGATGGTCTTGAATATCGTTTGAATCGGCGAGGTCGGTCCGGACAGGACCTGCAAGATGTCCAAGGCCGCGTCCGGATTGTTGAATTCCTTGATCTTGATATCGCCGAGCAGCTCTTGCCACAGCCGCTGATAGTCGGCGAGATAAAGCCGGCAAAGGGTGTCGGCGACTTGCTGGCGCTCGGCCGGGTTGGTCGAGACTTGGGCTGAAGGTCCGAGAATCCAGCTCTCGTCGGCGAGCTGGTCCAACAGCTTCGGGCTTTCATTGAGGAAAAACTGATAGTAGCCGTTGTAGCTGTAAAGGCCGGACACGCCCTCGCCGAGCGGCTGGCCGCTCTTGCGTTCGAACACCCGGGGCGTGTCCGGACCGGCTGCGGCGGTCAAGCCGATGTCCGGCGGGTTGCCGGCGGCGCGCTGGCGCTGCTTGAGCCGTTCGTAGATCCGCTGGGCGAGCGGCGTTTGGTTGAGAAAGGCGCGGCTGTTCTGAATCAGGGCGGCATCCAGCGCGATGGGCGATTTCAGCGGGGCTTGTTCGAGCAAGGCGTCGAGATGGCCGACCAGGCGCTCCCGCTGCTGCCGGTCGACGCCGCGGGGCAGATAGTTTTGCCATTCCTGCTCCAGCCACGCCTTGACGGTTTTGGCGTCGAAGCGCTCGGCGTCGTCCATCATCAGATAAACCTTGAGCGTGTCGTAAAGCGCGGTGGGGTTGCCGACGCTCTGGCGCAGCCGCTCCTCCATCCGCAGCACGATCCGGGGCAGGAAGACTTGGGCGAGCAGGCGCTGGTAGATCGCTTGCGCTTCGCCGCCGAGTTTGTCGCCTTGATACAGCCCGAAGCCCATCAGCCAGGGCTTGCCGGCGTTGCGGTCCTCGTAGCCGCCGGGAATGGCGCGGGCGGCGTCTAACAGCGCCAGCGCGGAGGCGGGGTCGGACTGATCGGGCGAGAGCGCGGCGAGCTGGTTGGCGACTTCTATCCGTTGCTTCTCCACCGCCCGCACGTACAGTTCGTTGCGGGCGTAGCTGGTCAGCCACAAGCCGGCCGCCGTCGCGGTGACCAGCAAGGCGGCGGCGTAAGCCCCGCGCTGGATCCAGGCCCGCCAGCGCTCGAACCGCAGGTTGGTGCCGGCAAGCTCGGATTCGGGGAAAATCACCTCGCGCAGCAGGCGGGTGATGAAATAGCTGCGGCCCTTGCCCGAAAAGGTGCTCAGCACCTGCCGGCGCAAGCCGAAGGTGTTGGCCAGCGAACTGATCAGCCGGTCGATCGGCGTGCCTTCCTGGGTGCCGCTGGTGAAATAAACGCCGCGCAGCAGCACCCGCTCCTCGAAGCGGCTGGGCCGGAACACCTCTTTGAGAAAGCGCTCGGCCATCGGTTTCAGCGAGCCGAACTGCTGGGGGAAGGTGTAAATCAGATCACGCCGCTGCGGGTCGCGCTCGTCTTGCAGGCGTTCCACCAAGCGGTCGTTCAGGCGCTGTTCCAGCCGTTCGAACTCGGCGTTAAACTCTTGGATCACGCCTTCGGGATCGGTCGGGTCGTCCATCGGCAAGGTCAGACCCCAGACCTGATCCCGCTCTTCCTTGCCCAGATCGGCGAAGAACTCGACGAAGCCGGCGATCAGATCGGCCTTGGTGAACAGCACGTAAATCGGAAAGCGGATGCCGAAATGCTCGTGCAGCTCCTGCACCCGCTGCTTGATCGCGAGCGCCTGCGCTTCCCGCTCCTCCTCGCGCTGCTGCATCAGATCGGACAAGCTGATGGCGACGAACGCGCCGTTGATCGGCCGGCGGCGGCGGTGTTTTTTCAGCAAATCGAGAAAGCCGCGCCAGGCGGCCCGGTCTACTTCCTCGTGGCTGTCTTGGGTGGTGTAGCGGCCGGCGGTATCGAGCAACACGGCCTCGTCGGTGAACCACCAATCGCAGTTGCGGGTGCCGCCCACCCCGCGCACCTTGCCGGCGCCCAGCGGGAAACGCAGCCCGGAGTTGATCAGCGCGGTGGTCTTGCCGGAGCCGGGCGGGCCGATGATGATGTACCACGGCAGTTGGTACAGGTATTGACCGCGCCCGGCCTTGCCGCCGAGCTTGGTTTTCTTCAGCACCGCCAGGGCGTCGTTCAGGCCCTGTTTCAGCGTGGAGATTTCCTCGGCCGAGGCCGCGTCCTGCTCTTTCTTTTTCTCTTCCCGCTCGCGGGCGGCCGCGCCGCCGTCGCCGGCCGGGCCAGCTTGACCCAGTTCGCCGGCGCGGCCCACCTGACCGGCCAGATCCGCCAGCATGTCGCGGTTGCTGCGCAAGGTCTGGATGTAATAAATGACCTTGTAAATCGCCATCGAGCCGCCGAACACCACGATGGTGATGATGCGGCCCAGGTCGGTGGCGAACGGGGACGCGCCGGCCACCGAGATCAGCGGTCCCAGATACCAGATCAGCGCGACGACGGCGGCGAAACCGGTCAAACCGATCAGCCAGGGGTTTTTCAGAACGTTCAGGATCTTCTTCATGAGCCCGACCTAATTGACCCGGGCCAACAGGACGATGTCGACGCGCCGGTTGAGCGCTCGATTCTGCGGGGTGTCGTTGGCGGCGATCGGTTGGGTGTCGGCGCGGCCCTCGCTGACGAAGCGGCCGGGGTTGTTGCTGGTCGAGCCCAGAATCTTGACCACGCTGTCGGCGCGGGCCTTGGACAGGTGCCAGTTGGACGGAAATTGCAGGGTGCGGATCGGCACGTTGTCGCTGTGGCCGGTGACCAGCACCCGGCCCTGCACCTTGTTCATTTCCGCGCCGATCTGTTGGAGCAGGTTTTGGAACGCCGGTTTGACCTCGGTCTTGCCGGAATCGAACAAGCCGTCGCCCCGCAGCCGCACCGTGGTTTGATTGGCCTCCTCGATGACCGAAACCGATCCTTGCCGGACTTGCGGGTCCAAAAAGGCGCGCAAGGTTTGGGTGATTTGCGCCAAACTGGCGTCGGCCTTGACGGCGGACGGCCGCGCCTCGACCCCGCCGCGCCGCACCGTCACCACGTTTTGACCGCGCAGCTCGGCCAGCGCGGTCAGCACCGGATCGGAGGTGGTGTTGAGCAGCCAATTGAAGATGGCGAAGGCCAGCAGCAGCAAGGCGGCCGCCACGCCCGCCACCACCCACAGCGGAACGTAGCGGATCAGCGGGTTGCGCCGTTCGACCGCGCCGCGCCAGTGCGGGGAGAGATCGCGCTCGAACTCGCCCCGGGCGCTGCGGATGGCGTTGTAGGCGCGCTCCCGCTGCTCCTCCAGCCGGCCGCGCCCGTTTTCCAGCAGCCGGTAGCGGCCCTGAAGCCCGAAGGCCAGACACAGATACATCAATTCCAGCAAGTGCAGGTTCTTGCGCGGATCGGGCGTGATCGCATCCAGCAGTTCGAAAAACTTCTCGCCGCCCCAGGCTTCGTTGTGAAAGGTGATCAGCAGGCTGTTTTCGCTCCATTCGCTGGCCCGGCCCCAGGGCGTGTTGAGGATCACCTCATCGAGCGTGGTGCACAGCACGTAGCGGGCGCGGAACACGGTTTTCTCGTCGATGCCGGCGTTGCGGGCGTTGGCGCTGAACGCCTTCACCTCCTCGATCATCCGCTGGCGCAAGCGCTCGGGCTCGGGATGCGAGGCGGTATTTTTCAAGCGCATGATCAGGCCGAGCAGGGGCGCGGCGGCGGCTTCCAGGGGATTGAGGCCCATGCCGCTCGGCGCCACCAGCTCCTCGGGCGGCGCGGGGGCCGGGCGCGGCGGCGGCGGTTGGGTGTCTTGCGAGCTGGAACGCCGGCCGCCCGGCGACGGCCGGATGACGGTTCGCTCGCCGGGATCGTCGTCGGAGAGGGCAAACGGGTCGTCGATGGTCACGATGGTTACTCTTTAATGGCCCAGAACACCATGTCCAGTCCGGGGAACTCACCGCCGACAAAAAACGCGAAGCCTCCCGAATTGAGCAACTGCTTCCAAAACTCGCTGTTGCGGTCGAGCCGGAAATAGACGAAATCGGCCCGGTAGGGGATTTCTCGCGGGGCCACCGGCAGCGCGCTGACGCCGACGCCGGGCAGATGGTGGTTGATGAGCTTGGCGATGATTTCGACCGGCCCGATCTTGAGCTGCGGCGGAAAGCGGGCGCGCAGCAGATCGGCGGCCATGTCGGCGCGGACCGCCAGAATGAAGTTGGCTTTGGAAAGCAGCGGTTTTTCCCGGTCGGTGATAATCCCGACCCGGATGCCGTATTGGCGTTCCTCAAGCGGGATTTGGATCGCCGCGTCTACCTCCTCCAAGCTGAGCGAACGGCGCAATTCGCGCATCAGCGGCGCGAAAGTGGTTTGCAAGTCGTCGTGATCGTAGGCCGGAAACGCCGGCGGCCGGCGCTTGACCTTATCGGTGAAGGTCGCCATCTCGCCGGCCATCTGCAAGGCGATCTGATAAAAACTTTCCGGGTGCAGGTTCTGCATCGCTGTCAGATGGGCGAATAACGGCTCGAAGCGGTTGACGCTTTGCAGGCGCATGAATTGGGCCAGATCGAGCGAGGCGGCGCGGGCGGTGCTGCCGCCCACCACCCGTTCGGCCAAGGCGTCGCCGCGCTGGTGCAGCAAGCCGAGCAGCTCGGCGACGAAGCCGTTTAAGGCTGGAACTCCCCGGCAGTCCAGCGCGGGCGGGATGTACTGTTCGTCCAGCACCACCTTCTGATCGGGCCGTCGCTCCGCCACGCGGGCGACGCCGATGCAGGTGTGATCGCTCCAGTCGCGGGTGTCGAGCAGCAGCCGCAGCCGGGGCTCGCCGATTTCGACGAAGGCGCTGGTGTTGGCGGTGTCGACGTTGTTGTCGCGCACCTCGCGGGCCACCGCGCGATAGCGGGCGGCGGTATCGGTTTGCTCGCCGCGTTCGACATCGGCCATTCCGGTCCGCCGCAGCGGCAGGGCCAACATGACCCGGCTGTCGCGCACGCTGGCGTCGATGGCGAGCGGAGCGGGCGGAGGGTCGCGATCAGGAATGCTAAACGGGGTGCCGTCAGGCAGCAGGCCCTTGGCGGAGGTCAGCGCGATCTTGCCCAGAGCCAGCGCTTCCCGGTCCAAGGCCAGTTCGACCACACCCCAGTCGTAGGGGCGCAGATGGCCGCGCGACAGTCGGACCAGGCCCTCCAGGTAGCGGTCCTGCTGTTGGAAATGCTGGGGGCGCAGGAACATGCCTTCGGACCACACAACCTTGCTGTACCAACTCATCGGGGGTTGCTCGTTTCAGCAGTGCATTAAGAAAAGATGAGCCGCCGCGCTCGCCCGCCGTTCGAAACGCAAGGCGGGCGAGTGGCGGTTTAGCGCCCGCGCAACCGGCTTTCATAAGCGCGGGCGAATTCGTCGCCGAACAGCTTGTTGAAGTCGTCCTCGGCCTCGCGGGCGATCGCTTGATATTCGGCGGTGAACAAGTCCCAGTATTTGGCTTTGCGGTTCGCCGGCCACAGATTATCTAGCACATTCTGTTCCAAACGATCTTCCAGATTGCCTGGATCGAACCGTTCCAACAAATGGTTCAACGCGGCCTGGATGCCGGCGACGACGGCCAGTTGGTGAGCCTTGATGTCGTCGAAGCTCTCGCGCACCGCCTCGACCGGCGGCATGTAAGCGGACTTCGGCGGCACCAACAATAATTTGATGACTTCTTCCACGCCCAGCGGGGGCTGGCCGGGCGAGGTCTTGAGCGGATTGTTTTCGATCGGACCCATGGTGGTGCGATCCAGCCGGAATTCGCCCTTGACATCGCCGCGCGCCAGCAAGATTTCCATGAGTCCTTGCACGGTTTCGCGCAGGATGGCGCCCAGATTGAAAGCCAGTTCGGCGACCTGTTCCTTTTCCAGACGCAGTTGCGATAGCTTGGCCCCCTGGCAAAAGATGCGCAACAACAGGTCCGCGCTCGGCGCCGCGGCGGATTCGGGAGCCGGAGCGGTGGCGGGCGAGGGATGCGCCACGGGCCGGACGAGCGGCGCGGCGGGCGGGATCTTTGGAGGCGGCTGAAAGGTCGGTTGCCGGACGACCGGCGCGATGGCGGGCGGGGAGTCCGGTTGCAGGAACCAATCATCCGGGATCAACGAGTTGAAACCGGGCTCGACGTTGGCGGGCGCGGCCTTGTTGTCCGCCTCTGGCGCGATCGGACCCGCCGGTAATGCGGCGGTCGCGGGCGCGGGCTGCACCGCTAGGCCAGGTTCGGGCAGGCTCGGCGTGGGCGAGAGCAGGGGTTTGGAGGACGGTTCCGCCGTTGGCGCGGGCGCGCGTGAGGGTTTGGATACGGGCTCGGCAAACGGCGGTTCGACGGTGGGCGGAGGCGATAGCAAGGGTTTGGATACGGGCTCGGCAAACGGCGGCGCGGCCGGCGGCGAGGGCTCGACCGGCGAATCGACATCGGGCGCGGGCCACGAGGACTCCGCTGCCAGCGGAGGAGAGGGCAGGGCGTCGAACAGCGGGTCCGCGGGCGGCGGCGCGGCCGGTTTGACCGGCGCGGCTCCCGTAACCAAGGAAGGCAATTCGAAATTGATCCGCTCCGGGGATGACAAATCCGGCGAGGGCGCGGTGGCGGCGCGGCCTGGCGCGGCCGGTTTGCCCCGCTGCGACACGGCGGATTGGTCGCGCTTGCCGGAGAGGATATCATCGAAGGGAGGGTTGAGGCCGTCCAGCCAGCGCTTGTCCCCGGCGCTGTTGTTCAACGGATCGGCGGCGGAAAGCGGGTCGATGCCGAACGAGTCGTTCCCGGCCGACGGAGCGGCGGTCGGCGGCACCACATCGGTAAACGGTCCATCCGCGAAAGGGTCTTCCGAGGCGTCGTTTTCGCTCGGGTGGCTGACCGCGATTTCGTATTCGCCCAATACGAAATGATCGCCGTCCTGAAGCCGGACCGTTTGATTGCGCGCGATCCGCTGTTCGGAGTCGTTGAGATAGGTGCCGTTGACGCTGAAATCGGTCAGAAAATAAGCGCCGTCCCGATGCAGCACGGTGCAATGGTGCTTGGACAGGATCCGTTCCGGATCTTGCAACACCCAGTCATTTTGAGCCGCGCGGCCGATGCTGACCGACCCACGGTCGATCAGTTTGGAGATTTCCTGGCCAGGCGAAAGCCGCTGATAGCTGGTGATGGTTAATTTCAGAGGCATGGCGCATGTTCCGTTGGCCGGGAAACTTTGGCAGTCGCCCAGGCGGAATTCATCGAATCGATCACAAGCAATTATTGTCGTTTTTAAATGCCGAGGGCTGAGTCTATACCGACCGCGCAAGGCCGCCAAGCAGGCGCGATGGGCGGGTCTATACTTCAGTGCATTCGACTAACGGAGTTGCGATGCCCATGAGCGTGATTGAAAGCGAAGCCCTGCTAGACGAGCTCTCCGCCGAGGCGCCGTGCGGCGAGGATCTTGAGTACGATACGGCGTTTGCCGAGCTGGAAGAGCTGATTCAAGAAACGCCGGAACGCCAGTACGGCGATACCATCATTCCCGCGCAGCCTCCCGATTGGGGCGCGGTCAAACGGACCGCGCTGAGTCTGTTCGAGCGCACCAGGGATTTGCGGATCGCCACCGCGCTGGCTAGGGCCTTATTGCACACCGATGGCCTGTCGGGTTTCGCGGGCGGTCTGGCTGTGGTGCGCGGTATGCTCGAACGCTACTGGGACGGCGTTTACCCGCTGCTCGATCCCGACGACGACCACGATCCCACCCTGCGGGTCAATGTGCTGGTGGCGCTGTGCGATCAGGACGCCACCCTGCGCGGCTTGCGGGAGACGCCGCTGGTCGATTCCCGCGCCCTGGGCCGCTTCAGCTTGCGCGACGTTCACATCGCCAACGGGCTGCTGACGCCGCTGGCCACCGACGATGCGGCGGAACTGCCGACTCAGGTCAAGATCGACGGGGCGTTCATGGATGCCGAGCTGGAAACCTTGCAAGGCAATGCCCAAGCCGTCACCGAGGCCATCGCCGAGGTTCTACAGATCGAAGCGACGCTGACCGATTTGATCGGGGTGACCCGAGCGCCCGACATGAGCGCCCTAGCCGGTGTATTGAAAGAGATGCGCAACGTGTTGGCCCAACAATTGCAAAAACGTGGGGTCGGCCTCACCGTTGAGGCGGAGGCTGCTGAAACGGAGGCGGAGGGGCGGAGCTCAAGCGCCGCCGGCGCCGGCCAGCGCTTGGTCGTCGGTGAAATCGGCAGTCGTGAGGAGGCGGTCCGGATGCTGGACAAGATCAGTGAGTACTTCGAACGTTACGAACCGTCCAGCCCCGTTCCGCTGTTGTTGAAACGCGCCAAAAAGTTGGTCGCCAAGGATTTCATGACGCTGTTGAACGATCTCGCTCCCGGTGGCGTCGACCAAGCCGCGCTGATTTTCGGTTCGGCGAACGAGGAAACCAGCGAATAAAGCAGCGGCGCGCCTGCCGCAATCGTCCTTTGAAATCCTTTAGCAATAAATAGGCTCGATGATGGCGCCTTAAGGAGGCCGAGGGGAAAGTCGGCCCGTAATTGATTTAATAATCAATTTATTGAATTTAAAGGCGGCATGTTTGTTGGAAGTTTTTTCGGAAACGGCCGCGGCGGCGCGCCGCCGCGGTTCCACGCCATCGGCCTGACTTTTTGGAAATTGAGTTGTTCGGACCCTAACCCCGCCTTGGCGGATACGTTGCAACGTGACCTGAAGTTTCCATCGACCTTATTAAAGAGGTGGTATCCCATGGCAATGAGCAGTCAGAAATTCATCGCTCGCAACCGAGCGCCGCGCGTGCAAATCGAGTACGACGTCGAAGTGTACGGCTCGCAGAAAAAGGTGCAAATCCCGTTCGTGATGGGCGTGATGGCCGACTTGTCCGGCAAGCCGGTCGATCCCCTGGCTCCGGTGGCGGATCGCAAGTTCCTGGAGATCGACGTGGATAACTTCGACAGCCGCATGAAGGCGATGAAGCCGCGCGTGGCGTTTCGGGTTCCCAACACCCTGACCGGCGAGGGCGATCTGAGCTTGGACATCACCTTTGAAAGCATGGACGATTTCTCGCCGGCGGCGGTGGCGCGCAAGGTGGACGCCTTGGACAAGCTGCTGCAAGCCCGCCAGCAACTGACCAACCTGATGACCTATATGGACGGCAAAACCGGGGCCGAGGAACTGATTACCAAGGTCTTGAACGACCCGGCCCTGCTGCAATCCCTGGTGGCCGCACCCAAGCCCCAGGACAGCGACAATCCCGCCGCCACCGAGGAGTGATCCATCATGGCCGAAACCGAAGCCGGTACCCAGGTCCAGTCTGGCGCTCAGACTGAAACCCTCGAAACCAACGATTTTTCCTCGCTGTTGCAACGTGAGTTCAAGCCCAAGTCCGATCAAGCCCGGGAGGCGGTCGAACACGCCGTCCGGACCTTGGCCGAACAAGCCTTGCAACATACCACGCTGATTTCCAGGGACGTGCTCAAATCCATCGAGTCGATGATCGCGGAAATCGACCGGAAGCTCAGCGAGCAGATCAATCTGATCATGCACCATCCGGAATTTCAGCAGCTGGAAGGCGCGTGGCGCGGCCTTCACTATTTGTTGTTCAACACCGAAACCGACGAGATTGTAGAACGACACATGACTTACTAATCAAAAGTCAAATGGATTGATGTGCAGAACGGACAGATAGATTGATAATTAGCGCACACACATCAA
>DJIW01000146.1:0-217 GCA_002433805.1 Competibacteraceae bacterium UBA6584 | reverse complement strand
TTCAACACCGAAACCGACGAGATGCTAAAAATCCGGGTCATGAACATTTCCAAAAATGACCTGGGAAGAACTTTGAAGAAATTCAAGGGCGTCGTCTGGGATCAGAGCCCGCTGTTCAAGAAAGTCTACGAGGAGGAATACGGCCAGTTCGGCGGCGAACCGTTCGGCTGCCTGGTCGGCGATTACCACTTCGACCACCTGTCTCTTATACACATCT
>DJIW01000106.1:5178-5589 GCA_002433805.1 Competibacteraceae bacterium UBA6584 | reverse complement strand
CCCCCGAAAGACGCGGTAATGGCCTTCGCAGAGGATGTCGGCGTCCAATGCAAGCATCTGGTGTAGTGAGGCGACATAATCGGCCTGGTTGGAGCGCAGGCGCTCGTCCAACGGGCCGTGGACGTCTTGCGCGAACAGCACGGTTTGGCCTTCGGATTCCACTAAAAACGCCAGCGATCCCGGCGAGTGGCCAGGAATGTGCAGCGCGGTGATCGAGCGCTCGTTCAAGGTCAGGATGTTTCGTGCGCCGCTCAAGCGGCGGTCGATGGGACAGGGAAGTAACTTGGCCCCATACCAACTGGCTGCGGTGACTTCGTTATCGCCGCGCTCCACAAAATCAGCGTCCAATTCATGGGCGATCACCGGACAGCCCAAGTAATCGCGCAGGCCCGAAGCGCCGCCGCTGTGATC
>DJIW01000106.1:0-5008 GCA_002433805.1 Competibacteraceae bacterium UBA6584 | reverse complement strand
TGTCGTTCTACACCCGAAGCGCCGCCGCTGTGATCGTAATGACAATGGGTGAGCAGCACGTAAACGATCTGCTCCGGCCGCACCCCGGTTTTTGCGATCTGATCGAGCAATTGCTTTTGGCCCCGGCCCGTGCCGGCATCGACCAGCGCCGCCTGGCCGTCGAAATGAATCAGATAAGCGGCGGCGTCCTCTGGGGCTGTCAGGCCGTAACCGCCCACCTGAAAGATTTCTCGGGTGATGGTGATCGGGCGCAGCATTCTGGTATTTTTCCTCGGTCGTTGCTTGGCGAGTTTTAAGGTAATGCTATGACTCATAGAGAATTTTAGGATGGGGCATCCACTTCCGCAGGACGGACGGCGCGAGCCAATTTGTCGAGCACCCCGTTGACGAAGCGGTGTCCTTGTTCGGCTCCGAACACCTTGGCCAGTTCGACCGCCTCGTTGAGCACGATCCGGTAGGCGATATCGGGATGAGCGATCAGCTCATAACCGCCGATGCGCAAAATGGCCTGCTCCACCGGATCGATCTGGCTGATCGGGCGATCCAGGAACGGAGCCAGCACGGCGTCGATTTCGGCAGCGCGCACCGGAATTTGAAACACCAATTCCCGAAAATAATCCGGATCGGCCTTGACCAAATCCTGATCGGCCAGAAACTGGCTGGCGATCCGGACAGGGTCTTGTCCGGTTAACTGCCATTGATAGAGCGCCTGCGCGGCGCAGCGGCGCGCCCAGGCGCGCTTGCCGGCAGGATTTTTGCCGGACGGATTTTTGCGGTTGGGATCACGCACGAGTCAACCTTTCAACCGCCGCAGCAAGCTGACCATTTCCAAGACCGACATGGCGGCTTCGACGCCTTTATTACCGGCCTTGGTCCCGGCCCGTTCCACCGCCTGATCGATGGTGTCCACGGTCAGCACGCCAAAGCCGATGGGAATATCGTAGCGCAGCGACACGCTGGCCAAGCCTTTGGTGCATTCGCCGGCCACGTATTCAAAATGCGGGGTGCCTCCCCGGATCACCGCGCCGAGGGCGATTAGGCCATCGTAGCGCTCGCTGGCGGCCAGCCGCTGGGCGGCCAGCGGCAGTTCGAAGGAACCGGGAGTCCAGATCAAATCGATGCTGGTTTCGGGGACGCCGTGACGGCGCAAGGCGTCCGTCGCGCCATGCACCAGGTTCTGGACGATGAAACTGTTGAACCGCGCCGCGACCAGGGCGAAGCGGGCTTCCAGCGGCGGCGTGAAATCGCCTTCGATAGTGGTGATGTCGGTCATGAGAGATTCCGTGACAGTGAACGCTAAGGCGGATTAAGAAACGTATTCCACGACTTCCAAATTGAATCCAGACAAGCCGCTGATGCGCTTGGGCGCGCTCAGCACCCGCATTCGCCGCACCCCGATGTCGATCAAAATTTGCGCGCCGATGCCGTAGGTGCGCAGTTCGACGGTGTGTTCGGCGGAGCGGGACGCATCGGTCGTCTCGAATTGATAGCCTCGCATCTTGCGAATCAGGGAAGCGGGATCTTCCTGGCGACTCAGAAAGACCACCACGCCCGCCTGTTCTTGCGCGACGCGCTGCAAGGCAGTCCGCAACGGCCAGCCGCTGTCGGGAAGGCGCAGGGCCAACAGGTCGCCGAGCGCGTGTTGCACATGCACCCGGACCAAGGTCGGCCGCTCGGAGTCGATGTCACCCTTGACCAGCGCGAAATGAACTTGCCGGCTGATCAAATCCTGATAGGTCAAGATTCGGAACGGGCCGAATTCGGTGTTGAGGATCACGTCCGCGACCCGTTCGACAGTTTTTTCGTGCTGCATCCGATAGCGGATCAAATCGGCGATGGTGCCGATTTTAAGAGTGTGGCGGGCGGCGAAGGTCTCCAAATCGGGACGGCGGGCCATGGTGCCGTCCTCGTTCAAGATTTCCACGATCACCGCCGCCGGCTCCAAATCGGCCAGCCGGGTCAGATCGCAGCCGGCTTCGGTGTGGCCGGCGCGGGTCAAGACGCCGCCGGGTTGGGCCATAAGCGGGAAAATGTGGCCGGGTTGCACCAGATCCTCGGGCCGGGCGTCCGGACGCACGGCGGTGCGCACGGTCAAGGCCCGGTCGTAGGCGGAGATGCCGGTGGTCACGCCCTGCGCGGCTTCGACCGAGACGGTGAAATTGGTGGAGTAGGGTGTGGCGTTATCCTGCACCATCAACGGCAGGCGCAACTGCTGGCACCGTTCGCGGGTCAAGGTCAGGCAGATCAGGCCGCGGCCGTACCGGGCCATGAAGTTGATGTCCTCGGGCCGGACCCGCGAGGCGGCCATCAGCAGATCGCCTTCGTTTTCGCGGTTTTCATCATCCATGATAATGACCATCTTGCCTTGCCGGAGGTCGGCGAGGATGTCGTCGATACTGTCGAGTTGCATGGCTATTTCCAAAAACCGTGTTCGCGTAACAACGCCTCGGTCAGGCCGGTTCCAGCTTGCGACGCGCGCTCGCCCAGCAGCAGCCGTTCCAGATAACGGGCGATCAAGTCTACTTCCAGATTGACCCGGCGGCCTACTTGAAAATGGGCGAGCGTGGTTTCCGCCAGAGTGTGCGGCACGATGTTGAGTTCGAAGGCCGCGCCGTCCACCCGGTTGACGGTCAGGCTCACGCCATCGACGCAGATCGAACCTTTTTCGGCGATGTAGCGGGCCAGCGGGTCCGGCGCTTGAATCCGCAGCCGCCAGGAGCGGCCGTCCGCCCGCCATTCGCCTACCGTGCCGATGCCGTCGACATGGCCGCTGACCAAATGGCCGCCGAGCCGGGTGGCAGGGGTCAAGGCCTTTTCCAGATTGACCGCCGAGCCGGGTCGCGCGTCGCCCAGGGTGGTGCGTTCCAAGGTCTCGCGCGAGGCGTCAGCCCAAAAGCCGTCGCCCGGCAGTTCGACGGCGGTCAGACAAACCCCGCTGACCGCGATGCTGTCGCCGAGGCGTACGTCGCCTAAGTCGAGCGTGCCGGTGGCGATGCGCAAGCGGATATCGCCGCCGCGCGGCTGGAGAGCGGTGATCGCGCCGACGGCGGCGATGATGCCGGTAAACATGCTCGCGTTATCCCGTTTGGGCGTCCTGGTCGGCGCCGTGGCAAGGAGGGGGGGCGGCCGGTGCGTACTGCGGACGTAGCGTCAGCCGCCAGTCCCGGCCGACCGCCCGCGTTTCCAAGAGCTCCAACGCCCACCGATCCCGCATCTGAGTCAATTCCGGCAGCTGAAACAAGCCGCGCGCCTGATCACCTAGTAATAGCGGAGCGACATAGATCACTAACTGGTCGATCAGTCGGGCTTGCAACAGCGCGCCGGCCAGGGTAGGGCCGCACTCAACCTGAAGTTCGTTGCATTCGCGGCGGCCCAATTCGGCCATCACGGCGTGGAGATTCAACCCGCCGTCAACGGCTGCAACGACGGCGATCTGGGCGCCGCCCGATCGCAGCGGCGCTTGCCGGGCGGCATCGGCGACGGCGGTAAAAATCAACGTCGAACCCGGCAAACGCAAGGTTTTAGCGGTCGGCGGCGTTCGCAGGTCGGTATCCAGAATCACCCGCAGCGGCTGGCGCTCGGCTTCCGGCAGGCGGATGTTTAAGCTGGGATCATCGGCCAGCAGCGTGCCGCTGCCGGTCAAGACCGCCGAGCTGCGCGCTCGAAGCCGCTGCACGTCCCCGCGCGCGGCCTCGCCGGTCAGCCATTGACTTTCGCCGGACGCCAGCGCGGTGCGCCCGTCCAGACTCATCGCCAGTTTGACTCGGACGAAAGGCCGCCCTGAAGTCATGCGCCAGATGAAGCCGGGATTCAGCGCCCGCGCGTCCGCCTCCAGCAGACCGCACTCCACCGCCAGTCCGGCGTCTCGCAAGATCGCCAAGCCCTTGCCGGCGACCTGCGGGTTGGGGTCGAGCATCGCCGCCACCAAGCGCGAAATGCCAGCGTTCAGCAGCGAATCGGTACAAGGCGGGGTCCGGCCGTAATGGCAGCAAGGTTCCAAGGTGACATAGGCGGTCGCGCCGCGCGCCCGCGCGCCCGCCGCGTCCAGCGCGTTGGCCTCGGCGTGCGGTTCGCCGGCGCGCCGGTGCCAGCCTTCACCCACGATGGTGCCCTCTCGCACTAACACGCAACCGACTCGCGGGTTGGGATCGGTGCTGTAGAGGCCGCGCCGGGCCAAGGTTAAGGCGCGCGCCATAAAGCGGTGATCGTCGGATAAGCTCACTTGTTCGCTGCGTCGGGCGTTTTTTGCAAGCGCTCGATTTCCTCGCGGAAAGCATTGACATCTTCGAAACTGAGGTAGACCGAGGCGTAACGGACGTAGCCTACTTGGTCCAGATTGCGCAGTTCCTCCATGACCCATTCACCGATGCGCTGGCTGCTCAATTCTCGCTCGCCGCTGGCGCGGGCGCGGTTTTTGATCCGCAGCAGGGTTTCCTCGATCTGTTCGGCGCTGACCGGCCGCTTTTCCAACGCGCGCAGCAGACCGGTTCGCAGCTTTTCGTCCAGGAACGGTTCGCGGCGACCGTCGCGTTTCACCACTGGCGGCATCAGCAATTCCGCAATTTCGTAGGTGGTGAAACGAGCGTTGCAGCGCGGGCACTCACGACGGCGGCGGACCTTATCGCCCTCCGCCGACAGCCGCGAATCGATGACCCGGGTATCGGGCGTGCCGCAAAACGGACAGTGCATCGCCGCTTGGTGTCCGCGTTAGCGGCTTATCGCGCGTAGACTGGGAATTGGGCGCACAACTCCGCCACTTGGCCGCGCACGCGCTCGACGGTTGCGTGATTGTTGAGATCGTCGAGGATGTCGCACATCCAGCCGGTCAGTTGGCGGGCTTCACGCTCCTTGAACCCCCGGGTGGTGATGGCCGGTGAACCGACGCGGATACCGCTGGTGACGAACGGCGATTGCGGATCGTTGGGCACGGCGTTTTTATTGACGGTGATCCAGGCCCGACCCAGCGCGGCGTCGGCGGCTTTGCCGGTCAAGCCCTTGTCGATCAGGC
>DJIW01000129.1:8646-25829 GCA_002433805.1 Competibacteraceae bacterium UBA6584 | reverse complement strand
CATCAGTTGCGCGATCCGACCTTTATCACCGCCTATCCCACCGAAGTATCGCCGCTGGCCCGTCGCAACGACGCCGATCCCACCATTACCGACCGTTTTGAACTCTTTGTCGGCGGGCGGGAAATCGCCAACGGGTTTTCGGAGTTAAATGATCCCGAAGATCAGGCCGAGCGGTTCCGCAAGCAAGTGGAGGCCAAAGCGGCGGGCGATGCCGAGGCCATGCACTATGACGCGGATTACATTCGCGCCTTGGAATACGGCCTGCCGCCGACGGCGGGCGAGGGCATTGGCATCGACCGCTTGGTGATGTTGTTCGCCGACGCGCCGTCCATCCGCGACGTGCTGCTGTTCCCGCATTTGCGCCCGGAATGATTGCATTCCCGAGGCGTCGGTTCCGCGCGCATCGCTAAACCCATGATGGTGCGATGCAGCATAAAATGCGACTGGGACGAAATCAATCCGATTTGGACAGAACAGAATTGAGGCGATAAGTAGATAGCCGGGCCGCTCAAGCACCCAGCGCAAGCGGTTTTAACATCGGCTGCAACGGCGGGTTGGCGACAGCGCTGCGCATCGGCACGATCTGGCCGTGTTCCGGGCAGTGGGCGTGTTGTTGCTCGGGCTGGACCGCCACCGGCCGCTTGCAGTGCGGGCAGACGGTGTGAACAGGGGATGCAGGGCTCATCATTCAAAACTCCTCTCGCAAAACCTTTATCCTTAAAATGAGAGTTATTGATAGCGCGTTTGTTCCCGCAGTGCAACAAAAAAATGTTGCTTCGCAACAGCGAGGCCAAAAAGATACGCTTCCGCGACCGTCTCATCCCTTCCGCGCTGATTCTAGGCATGACGTGATTGACGCCGTGGCGTGAGCGGATTGGAGCGCGCGGCGGCGCGGGTGGCGCTGGCGGCATCGACGCGCAGAAATGCGGGATGGCCTTTCGCGTGGCTGGCGCGATAATCGGCCGTCAGCGTCTCGCGAGCGGTCGGTTCATCCACGTTCAACGCTTCGATCAAACCCTGATACACCAGATCAAACAAGCGTTCCAAGGCAAACTGATGGGTTTGATCGGTGGCGGCGAACAGCCAATCGCTCAGCGCCATGAACCGACCGAAGGGGTCGTCGCCCAGTAGTTGAGGTATGGCGTGGCGAAACCGGCCCGAGTTGCCGATCAAGTCCCAATACCGGGCGAAGCGCTCCAGCCGCCGCATGGTCGCGAAATCCAACAGGGTCGAACACAGCAGGTTGTAGGGCGGATAGGGGTTATAGCGGCAATCGAATGCGGCGGTATGACGGCTGATCGGAGCGCCGCGGAGCCGTTTGAGAATGCCGACCTGAATTTCGTGCGGCTCGAGCGCCACCAGCCGGTTAAAGCCGGCGGCGAAGCTAGCCAAGTCTTCACCCGGCAATCCCACGATCAAATCGGCGTGCAGATGCGCTTGGGTGTGCCGGCGCAGCCAGCGCAAATTGTCCTCGGTGCGAGCGTTGTCTTGTTTGCGGTCGATCAGGGCTTGCACGGTTGCATTGAAGCTTTGGATGCCGATTTCGAACTGCAACGCGCCGGCCGGGAAACGGACGATACGTTCCTTCAGCGCCGCCGGTAAATGATCTGGAATCAGTTCGAAGTGTAAGAATAAACGCTCGTCCAGGCGCTCCAGAAAAAAATCCAGAATCCGCGCGCTTATTTTGGCATTAAGATTGAATGTGCGATCCACAAATTTAAATTGGCGCACGCCCCGCTCATGCAATGAGCCGAGTTCCATCAACAGCGGCTCCAATGAAAACGGCCACGCGGTTTTATCCAAGGCCGAGAGACAGAACTCGCATTTAAACGGACAGCCGCGCGAGGCTTCGACATAAATCAAACGGTGGGCGATATCTTCATCGTTATAGAGGCGGTACGGCAAGACAAGCTGGTCGAGCGGCGGCGGTGCGCTGGCGATGACTTTTTCAGGAGGCGGATCGTTTTCCAGCAGCCGCCGGCACAAGCCGGCGAAGGTCAAATCGGCTGGGCCGGCGATCACATAATCGGCGAGAGCGACGATGGCTTGTTCTTCCCACTCGTAACTCACCTCCGGGCCGCCCAATACGATAACGATCTCCGGTCGGACTTGCTTGAGCGCGGCGATGACTTGCGCGGTTTCCGCGACGTTCCAGATATAAACGCCGAAGCCGATGATTCGGGGCCGCGCGCTCAACAGCGCCTCGGCGATATCCACGGGGCGTTGGGTGATGATGAATTCTCGCAACGCGGTGTCGGCTTGTAACTCGCCCATGTTGGCCAGCAAATAGCGCAAGCCGAGCGACGAATGGAAGTAGCGGGCGTTGAGGGTCGACAACAGGATGGACGGCATGCGGTTTGACGGTTACTACGGTCTAAAAGAGTCGTGGAGCGGCGCGAGGTGGTTACAACCTGCGTCACTAATGAACGCCGTTGGGCAAACAAACTTTAGCATGGGTTTAGAACGCGCTGTAACGGAATGGATCATTCGCCACCCGCAAGATCATGGCCACGATAAATAAGCAGCTTGAAGTCAAACCAACACAAGAGCGAACAGGGCTCGCGCATGACAGCGCCCTGTACCGTCGGCTTTTGGAAACGGCCAATCAAGGAATCTGGCAAACCGACGCCGAATGTCGGACGACTTTCGTCAACGAACGGATGGCGGAGATGTTGGGTTATCCAGCGGAGATGCTGCTGCACCGCCCGATTCACGATTTTATGCCGCCCGAGGAGCTCGCCGATCACGAACAGCGCATGCGGGTTCACCGGCGCGGTGGCCATGCCCGCTTCGAACGCCGCTTGCGTCATCGCGATGGCCATGCGGTCACTTTCCTGGTGTCGGTAACCTCGATGTTGGACGAGGATGGCGTTTTTCAAGGCGCGTTCGCCATGCTGACGGATATCTCCGAGCGCCAGCGGGTGGGGAACGCGCTGCTGGAAAGCGAACAACGCCTGCGCACTCTGATCAATGCGATGCCGGATGTGGTGTGCTTCAAGGATGGCGATGGCCGGTGGTTGGAAGCCAACGCCAGCAGCCTCAAGGTATTTCAACTGGAGGCCCGTTCCTATCGCGGTAAAAAGGATGCGGAGCTGGCGGAAGCCAATCCGCGCTATCGGGACGCCTTTCTCGCCTGCGAGCGCAGCGACGAGCAGGCATGGGGTTCAGGTCGGCTGAGCCGCTCCGATGAAAGCGTTCCACAACCGGACGGTTCGGCGCGGATCTTCGATGTCATCAAGGTGCCCACCTTTTACCCCGACGGACGCCGCAAGGGTTTGATCGTGGTGGGTCGGGACATTACCGAGCGGCGTCAGGTCGAGGAGGCGCTGCGCGAAAGCGAAAGCCGCTACCGCCAGTTGTTCGAACTGGAATCGGACGCCATCGTATTGATCGATAACGAAACCGGCCGCATTCTCGAAGCAAATTCGGCGGCGGTCGATCTATATGGCTACAGCCGAAACGAATTGCTTCAGAAACGGAATACCGACTTATCCGCCGAACCCGAGCAAACCAAGGAACTGACCCATAAGACGCCGCTCGGGTCCAAGGCGCTCATTCCGATGCGCTGGCTGCGCAAGCGGGACGGAACGATTTTTCCCGCCGAGATCACCGGGCGCTTTTTTTCATGGTGCGGTCGGTCGGTGCATATCGCCGCCATCCGCGATATCGCCGAGCGCCAGCGCATCCTGGTGGAGCTGCGCGCCAGCGAAGCGCGGTTTCGCAGTATTTTCGAGTTGAGCTCGCTCGGCATCGCCCTGATTTCGAAACACGATTACCGTTTCGTGCAGGCCAATCCGCGCTACTGTGAATTGCTCGGCTACCCGCTGGAACAATTGCGGCGGATGACGGCCGCCGAGATTACCCATCCCGAGGATTGGCCGCAGTCGGAGCAGTTGCTTAAGGCGCTGTCGGCTGAAAAAAGAACCGGATTTGCGCTCCAAAAACGTTATTTACACCAGAGCGGAGCCTGCCGTTGGGTCAGTGTCACCGCTGATTTGCTCACCGAAGATCACCACGGAGAGCCGCTGATCATCGGCATCGTGGAGGATATTACCGAGCGGCGGCAGGCCGAGGAGCGGATCCGTCATCTGGCGTTGCACGATGTGTTGACCGATCTGCCCAATCGGGCGCTGTTGGAGGACCGGCTGCGGCAAGCGCTCAACGAGGCCCAGCGCGAGCAAAGCTCGGTGGCGTTGCTGTTTCTGGATCTGGATCGGTTCAAACTGGTGAACGATTCGCTGGGCCATGCGGTGGGGGATGCCCTGTTGCAAGCGGTCGCGGAGCGGCTCGGCCAGCACGTGCGCGGGAGCGACACCGTTTGCCGGCTCGGCGGCGATGAATTTGTGATTCTGCTCACCGCGATCCGGGACGCCAGCGATGTCGCGCGAATCGCCAACAAACTGTTGGACAGCATGGCGGAACCCTGGTGGGTGAACGGCTACGCGCTGAACGTCTCCACCAGTATCGGCATCAGCTTGTATCCCATGGACGGCGACGATCCGGATGCGTTGTTGCAGCACGCCGACACGGCGCTTTATCAAGCCAAAGCCAACGGGCGCAACAACTATCAATTCTTTACCGTGGCGATGAACGCGCAGGTGCGCGAGCGGATGCAATTGGAACAGGGTCTGCGCCAAGCGCTAGAGCGCGATGAGTTGACCTTGCATTATCAGCCTCAGGTGGATTGCGCGACCGGCGAAGTCGTCGCGGTCGAAGCGCTGTTGCGCTGGCGCCATCCCGAGCTCGGCTGGGTGGAGCCGGATCGTTTCGTGTCGGTGGCCGAGGAAATCGGCTTGATCGTCCCCATCGGCGAATGGGCGCTGCGGCGGGCGTGCCATGACAGTCAGTCGTGGCGGCGCGCCGGTTTCGAGCATGGCGCGGTCGCGCTCAATGTCTCGTCCGTGCAGTTACAGCGCCCGGATTTCAGCGTGCGGCTGGCTGAAATCCTGGGAGAGGCCGGCTTGCAGCCCCATCAGTTGGAATTGGAATTGACCGAAAGCTTGCTGGTCAACGAGGCCAATGCCGCGACGTTGCGGCAACTGAAGCAGGCCGGGATTATCTTGTCGATCGACGATTTTGGAGCCGGTTGTTCCAGCATGAGTTACCTGCGCCGCTTCGCCATCGACAAACTGAAGCTGGACGGATCTTTTCTATGTGATGTCGGCGAGGATACCGATACCGCCGCGATCGCCAACGCCATCATCACCATCGCGCATTGCCTGCAATTGACGGTAGTGGCGGAAGGGGTGGAAACCCAGCAGCAAGTAGAATTTTTGAGCGAACGGAACTGCCGGTTGATGCAAGGGTATTATTTCAGCCGCCCGCAGACCGCCGGAGGCTTGACGGTCTGGTTGCGCGAGCGCGCCGCAAAACCTCCGCTGCGCTCAGCGGTGGACGGGTAGGCGGTGATTGCAACTCGAATCCAGCATCAGGAATCCATCCGAATGGACCAATCCCTCGCCGAGATGCGTCATGACTATGCTTTGGGGGCCTTGCGCAAGGCCGAGGTCGATCCTGACCCGATCAAACAATTCCAACGCTGGCTGCAAGAGGCCGTTGCCGCGCGACTGCCCGAACCTAACGCCATGACCTTGGCGACTGCCGATCGGAGCGGCCGGCCTTGCGCCCGCGTCATGCTGTTGAAGGAGTGCGATGCCGAGGGTTTTGCATTCTTCAGCAATTACCAGAGCGCTAAAGGCCGGCAACTGGCTGAAAACCCCCAGGCCGCGTTGGTGTTCCTATGGTTGGAGCTGGAGCGGCAAGTCCGCGTTGAGGGTAAGGTCAGCCCGATCGCGCCGGCGGAATCCGAAGCCTATTTTCGCAGCCGGCCCCGTGAAAGCCGGTTGGGAGCGCTGGCGTCGCGTCAGAGTCAGGTGGTGGCCAGCCGGCGGATACTGGACGAACGATTTCAGCAGCTGGCCGACTGTTATCCCGGCGATGACATTCCGATGCCCGCGCATTGGGGCGGTTATCGCTTGCGGCCCGAACTGCTAGAATTCTGGCAGGGCCGTCAGGGCCGGCTGCATGATCGGTTGCGCTATCGGCGGCGGGAAAACGATTGGCTGTTGGAACGCTTGGAGCCCTGAGGCCTGTCAGCCAGCGGCGGGCAAGCAGGAAAAGGTCGGAAAAATGTCGCGCCGAGCATGTGGGCGTGCCGCCGGTCTGACGAATTCTGGTGTGAATAGACGGTTTTTTAGTATCTATAAAGTTACGATTAATGGTAAATCAGAGGTTGGCTGACGAAAAGGTTGCGGGATCGAATGTAATCGGTATAATGCGTCCTGCTTGTGGGACGTTATCCGAGATCAAGAGTAATAAATGGTTCGGCCCGCGGCGCAGCTCCTCATCGGAGCCTACGGTTTCGGAATCCACAAGATTCATCAAACCGACGATAGGGCTTAGTAGCTCGGCTGAAAATCACCAAAGGATGTTGGGCGACCGAAAATTCAAAAATAATGTTCGGCGCACAGCAAAAGCTTGGAATTCGCGATCGAGCCTTCCGCTTGATGGCAAGGTAGTTCAAAGGCCGTCCCATCTGGGCCGGTCTTTTTGTTTTTCAAGCGGGAAAGCGGGCTGGTTCAACGAAAAACCGACATTCACACCGGCGGCCGCGCCGCCGACGCCGAGCGCCAGCAGCGTCAGGTCACAGCCGCCGTCCGCTCGCTCAGATAGCGTTCACAACCGGTCAACGTCGACAGTTTCGGATAGTCGAAATCGAAAATGGTGACGTTCAGCTCTTTCTCCAGACTCATCATCAGCCGTAAAAAATCGATCGAATCCAGTTCGAGTTGATCGTGAAAGGTGATGTCGGGGTTGATCGCCTGGGTGTCAGCGTTCGGAACAACATCGCCGAGAACGCGAAGGATCGTTTCGCGGATGGGTTTTTGGCTCGTGGCGCTCATGATTCATTTCCTTCATTGCTAAAGCATGTCATTAGAAAGCTCAAATCCTGTTGGTTTTATAGTCTAGTCGGCATGTTGCGCCGCAACATGATTCTCGCATCCTCACCTCGGAAAATCAAGCCGGATCGGCTTAATTCCATAATGCCCTTAGGTGAAAATATGCAAAAATCTCGCCATCTCCTGAATTCGACCTTGGATTATCGGTGGGATTCCTCAGTCGTTTTCTTCCAGCGTCGATAGATCGCCCAAAGGCAAACCTAATTCCTGGGCGCGCAGCAACCGGCGCACGATCTTGCCGCTGCGGGTTTTAGGCAGATCGGGCACGAAAGCCAACTCGCGCGGGGCGACCGCCGGCCCCAATCGAGTGCGGGCGAAGCCGATCAACTCCTTGCGCAAGCTCTCGCCGGGAGCATGACCGGGTTTGAGCGTCACGAACGCTTTGATGATGGCGCCGGCGAACGCATCGGGTATGCCGATGACCCCGGCTTCAGCCACCGCCGGATGCGCCAATAAGGCGCTTTCCACCTCAAACGGCCCGATCAGATGGCCGGAGGTTTTAATCACATCGTCGGAGCGGCCCACAAACCAGAAATAGCCGTCGGCGTCTTGGGCGGCTAAGTCGCCGCTCAGATACCAACCGTCGGCAAAACAGTGTCGGTAGCGCTCCTCCTCGTTCAGATAGGCGCGAAACAGCGAGGGCCAAGCCGTCCGCAGCGCCAGTTCTCCCTCCTCATTCGGTCCCAGCCGGTCCACGCCGCCGTCGGAACGCCGCCGCACGATGGCGGCCTCGATACCCGGAAACGGCCGGCCCATCGAGCCGGGCCGCACCTGTTGGCTGCGATAGTTAGCGATCATGATGGCGCCGGTTTCGGTCTGCCACCAGGTATCGTGAAACGGTCGGCCCAGCGTCGCTTGAGCCCACAGCACGCCTTCGGGGTTTAACGGTTCGCCGACGCTGGCCATGAAGCGCAGCGCGCTGAAATCATGGCCCCGCGCCGCTTCGGCGCCGGCTTTCATGAGCATGCGCACAGCGGTCGGCGCGGTGTACCAGATGTTGACGCGCTCCCGCTCCAGAATCCCGTACCAGCGGCGGGCGTCGAATTCGGCTTCGTCCACCACCAGCGTCGCGCCGTTGGCGAGGGGGGCGATGATGCCGTAAGACACACCGGTGACCCAACCTGGATCAGCGGTGCACCAATAAATATCACCGGGCCGAAGATCGAGCGCCAGCCGGCCGGTCAAACGGTGGGCGACCACAGCGTCGTGGACGTGGACCGCTCCCTTGGGCGTTCCGGTGGTGCCGCTGGTGAAATGCAGCAGCGCGCTGTCCTCCGGCTGAGTGCGCGGCGGCGGGCGGTGATCCGCTTCCGCCGCCAGCAAGGCGTGAAAGGAGCCTACCCCGGATTCGTCGCCGGAGCCGTCGGTCAATAGCACGCGCTCCAGATCGGGTAACGCGCCGCGCAACGCGCGCACCTTGCGTTCGTAGAGCAGTGCGGTGGTGACCAGCAGCCGCGCCTGACTTTTGGCAAGACGCACCCGGATCGGGTCCGGGCCGAAGGCGGAAAACAGCGGACAGAATACCGCGCCGGCCTTCCAGGCGCCCAGCGCGGTCACGAACAGCTCGGGAATGCGCCCGGCCAGCACGCAAACCCGGTCGCCCTTGCCGATGCCCGAGCGCTCCAGCAGATGGGCGAAACGATTGCTCGAGCGCGCCAGCTCCGCATAAGAGATTGCTTGACGCTCGCCGGCTTTGCCGAGCCAGATCAGCGCGATTGCGTCGCCCCGACCGGCGCGAACCTGCCGGTCCACCGCCTCCCAGGCGATATTCAGACCGCCATCGGGCAATCCCTCCAGTTCGGCGCGGGCCGCCGCCCAGGAAAAACCGGCGCGGGCGGCCTCGTAATCGATCAACTGCGGTTTGGGCTCGCGGGGCGCAAGGGTTTTATCAAGCGGTTTGTAGAGCGTCGTCCCCAGCATGGCGAATCTCCAAGCTTCAAGCGCAAAAAATGAAATGGGCCAAGCCCCACGGAGAAATCACAAAAGTAGCACGGGAATAAGGCTTGAGAACCCGCTGCCGTGGGAATCGCGTTACCATAAATAGCCCGGCTCTTCTGTCCTGTCCTCACTGTGGCGATCACCAGCGCTGAGATGTTCTCATGACCATTCGCAATCTCGAATATTTATTCAAGCCTCGCTCCATCGCGGTGATCGGCCGCAGCAAGCAAGCCGGTAGCGCCGACGCCGCCGTGCAATTCAATCTGATCGACGCCGGCTTCAAGGGGCCGGTCATGCCGGTGAACCCCGACCGCCAGTCGGTTTCCGGCGTCCTGGCCTATAAGGATATCGCCAGCCTGCCGCTCGCGCCGGAGCTGGCCATTTTGACCACGCCGCTGGAGGAAGCGCCCGATCTGATCGGTGAATTGGGCGCGCGCGGAACCAGGGCCGTGTTATTGCTCACCCGGGAACCCCTGCAAGGCTATCGCGACTCCCAAACGGAAAACCCCAAGCAAGGCTTGTTGCGCAAATTTCCCGATGGCGGCGAATCCCTGAAACAACAGATCCTGGAAACCGCCAAGCCCTATTTGCTGCGGGTCATGGGGCCGGACCATCTCGGTTACGCGGTGCCCTCGGTCGGAGTCAACGCCAGCCTCAATCCCACCCGCCCGCTGGTGGGCGGATTGGCGCTGTTGTGTCAGTCGGCGGCGATCATGCGCAGCGTGATCGATTGGGCCACCAGCCGCAATATCGGGTTTTCGCACGTCATCTCGGTGGGGATGCGCTGGGACGTGGATTTGGGCGATCTGCTGGACTATCTGCTGCGCGATAACACCACCCGCGCCATTCTGATTTACATGGAGTTTACCCGCAACCGCCGCAAGTTCGTCTCCGCCGCCCGCGCCGCCGCCCGGGTCAAACCGGTGATCGTGCTCAAGCCCCGCGACTTTCGGGCCGGCGCGCTCGAGGATGCGGTCTATGACGCCGTGTTCCAGCGCGCCGGCATCCTGCGGGTCAACAACATCGAGCAACTGTTCGGCGCGGCGGAAACCCTGGCCACCGCCAAGCCGGTTTATAACAACCGTCTGGCGATTCTCAGCAACAGCTACAGCTTGGCGTTGTTGACCAGCGATATCCTGCTGCGTCACGGCGGCCGGCTGGGCGACATCAGCGAAGCCACCCGCGCCCGGTTGTCGGAAGATTGCCGGCCCGGCTACGCCATGGAAAATCCGGTCGATCTCGGCGACATGGCGGGTCCCGAGCAATACGGCAAGGCGCTGGATTTAGTGCTGCGGGAGCCGGGAATTGACGGGATTTTGGTGATCCACGCGCCCGCCTCGGACGACCGGTCGCTGGAAAACGCCAAGGTGGTCGTCGAGCGCGTCAAGAGCCGGCGCTTGGTGCTGACCTGTTGGGTGGGCGAATCGCTGGCCGAACCCGCGCGCAATCTGTTCAAGGACGCTCAACTACCCAGTTATGAAGCGCCCGGCGAAGCGGTGGAAGCCTTCTTGCGGCTCGCCCAGCACCGGCACAATCAAGAATTGTTGATGGAGACCCCGCCCTCGATTCCGGAGGGCTTCACCCCCGACATCGAAACCGCCCGCCGGATCATTCAAATCGCGCTGACCGCCGGCCGCCGCCGTTTGAACGCCTACGAAACCAGCCAGATCTTGAGCGCCTACGAGATTCCGGTCGCGCCGCTGCGCTTCGCCTCCACGCCGGAGGCGGCCACCGACGCGGTGCTGGAAATCGGCGGGCCGGTGGCCTTGAAAATTCTCTCGCCGGACATCGTCAACAAGTCCGATGTCGGCGGCGTGGCGTTCAACTTGAAAAACCCGCTCGAAGTGTTGGTGGCCGCCACCGAAATGTTGAAGCGGGTGCGGGATCTGGCCCCCGAAGCGGTGATCGACGGCTTTGCGGTCCAACCGATGCAGACCCGACACGGCGCTTACGAACTGATGATCGGCGTCCGCACCGGCCGCCGGTTCGGGCCGGTGATTTTCTTCGGCCACGGCGGCACCGAAGCTGCGGTGATCGACGATGTCGCCTACGCGCTGCCGCCGTTGAACATGCATCTGGCGCGCGATCTGATGTCCCGGACCCGGCTTTACCACCGCCTCGCCACCAATCGAGGCCGGCCGGTCAACATGGACGCCGTGGCGTTGACGCTGATTAAAGTCTCGCAGATGGTGATCGATTTGGCCGAGCTGGTCGAGATGGATATCAACCCGATCTGGACCGATGCGCGGGGGGTGCTGACCTTGGACGCCAATATTCTTATCGAAGCCACCGATTTATTGGCGACGCAACGGTTGGCGATTTCGCCTTATCCAAAGCACCTGGAGCGCGAATACGCGCTGCCCGACGGTCGGGCGTTTTTGATCCGGCCGATCCTGCCCGAGGACGAACCGGAACTGAAGGATTTGGTCAAGCGGATGCCCGCCGAGGATGTGCGGATGCGGTTTTTTCAACCGATCCGCGAATTGCCGCACGAGATGGCGGCGCGGTTGACTCAACTCGATTACGAGCGGGAAATGGCCTTCATCGTCACCGAGCCCCAAAGCTTGCCGGGCAAGGGCAAAATCTGGGGCGCGGTGCGCTGCAACGCCGATCCGAATTTGGAGAAAGCCGAGTACGCCATCATCGTGGATCGGGCCATGATCGGAATGGGGCTGGGACCGATGCTGATGCGCTATATTATCGACTATGCTAGGAAAATAGGGATTAAGGAGCTTTATGGCGAGGTGTTGCGCGAGAATGAGGCCATGCTGCGGCTCAACCGCGCGCTCAATTTTAAGTTTCAGACCTCGCCGGACGATCCGGGCGTGATTCACGTCATTTTGCCGTTGGGTTGAATGCGCCGAGTGATGGAGGGAACTCTGAGCATCTTATTGTTCTAAGGAAGCAATTTATTGGAGATCAACGGTTTTGGCATTGGAGGTTTGCAGCGGCGATGATGGGGCAGCCCGTTACCTTCAGACCCCGCGCGTTGGGGGCGACGTCAGCGGTCGTCCGATCCCGCGTTCGCGGCGCCAGAGTCTGTTATGGGCGGTGAGGCGCTGTTGCCGCTGACCGGCGTCATCCTGGCCGGCGGGCGAGCCGAGCGCATGGACGGCCGCGATAAAGGGTTGTTGCCGTTGGCGGGCGAGCCTCTGGTCGCGCACGTGATCCGCCGGTTGCGAGGGCAGGTGCAAGAGGTGGTCATCAGCGCCAACCGCCATCTGGAAAGCTACCGGCGGTTCGGTTGCCGCGTCGTTCAGGATAGCGACGGCGAGCGCTATCAGGGTCCGCTGGCCGGGATGCTGGCGGCGATGCGCGCGGCGGAAACGCCCCATGTGCTGACCGCCCCTTGCGATTCGCCGAGCCTGCCGGCGGATTACGCGCGGCGGATGGGTGAGGCGCTGGCGCGCGAGCGCGCTTCGGTAGCGGTTGCGTTCTTTGAGGGCGTCTGGCAGCCGGTGTTCGCGCTGTTGCCGGTTGGCTTGCAAGACGAGCTTGCCGGCGCCTTGGCGGCGGGCGAGCGCAACGTCGGTCGCTGGTTGCGGCGGCAAGGCGCGGTCGCCGCGTCGTTTTCCGATCGAGCGGCGCTATTCCAGAATGTGAATACGCCCGAAGAATTGTCTCGGCTGGACGCGATCTGGCCGAGGATGGGTCCAACCGTGCTGGAGAGGGGGTGAACAATGGCGGATTCCCATGACGCCCGCGCCATCGCCCGGCAACATACCGCGCAGCTTTTGAAAATGCTGCGGGGTTACGGTCCGATCGAGCCAGCTGCTTCGGCTCCGCAAACGGCTTCGGCTCCACAGGCGGCTTCGACTGCCGGGTCCGAGCGTGAATTGCACCCGCCGGTCGCCGGCGTAAACGAGGCCCGCCCGCTGTATCCCGCCCGGTCGGACGCGGCGCGCGAAACGCGCTTGGCGGAGGGCGCGCGCGCCGGTTCAGACGCGCGTCCGGCCATTTCGCAGCCGCGCGATGCCGGTCGGACCCCGCCGCCGGATGATCTTCCCGCGCCGCCCGAGGCGGCAACAGCGCCCGCCCCCCGCGAACCCTTCGTCGCCTCCATCGCAACAGTCGGCGAGAGCTTGTCCCGCCAGCGCGGGGCGCTCGGCGAGTTGATCGCCAAGGCGAAGCAACTCTCTCGTCAAAGGCAGATGTTTCAAGCTTATTTGCCGCCTCATCTGCAGGATCATGCGGAGTTGATCCGACTGGATGAAGAAAGCTGGGAGGTGCATGCCGACTCGGCCAGTTGGGCGACCCGGTTGCGTTACGCGCTGCATAACATTCGGGAACCGCTCGGCCAGCAACTCGGTATTCCGCTGCCCAAACCGCGCATCCGGGTGGTGCCCGCCGCCCCGCCGCCGCCGCCTCGCCCCCGGCTCAAGCTGACCAAGCGTAACGCCAAACTGCTGGAAGTGACGGCCCGCAATTTGGCGGACGAGCGGCTGAGCGCGGCGCTGCGACGGTTGGCGGCTCACGCCCACGCCCGCCCGTCGCCGGACGCGCTCGAAGCCGACCGCCGCTAACTCAAACCGCCCGCGCCCGCCGCCAAAGCTCGCCTCGCCGCGCGCCGCCGGATTCGAGGGCCGCGACTGACGGAGAGCGCCCGGATCGCGCGGTTCGCGCCGCTTTGGAGCCATGTTTTACAGCTACCGCAGCAACCACCTCGAAGTTCTGGCCGCTCGCTTGACCGAGATGATGCGCCAGCCGCTGCGTTCCTCGCTCGCCCAAGAAGTGGTGGTGGTGCAAAGCAACGGCATGGCCCGTTGGCTGGCCTTGCGCCTGGCCGACGCGCTGGGCGTCTGCGCGAACGTGTCCTGGCGCTTTCCGGCCACGTTTTTATGGGACATGAGCCGGGCGATCCTGACGCATTTGCCGCGCGCATCGAGTTTCGACAAAGCGGCGTTGGTCTGGCGGACCATGACGCTGTTGCGGGATCTGGAACCCGATCCGCGCTTTGAGCCGCTGCGCGCTTGGCTCGGCGAGGAACAGAGCGATTTTCGCCGCCACGAACTCGCCCAGCACATTGCCGATAGTTTCGATCAGTATCTGGTCTACCGGCCCGACTGGATCCGAAAATGGGAGGCCGGAGAAGGGGAACACTGGCAAGCCGAACTGTGGCGGCGGCTGGCATCAAGCCAGGACGATCATCGGGCGCGGGTCCAAGACCGGGTTCGCGCGGCCTTGGACAGCGGCGCTTTCGACCGCCGCGCCTTGCCGGAACGGGTCGCCATCGTCGGCGTGACCGCCCTGCCGCCCGCCTATCTCGACCTGCTGGCGGGCCTGGCGCGCTATCTGGACATTCATCTGTTCCTGCTCGATCCCTGCCAAGAGTATTGGGGCGATATTCAGGCCGAACGCGATCTGGCCCGCCTGGGCGAGGACATCGATCCGGACGAGGCGTATTTGACGGTCGGCAACCCGTTGTTGGCGTCGTTGGGCAAGCAAGGCCGGGATTTTCTCGATCTGTTGCAAGCGTATCCGCGCGCGGAGTGGGAGGGTTTCGTCGAGCCGGCCGGCGATGAGCTGTTGCAATGCCTGCAAGCCGATATCTTGCACCTGCGCGAGCGGGGCGGGGAGGACTACCCGCCGTTGCCGCTGCGCCCGGAGGATCGCTCGGTTCAAATCCATGTCTGTCATGGTCCGATGCGGGAAGTCGAGGTGCTGCACGATCAATTGCTGGCGCTGTTCGAGCGTTGGCCGACCCTTCGGCCTTCGGACGTGATCGTGATGGCCCCGGACATCGCCGTGTACGGCCCGCTGATCGAGGCGGTGTTCGACGGCGCGCCGCGCGAGCGGCGGATTCCGTTTAGCGTGACCGATCAAAGCGTTCAGATTGAGAATCCGCTGGTTGAAGTGTTTTTCAATTTGCTGGATATGGGCGGCGGCCGGTTCGACGCCGCTCAGGTCTTGAGCGTGCTGGAAACTGCGGCGGTCCGGCGGCGCTTCGGTTTGTCCGAGGGCGATCTGGAACGGGTCCGGGCTTGGGTGAAGGGCGCGGGCATCCGCTGGGGCATCGACGCTGAAATCAAGCGAACCTGGGATCTGCCGACCACCGCCGAACATACGTGGCGCGCGGGCCTGGACCGGCTGCTGCTCGGTTACGCCATGCCGGGCGGCGGGCAAGATTTATATGCCGATATCTTGCCCTACGATGAGGTGGAAGGGAGCGACGCGCTGGCGCTCGGTTCCTTGCAGCGCTTTACCGAAAGCTTGTTCGAGCTGGATGAACGGTTGCGGCAAGCCCGTTCCCTGGCGGACTGGGCGAGCGCGCTCGGGCGGGTGCTCGACGATTTTTTCGATCCCCGCGACCGTGAGGAAAACGAACTGCAGGTGGTTCGCGCCGCGTTGGACGCGCTAGAGAGCGATGCCGGATTGGCGGATTTCGGCGAGCCAGTCACGTTGGGGGTAGTGAAATCGGCGTTGCGGCTTCAGCTCAACGTCCTTGAAGGGCAGCCGGGCCGGTTTCTAGGTGGCGGCGTCACCTGCTGCGCGATGGTGCCGATGCGCAGCATTCCGTTCGCGGTGGTGTGTTTGATCGGCATGAACGACGATGCGTATCCGCGCCCGCGCCGGCCGACAGGTTTTGATTTAATGGCGACCCGCTTCCGGCGCGGCGACCGCTCGCGCCGCCAGGACGACCGCTATTTGTTTCTGGAAACCGTGCTTTCGGCCCGCCGCTGTCTGTATCTGAGCTACGTCGGACAAAACATCCGCGACAATTCCGTGCTGCCGCCGTCGGTGCTGCTCAGCGAGTTGCTGGATGCGGTGAATCGAGGCTTTTATCGATCCGAGGGCGGCCAAGCGAGCGAGCGTCTGATCACCCGCCATCCCCTGCAAGCCTTCAGCCGGCGTTATTTTGACGGGCGCTCGGGCTTGTTCAGTTTCGCGCGGGAATGGGTGGAGGCCAGCCGCCAGGCGGGGCGGGGCGAGCGGGAAGCCGCGCTGCTGATGGCGGGCGAACTGCCGGAACCGGAACCGGGTTTGCGGACCGTGACGCTGGAAACGCTGGCGAACTTTTTCAAAAATCCCGCGCGCTGGTTGTTGCGCGAGCGCTTGGGCATCCGGCCGGAGGAGCGCGAAGAAAGCTTGGCGACCCGAGAACCGTTCGTGCTCGACGGGCTGGAAAACTATCAGCTGGTCGGTCGGATGTTGGCGCTGCATCAAAACGGCAAACCGGCCTCCGAAATTCGGAAGGTGATGCGAGCGAGCGGAGCGTTGCCGCACGGCCAGGTCGGCGATTGCGTGTTTTCCTCGGCGCAAGAGCGGGTGGCGCGCTTCGCCGGACGGCTGGGCAGAACGGTGCCGCGCCGTGGGACGGAATGGCTGAATGTGGACTTGACGCTCGGCGAATTTCGGCTGGTGGACCGGTTGACCGGGCTGACGCCGGCGGGATGGGTGGGGTATCGATTGGCCTTTATGAAAGCCCACGATTATTTGCGGCTGTGGCTGCATCATCTGGCGTTGAATGCGGCGGCTCCAACCGGCATTCCCCTGCAAAGCCATTGGGTGGCCGAGGATCGGGAGGTGATGTTGTCGCCGCTGAAGGATGCGGAGGCGCAGCTTCGGTCGCTGCTGGAGCTTTATTGGCAGGGTTCGCGGCGGTTATTGGCTTTTTTTCCGAAAAGCGCCTTGGCCTATGTGGAGCGACTGCGCAAGGAGCAGGATGCGGACAAGGCGTTATGGGCGGCGCGCAAGGTTTGGGAAGGCGATGAGTTCGGAAAATCGCGGCCGGAGCGGGACGATGCCTTTTATCGCTTGGCGTTTCAGACTATCGATCCGTTGGATGCGGAGTTTGCGGGGTTGGCGATTGCGGTTTTCGAACCGCTGTTCGAGCAGTTTTCGCAAGAAAATTAAAGATAATGAAGCAGGAGCTAAGGCTTACCTGCTTCATTAATTAGAACTGGATCTCAAAAATTAAGGCATGACACTGTCGCAAGGAAATGTTCGAGATCTGTATATATCAATATCAACGGCCGAACCTCTAGGCACTAAAGAACCCGCACTGGGATACTGGCTAGCGACAGTATCAACAGGGGCCGGACCAGGGCTTATGTTGTTATCTCTGCAACCTATTTGTCCAATGGTCAGGTTCGTATTTTGCAATACGGAAATGGCGGTACTTTGCGTCATGCCGGTTAATTCAGGCACGGCGACTGTTTGAGTGCCAGATGATACGACTAAATCTACAGTGGTAGCGCGCGGGACTAATGTGCCGGGTGCTGGACTTTGTCTGATGACAGAGCCGGCGGTGATTGTGGAACTAGCCTCTTGGGTGACGTTGCCTGC
>DJIW01000129.1:8242-8399 GCA_002433805.1 Competibacteraceae bacterium UBA6584 | reverse complement strand
GCCCCACGACGTTGGGGACGCTGACGGTGCTGGAGCCCGAGGAGATCACCAAGTCGACGTTCGAGCCGGGCGCGACCCGCGCGCCGGCGGCGGGGGTTTGGCGGATGACGCTGCCTTGGGGGACGGTGGAGCTGGCCTCTTGGGTGACGTTGCCTGC
>DJIW01000129.1:0-7969 GCA_002433805.1 Competibacteraceae bacterium UBA6584 | reverse complement strand
GGCGCTGGTCGCCGCGCTCTGGGATTGCCCGCGCACGTCAGGTACAGTTATTGGAGTCAGGCCGGAGGAACGTACTAGATTGACTTTGGTCCCTGGCACAACAGATGTGCCAGCGAGAGGTTCTTGCCTGATGATATTGCCGGCTGGAACTGTGGAACTGGTTTCATCAAGGATGTTCCCTACCGTCAACCCCGCAGTCGTAATGGCTGTCGACGCGGCGCTGGAATTCAGCCCGACGACGTTCGGTACGGCGATATTGACGGGTGGGACATCATCGGGAAGGAGTTGCCTGGCCGGAGGAGCGGCGACTTGCCGCAGCGCGGCCGCCGCCGGTAACAAGCAGCCAGCGCTGTCGGCCGGGGCCGCGCAAGGCGCCACCGTCACGTCTTGCACCAGCAGCAGGGCTTGTTCCACTCTCCTGTCCAAGGCCGCATCCAAGGCCGAGGCTTGGGTGCTCGGATTGTTGGCCAGCGCCAGAAAGTTGGTGATCATCGGCGACTGACAGCCGGTTGCGGCGACGGTGCTGGCCACTCCGGCGGTGTTGGCGGCCGTGCGGATCGCGCATAGCAGCTCGCCCGTCGCGATACTGCCTGATCCAAACAATCTGACTAAGAGGGCGTTTAAGGAAAAACGGATCGCATCGCTGATGGAAGAGGCCGCCTCGTCCGCGTCCGCCAATCCAACGCGCCCGATCAAGGCTTGCTGAGAGGATGAAGCGGCTGGAGCTAGCCCCTTAATCTGGTTGGCCGCTTGTTGCAGAATTTGCAGAAAACCGCCGTTGATCGTCGTGGTCACTGGATTGCCTCGGGCCTGACCGGAGGCGTCGAGAAATTGAACGGTCACGGAATTGGCGGTGATCTGACTCAATTGCGCTCGCGCGCCGGAGGAGTCTTGATAGGCGTTGGGCAGGCCATCCGCGCCCAGACGCAAATCGGCCCAGGCTTGGGTGTTGGTGTCCGCCCACGTCAACCCGCTGATATCGCTGGGCTGGCCTTGGGCGTTTTTGCTGGCATGGACGCCGATGCTATCCGATGACTGAGAGCTGACCCCCAACACGGCGAATTTGTTCAAAAGATCGGTGACGGCGGAAACGACGGCGATTTTGAAACCGGTGGCGGTGGAATCGGCGATCACAAAGTTCTGATCGGGTTCGGACCACTGGACGGTGGTGGCGGTCTCAGCGCCCGCCGCTTGGGCGGTGGCCGCCGTTCCCGCGCCCGGAAAGCCCAGCAAGCGGATTTTATCCAGCAGGCCGGTCAGAAAAGGAGCGCCTAAGGTCGTCACGTTGAAATTGACGTTGGCGAACTCCACCCCGTCGGCGAACGCGCGGATGTTGTGAACCCCGTCGCCGGTGCTGTTCCAGTTGTGGGTCAATCCAAAGCCGGTATCGGTACGGTTGCAGGCTTGCGCCGTATCGGGCCGGTCGGTGCCTTGGGCGGTGGCCATCAGCGGCCCGCCGTCGATGCTGATCTCGACGCGGCTGGCCGAACAGACCCAACCCCGGATCAGGCCGATGCCGCTTTCGGACGAGCCTTGCTCGGGCGATTCCAGCCGCGCTTGGGTCGAACGGGGTGGATTGTCGACCGGCGGCGCGTTGGTTTGGCGGATGAACACAAAGTTCTGATGCGGCTGCGACCAACTGATCCTGGCGGTAGCGCCCGGCGCGGGAAAATCCGGCACCGTATAGGTTCCGGTCAATCCGGTGATGAATTCACCGCCCAGCGTGGCGACCGTGAAGTTGACGTTGGCGAATTCGACGCCGCCCACCAGCGCCCGCAGGTTATGGACGCCTTGACCGAGGCGGTTCCAGTTGTAAATCAGCCCAAAGCCGGTGTTGGTGCGCCCGCACACCGTTGCGGTGTCGGGCCGCTCGGTGCCGTACCCTGTCGCCTGGAGCGGCCCGCCGTCGACGCTGATCTCGACGGGCCCCGCCTCACACGACCAGCCCCGGATCAAGCCGATCCCGCTGCGGAAATAGGCTTGCGGCGAGGGGGATTCCAGATAGGCGACCGGCGCGGGTTGCGCGGCGGGGCTGAACAAAGTCAGCAAGCACCAGAGCACGGCAAGCACTGCGGGTGTTAAGCGGGTTGAGACCGGTTTTGCTTTCATGACAGCCGCTCCAAGATACACGTTCGTTGACGCCGATCAGACGGCATGGCCGCTAGCTTGGCGATGTTGCGGATCGGTTTGAGTTTCGGAAAAGCACAGGCCATCGGGAACCATTGAAAAAATCGCGCCATTTTCAATCATGGCATCATAAAGCCTGATCCCGGCGCTAGAAAGATGTCGGTCCTTGCGGATTTGAAGCCGCTGATCGGTCGATAGAGCTCATGCCTTCAAGGCAGTGGCGAATGTGAATTCCAATTCAAGCCTCGATCTCGAACCCGCTGGCGAGCTTGGCGCGGAATCCATCCGCGAACCATGCTGTGTCAAAATGAAACGCTCAAGACGGCCGGAGCGTTTCAACATGAGCCGACCGCTCCCGTCTTGGCCGGTGCGGACCCATCCGGCGCAACGCTGTCGGCGGCGGATTTGCGCTGGGATGTCCGCAGGCCAGCACGGCCGGCGCATCGCGAGCTAAACGCCGCTAGATTTCCACCACTCCGGCGGTGTTCTGGCTGTTGGCCGCGCTGTGCTGTTCGCGGATCACCTCCGCCAGCACCTGCATCCCGCGTTCCAGTTGCTCGGGGGTGGCATGACTGAAGTTGAGCCGCATGTAAGCGCCGTGGCGGGGATCGGGATTGGCGAAGAACGCCTCCCCCGGCATGAACGCCACCTTGCGTTCCAAGGCTTTCACCAGCAAGGCGCGGGTGTCGCCGCCGCCTTTCAAGCGCACCCAGAAGAACAAGCCGCCGTTGGGCGGAGTCCATTCAGCTAAATCGCCGAGATGGCGGCCGAGCGCCGCTTGCATGGCGTCGCGCCGTTCCCGGTAAAAGGCCCGCAGCCGTTCCAGATGCGCGGGGTAATCGCGGGCGTTGATAAAACGGGCGCACCACCACTGGCCGATGCGGTTGGTATGCAGGTCGGTCGATTGCTTGAGCCGCACCAGGTAGGGATGCACATCGGCGGAGGCCACGATGTAACCGACCCGCAAGCCGGGAATGCCGGTCTTGGAAAAGGTGCCCATGTACATCCAGCTATCGCTCTCGCGCAAGCGGGCGCAAAGCGGGGTGCGGTCGACCGGCTCGTAGACCAATTCCCGGTAGGGTTCGTCTTCCAACAAGGGCGTGCCGGTTTCGCGCAGGATCTCGGCGACCGCGGCGCGGGTCGCTTCGTTGTAGCAGACGCCGGCCGGATTTTGGAACGTCGGGATGAGGTACAGCAAGGCGGGCCGGTGGCGCAGCAGGATTTGACGGAGCTGCTGGGGATCGATGCCGTCGGCCGACAAGGGCAATTCCTCAAAGCGAGCCCCGAACAATCGGAACGATTGCAAGGCCGCCAGATAGCTCGGCGCTTCCACCGCCACCGGCGTGCCGGGGTCGATGTAGAGCTTGGAAACCAGATCGATGCCCTGCTGCGAGCCGGTCGTGATCAGCACCTGTTCAGGCCGGCAGCGCAACCCCAATCCGGCCAGTTGGCCGGCGATGGCCGCGCGCAGTTCCGGTTCGCCGTCGGTGGTGCCGTACTGGCTCAGCTCGGGCGGCAAGTCGCCCAAATTCAGCAGCGGCATGGCGTCGCGGGCCGGCAGGCCGCCGGCAAAAGAGATGATGTCGGGTTTTTGGGTCAGGGCCAACAGCTCCCGAATCAGGGAGCTGGTCAAGCGGTCGATGCGTTCGGAGAACATGCGCGGGGTTTCCGGGTGATCAGTGTTTGAGTTGCGGCTTGAAGCCCGGCCATTCTTCCTGACGCGGCATCTGCAAGTGCCAGCCGCGCTCTTGAAGGTTGCGCAAGACCTCCGTGACATCCTCTTGCGCCAGCTTGCGCTCGGGCGACAGGTCCAGATCCATCACGTGGATCGGCGAGCCCAACAATTTCAGCAAGTTTTCGGGTACTTTTGAAAAATCATCCCCAGACGCCAGGTAGAGATAGGTATCCTGCTTTTTCGAGCTTTTGTAAATGACGCATTGCATGGAGGTGCTCCGGGCGCAAGGTTCGATAGCGACACGGTATAATGCCAAACTAACCCCAATAACCCAATGACCGAGGTGGCGCAGCGTGAGCGAGGTTAACGATCTGCTGGAGGGTTTTCAGCGTTTCCGGGTCAAGATTTTCGAGCCCAATCGAGAGCTGTACAACCGCTTGGCGATGAAAGGCCAAACGCCGCATACGCTCTTGATCGGCTGCATCGATTCCCGAGTCGATCCGGCGATCTTGATGGATACCGCGCCGGGCAGCATGTTCGTGGTGCGCAACGTCGCCAATCTGGTGCCGCCTTACGAAACCTCCGGGGTTTACCACGGCACCAGCGCCGCCCTGGAGTTCGCGGTGTGCAATTTGAACGTCCGCAACATCATCGTGCTCGGTCATTCGCACTGCGGCGGGATCAGCGCGCTGTTGGACGGCTACGGCGAGAACGCGGAAGGCGAGGGCTTTATCGCCCCCTGGATGAAAATCGCCCGCTCGGCGCGCGATCAGGTGCTGGAGCGCTGGCCGAGCGCCAGCCGCGAATTCAAGCAACGGGCTTGCGAGCGGGCCGGCATCCATGCGTCCTTAACCAATTTGATGACTTTTCCTTTTATCCGCGCGCGAGTCGAGGACGGCCGGTTGCATTTGTTCGGTTGGTATTACGATCTGGAGAACGGCGAACTGCTGCAGTACGACCCGGAAAAGAACCGATTTTACGATCTGTATTTCGGTCCGATCCCAGTGAACGCCGATTGAAGGCCGCCCCTCGTTAGCCCCCGTCATGTCCTGCCACGGAAACCTACCATGAATCCAACCGACTCCCTTCCCGTCCGCCGCGCCTTGATGAGCGTGTCCGATAAGACCGGCATCGTCGACTTTGCTCGCGCCCTGGTCGAACGGGGCGTGGAAATCCTTTCCACCGGCGGCACCGCCAAGCTGCTGGCCGGCAGCGGCGTCCCGGTCATCGAGGTGGCCGATTACACCGGTTTTCCGGAGATGATGGACGGCCGGCTCAAGACCTTGCACCCGAAAATTCACGGCGGTTTGCTGGGCCGGCGCGGCGAGGATGACGCGGCGATGGCCGCCCACGGCATCCCGCCCATCGATTTGTTGGTGGTCAACCTGTATCCGTTTGAGGCCACGGTCGCCAAGCTCGACTGTTCGTTGGCGGACGCCATCGAAAACATCGATATCGGCGGGCCGGCGATGCTGCGGGCGGCGGCCAAGAATCACGCGGCGGTCGCGGTGGTCACCGACGCCATTGATTACGAGCGCGTGCTGCGGGAAATGGGCGAGCGCGGTGGCGCGATCAGCCCCGCCACCCGCTTCGATCTGGCGGTCAAGGTGTTCGAGCACACGGCCCGCTACGACGGCGCCATCGCCAATTATCTCGGTTCGATCAAAAGCGAGGGCGAACGCGATCCCTTTCCGCGCACCTTCAGCGCGCAATTTCGCAAGGCGCAGGAAATGCGTTACGGCGAAAATCCACATCAGGGCGCGGCGTTTTACGTCGAACCCCAGCCGGCGGAAGCCTGCATCGCCACCGCCCGCCAGTTGCAGGGCAAGGAACTGTCCTACAACAACGTCGCCGATACCGACGCCGCGCTGGAATGCGTCAAGAGCTTCACCGCGCCGGCCTGCGTGATCGTCAAGCACGCCAATCCCTGCGGCGTGGCGGTCGGCTCGAACCTGCTAGAGGCTTACGACCAGGCGTATAAGGCCGATCCGACCTCGGCCTTCGGCGGGATCATCGCCTTCAACCGTCCGCTGGACGGCGCGACCGCCAAGGCGATTGTGGACCGGCAATTCGTCGAGGTGATCATCGCGCCGGAGGTGACGCCGGACGCGCTGGCGGCGACCGCCAGCAAGCAGAACGTGCGGGTGTTGGCCTGCGGCCAGTGGAGCGAGCCACGCGCGCCGGGCTGGGACTACAAGCGGGTGACCGGCGGTTTGCTGGTGCAGGATCGGGATCTGGGCCAGGTCGCGCCCGCCGATCTAAAAATAGTCACCCAGCGCAAGCCCAGCGATCAGGAACTGGCCGACCTGCTCTTCGTCTGGAGGGTGGTGAAATTCGTCAAATCCAACGCCATCGTCTACGGTCGGGACGGGATGATCCTCGGCGTTGGGGCGGGGCAGATGAGCCGGGTGTTTTCGGCCCGGATCGCCGCCATGAAAGCGGCCGAGGAAGCGCTCGATTTGAAAGGCGCGGCGATGGGCTCCGACGCTTTTTTTCCGTTTCGCGACGGCGTCGATCTCGCCGCCGACTACGGCATCACCGCCGTTATCCAGCCGGGGGGTTCGATGCGCGATAAAGAAGTGATCGCCGCCGCCGACGAACGCGGCATGACCATGGCGTTTACCGGGATGCGGCATTTCCGCCACTGATCCGCCACTCAAATCCAGGTATGGAGGCATAGATCCGACATGAATATTTTGATCGTGGGCGGCGGTGGCCGCGAACACGCGCTAGCGTGGAAGGCCGCGCAATCCAGCCGCGTGCGGAATGTCTACGTCGCGCCCGGTAACGCCGGCACCGCGCGAGAAGCTAAAGTCACCAACCTTTCCATCACCGCTGACGATCTGCCGGAGTTGCTCAAGTTCGCGCGGGGCCATGACGTCGATCTCACCCTCATCGGCCCGGAAGTGCCGCTGGTGTTGGGCATTACCGACTTGTTCGAGAAAGCGGGATTGCGCTGTTTCGGACCGTCCAAGGCGGCGGCGCAACTGGAGGGCTCCAAGACCTTTACCAAGGATTTTCTGGCCCGCCACGGCATCCCCACCGCCCGCTACCAGAGTTTTACCGACCCCGACGCGGCGGAAGCCTATATCAGCGCAATGGGCGCGCCGGTCGTGGTCAAGGCCGACGGGCTGGCCGCCGGCAAGGGTGTGATTCTGGCGCAAAGCGAACTGGAAGCCATCGCCGCCGTGCGCGGCATGTTGAGCGGCGCGGATTTTGGCGAGGCCGGCCGCCGGGCGGTGGTGGAAGAATTTCTGGAAGGCGAGGAAGCCAGTTTTATCGTGATGACCGACGGCGAGCACATTCTTCCCTTTGCCTCCTCGCAAGATCACAAGGCGCGCGACAACGGCGACCGTGGCCCCAACACCGGCGGCATGGGCGCGTATTCGCCCGCGCCGGTGGTGACGCCCGAACTGCATGACCGGATCATGGCCGAGGTGATCGAACCGACCGTGCGCGGCATGGCGGCTGAAGGCTGCCGCTATGTCGGGTTTCTCTACGCCGGGTTGATGATCACCGAAGACGGCCCCAAGGTGCTGGAATACAACTGCCGGTTGGGCGATCCCGAAACCCAGCCGCTCATCATGCGGTTGCGTTCCGATCTGGTGGAATTATGCGAGGCGACGCTGGACGGGCGGTTGAACGAGATCGAGGCGGATTGGGATTCGCGGCCGGCGCTGGGGGTGGTGATGGCCGCCGCCGGTTATCCGGGGCCGTATCGCAAGGGCGACGCGATTGAAGGCTTGCCGCATCAATCCAGCGAGCCAACGGGAATTAAGCTTTTTCACGCAGGAACCCGCGATTTAAAAAACGGTTCCGTGGTCACGCACGGCGGGCGGGTGCTGTGCGCCACCGCGCTCGGCACCACGGTCGCCGAGGCTCAAAACCTGGCGTACCATCTGGCCAAACAAATCCATTGGAACGGCGCTTATTACCGGACGGACATCGGCTATCGGGCGATTGAGCGCGAACGGGAAGAGTAAGAATCTGTCTGAAAACGACCCATTGAAACTTGCCGCATAACGTTCCGGTTAAGCCGACCGCAGAGGCGGGCAATTTGGCCGGCGACGCCGATGATAGACACGCGCGCGGCCGGCGTTCTGTGTGATCGAACGTCTGAATTCACCGGCCTGTGTGGCTTTTTGCGCAGGTCCGGTGGAATGATGG